>JAEEKG010000010.1 GCA_016282315.1 Clostridiales bacterium | reverse complement strand
TATCACCAATGGTATGACGGAAGGATTCGTAAACAAACTTAAGGTAGTGAAGAGGAGCATGTATGGAAGGGCTGGACTCGAATTACTGAAAAACAAACTTGTGTTAGAACATATCCTCTTCAACTAAATTGCAGAAGAACCGACTAATTCGAGAAAAACGCCTGGAAGTTGTAATGGGAAGGTTGGGCGAATACAAGAAGAACGCCATCTCGATTTACAAGCTAAACACGGCAAAAGGCCAAGACCTGTTTTCTGAGAATTCAAATGAACCCTTTAGGTACACTAAACAGTTGGAATCATTTTATGAACAAATAACAACAATATTGGGTAAGGTGGCAGAATTGCCAGAATATCAATTTTTAACGGAGAAAGACTACCTCAAGATTTTTTTGAGAAGTATTCCTGTTGAAGATCAGGAACAAATGCACAACAAATACATAGAGGAAAGCCTTTTGAACGGAGAAGAGATAGCAGGGAACGGTATACTTGGTTTTCTAACTTCATACAGTTCCAAAAAGATGTTTACTTCACACAAAACAAGTTCACTTTTAAAAGGTGTCAGTTACCGGTTTTCAAAAGCGGATGCACTCACTCTAAATGTATTTGAAAAGATGTGGAAACGTAAATGTTTTCCTAACCCACTGCCAGTCGTTGTTGATAAAAAAGAAATTAACAATAGGATTATCAAAATATACAATGAGGATTTAGAACCTCTTCATTATAGGGATTTATTCAAACGGTTTTTTGATAAGACTAACGAGAAGTCACTCTCTAACTACTACCTTTTGAACTATCGTAACACAAAAGACGGGATGGTCTTGAATGATTTCGATTTCGTACCTCTTTTTCGTTATCGGTTCGACTCTACCATCATCATAAAAAATGTGACGGATGCCGGTTATAAAAAGGGAGATGTGTTCGAAAAAGACAAAGACGAAAGAATTGACAACGTGTTTGATTTTGAACGGATTGTGGTACGCTACCTTTTCAATAATGCTCTTGTGAAAATTAAAGAGAACAATTACATAACTAAATATTTTGAAGAAATCAAACCTGAATATATACCAGGTGGCGATATGATGTGGCAACTCATCTTGAAATATCAAAAAGCTTTTTATGACTACATATACAAATCGAAGTCTAACGCCATAACGGCAGCTATGTTTGACGACATGATGTTCTACTCCATCTTATCGAACATTCAACACGATGAAATAAAAACAAGATGCGAGTACAACAACATCGTCAAAACCAAAATCAACATCTGGTTTAGCATATACTATTTATTCAACAATATTAAAGAAAAAGAAACTATTATGGCATCAAATGTAACAGACTTATTGACAAAGATGAAGACTGTCGCAAAAGGGGATTCTGACATCGAAACACCTGCGGAATTCGCCTTTGGCGCAGGGCAATTAGCTTCCTACCTGATTGATAGAAGTGTGGCAAGCAACAAAACTTACGCTATGCTTGAGCCTTATTTGCAAAAAAGCAAATCTGGACAATTGCAAGATGCTATCGCGCAAACAATTGCTGTGTACAAACACGATATCAGCGTTTACAAAGGAAACTTTGAAATGCTCTCTGCGCAAGTACTCACATACGAAGAAAATGTCGATATGAAGCCCTTACTGAAATACTTTTTGGCAGGATGCTTCAGTCAATGTACTATTTACACAAAAAAGGAAGATACAAATAACAACAATTAATTATCAGGAGGTAATAAATATGTCAGAATTTAAAAACAGAGTTTTCGGCTGTGCTATCGTCAAGGCCGTCAATGCGAATTACAATGCAGACTTCTCTGGACAGCCACGAACATTGCCCAGTGGAATCGTTTATGCCACAGACAAAGCATTCAAGTTCACAGTAAAAAACTATTTGAAAGAGGCGTATCCAGAGGATACTATTTTCTATTTCAAGACCTTAAACGAAAATCTTAACCCGATTTCCTTGGATGAGGCATACAAGAAGCATTTCAATAAAAATGCTGATAAAAACAAAAAAGAAGTTTCCAAGAACTTGCTTTCATGCATTGATATCAGACTTTTTGGAGCCACATTTGCAGGACAGACAAATATCTCAGTGCATGGTCCTGTACAGGTAAATCATGCAGTTAATATTTGGCCAGAAAATCAAATATACAACGAACAAATAACCTCACCATTTAGCAACAAATCAAACGATCCTGATGCTGAAAAGGGGATGACGACAATTGGCCGGCAGGCAAGACTAGAAGAAGGTCACTATTTGCACCATTTTTCCATTAATCCCCAAAACCTGCGTGAAATAACGTCATTAGCCGGAGCTGATTGTAAAAAACTAAGCGATGATGATGTTTCAAAACTGAAAGAGGCTATGCGTCGTGGAGCAACTTGGTACGATTCTGCCTCGAAGGCTGGATGCGAAAATGAACTATTGGTATGGGTTCAGCTGAAAGAGCAATCGAGAATTGTTTTCCCGAACTTCACCAATTTAATTATATTGAAAGACAAAAAGGAAAACGGAAAATGTGTTTATGATTTCGCCAAGCTGAAAATTGCAGTGGAAAAAATCTCCGACGAAATAGAAAGCATTGCTGTTTTCTACAATGAACAAATATGCAATTTGGTAAATCTTCCAGAGAAAACAGAGCTAAATGACTTGTAATATGAAGTCAAATCAAAAACTCATATCCTTTGACTTGAAGGCTGAAATGGGATTCTTCAAAAAGCCCGACATCAACGATGGTATTTATCTGACCTACAATATGCTCCATAGGCCTGCCCTGCTCGGTATTATTGGAGCTATTGCAGGTCTGCAAGGATACCAAAAAAATGGTGCTTTTCCTGAATACTATCAGAAGCTCAAGCACTTGAAGGTTGGCATAGCCCCCTTGGGCAGCGACAACGGAAACTTCACAAAGGATGTTGTTGCATATAACAACGGAACCGGTTTTGCAAGTAGTGAAGCAGGGGGAAATCTGATTGTTCGTGAACAAATTCTAATAAAGCCATCATATCGATGCTACTTGCTTTTGGACATTGACGAAGAGTTAGAGAGAACTGTATATGAGCGGATTGTGAAGCATGAGGCAGAATTCCTTCCCTATATGGGGAAAAACGATTTTTCCGCATGGTGGGAGAACGTACAAGAATACAATTTCACCCGCTTCTTGGCTAATGGCAATTATAAGATTGTATCTCTCTTTGCGAAAACGGAAGCTGTTTCTAAACATATTGTCCGTTCTATGTCTATGTTCAATGCAACTGCAAAGGAAATAGTATACGTCTATTTTGAAAGACTCCCAATTGGATTTGACGAACAATTATATCAGTATAACTATGCTGACTTTGTTTATTCCAATGCCACTTTTAGTAAAGAGATGGACATGAGTGGAGCCGGAAATTTCTATTCACTGAACAATTCTGAGGTCATTCAAATGTACTGATGATGGAAAGATACGACAAGGCTTTTTTCAATCGACTGTTAGGCAAACAAAGCGAGTACTATTTTGCCCATTTGCCTAAAGAAGGGCAAATGGGCAGAGCTCCCGAATTACTATCCGAACATTCGGCCTTGACTATGGCGTATGCACAATCACTGGAAGAAGCAAACGGATTGGAAAGTATCATCGAACGCCTTGTCAATGATTCGATACCATCAAGGCTAACTAACAGGCGAGCGCTCGCTGAAACTATAAAGAAATGGTTTTGGCGAGCAATAGCCTTTCACGATTTGGGCAAGATAAATCACAAATTTCAAAACAACAGGATGAAGAACTTTGCCCGACCATTACAACACGTAGACCATCATTTTGAATCGCAACATTCCATCATCAGTGCCTATCTCTATCTTGCGTCGTTCTTCTCGGAGTTTATCTCAATGGAACTCTCAGATGAGGAACAGATATTCTTGTCCAACGTCGTCTTATACATGAGTTTCCCTATCAAACAGCATCACAGTCCCCTTATTGACAGTTGTCAAAGCGAAGAAATATGGTGCGAGTATAAAAACAAAGAGATTGTCGTCAGGCCAGACATTGAAGCCCTCAAGCCCTATATACATTGTCTCAACTTATCAATGAACGATGATGAAATAGAGAGTTTCCATGAGAACTATCTTGGGAACTCAAATGCAAATGCGCTGTTCTGTTGGTTTAACGAGACCGTTTTCGAACAGAAGTTGGGCTTCCCGTTATTTCTCCTCGTAAAACTGCTCTATTCTCTGCTAACGACATCCGATTATTTAGCTACAGCGCATTATATGAACAATTGGAGAAATATGCTTCAAGACTATGGTTTGATAACGGAAGAATTAAGAAAAAAAATCATCAGTAATGCACACACGACCAAGACTTACAACAAGCAAACCTATTCTGATTTGGAATCGGGGAAAACCATAAATCCAGATGACTACCTAGAGCAGAACGGGCATAACCTGAACCTTCTGCGTGAAAGTCTGGCAATGGAAGTTGTCATAAACACACGTAGAAACTGGAAGGAGCGCTTGTTCTATATTGAGGCGCCAACTGGCAGTGGAAAAAAAAACGCCTCAATGCTTGCCGTGTCTGAACTGCTTGAGCACAACCCCACCATACCGAAACATTTTTA
>JAEEKG010000080.1 GCA_016282315.1 Clostridiales bacterium | reverse complement strand
CTCCTAAGAGTGAGGTTGAAGGCATCATTCCAGCCTTGCCGACTGCCGAAGCTCCTGCCGCTGCGATGGAAATGCCCGCCGCTTCGGAGCCTCCCGCTCAGACGCCAGCTGAATAATAGACAGACAATCGAACAAATGATAAAGAGGATGATTCCGGTCGTCCTCTTTTTTGTTTTGCCAAATATTTTTACTGCATTAATTTGCGGCTGTCGTGGTACGATACAAATCGCCTATGGGCATTTCGTTTTCCGTTGGGCTATAGGATTGTCGCATTGTGGTAGCCGTTTAACATATCTTCCGTGTTAATGTGTTCCTTTTATTTGACTACCATCAACAATTAGAATCTCATTATCAGCAATAATCCGTGCTCCATCATATTGCTCACTTATGGCAAGCAGATAATCTTGAGTCCAAAGAAAACTACTAAAGGGAGGCTTGTTGATTGTAGGTATGGAAATTACCCAATAAAATCTATGCTTGCCCTTTTCAATAATTCCTTTCTCATCGCGAAGTAATTGATGGTGCTCTTTTAGTTTGAATATCGCGCTCTGAAGATTCGACTCAATATTTCTTTCTACATCGCGACTACTATTATCACAGCATTTCAACTCTACAAGTGCAAACCAAGGAATGTCATCTATATCTGAAGCTTTAGAAATACATAGACATTCACACTGCTTGCATTTTGTACCGTTCGTTCTTTTGCACATGGCAGGATTATTCTCCATGTTTGCTGTTAAAACTGGCACACCATGTGGATTGACAATGTATAATGGAGGCCATTCCTCAAAAATAGGCAATGCTTCGTCTATAATATCAACACCTTTTGCTGGAGTTTGTTCCTTTCCTCTATAATTGGTATAGTCAGAGATAAAGAAACTCGAAGTGAAAACAAGCTGGTTGTGGAAAAAACGCTCCATGATTTAGTATCTATAGTCAAGTAACGAATTGAAATCTTCCATTATTTCTTTCATGACTCTGTCAAAGAAATTCTGTCTGATGAGTCCGAATTTGTCTTGAATTGTACATTTACCAGCATCAATATTTTGCTCTATGGGGCGGAACATGCCGTTTTCAAGTTCATATACAGAAACATCGGAAGAGTTTAGCCCAATGTCAGAACAACTGATTTCAATCATTTTGCTTTTAGGCATTTTTTCTTTGACAATATTTGCTAAAAGGCAATTGTTTAATGCATATAAGATATATGGACTATGCGTTGTAATAACAAGATTATCAGATCTATTATTATGCAATAATCTCAAGATAGCATAAAAAAAGTCCACCTGTGTTTTTGGGAAAAGATTAAGTTCGGGCTCTTCAATAATGAGTTGAGTAAAATGAGGTTTCCTCAATTTATCAGCATATCGCTTGAGAAAATTATAACTAGCAACATGGTTGCTATGGTCTTCTTCAGTTAATATATATTTTGAAAATTGCGCCAACAATTCCGCATTATCTTCATATTTATCCCCTTTAAAGACATCTGAGTTTTCTGGCGTCTGAGATAATATATCAAATGTTTTTCGATTGACTCCTTCAATTATTTTATCTAAATCCTCATAGGACATATCAGCATTGTGATTATAAATCCAGTCCTCTACATATTTACAATAAATGAACAATGGAGTAGCAGCTTGAAGACCACTTGAGGATTCTGTTAAGAATATTGGGTGTCCATCAGACAATTCTATTGTGTCACCTTTTTTTTCATCATAATAATAAGTCACATCAGTACCAGGAATAGGTACGGCATTTTCTTTATTGAATTTAGACCTGATGCCTAGCCACTCAAAGATAAAATCGCGGACATAATCGTCTCCAAGTTTAAAAGAACTCACATTCCCCATTGAAACGATATTTCGTTCTGCTGGCACATAAGCAACTTTACCAATTTCTGCTTCTGAAAAACTATCTGTTTTCTCAATAACTGGAGGATTGGAATAGTAAAATTCAAAATTAATTGCGATACCATTATATTTGATATGAGAATCTCTTCTAAAATAAGAATCCATCTTGTGGAAAGAAATCAGCCTATCTTTGATGAAATCTAAATCCACATTATCAACATGTTGTTGCCGAATTGTATATTTTTCAAGCCAAAGACAAAAACTAATTATCTTAGCTATTGTACTTTTACCAACACTTTGTGGTCCAATAAAAACATTGACTCTGTTTAAATCAAATTCAATATGTGTTATCGGACCAATATTGTCTATTATGAAATGCGCCATATTTGTTTTATTTTTGTATTAACGTAAGCCTATAATTATTTATTGCAATTTATCCTATTTCAACGTCTCAATTATCGCCGCAACATCTTCATCATTAAGATTAAACCATTCTCCACGAACTCGTTGTTGGCTGTATGCGGTGTGCAGTGCGGATTCTATCGCTTCAGCAATTTTTCGTGTTGGAAACTTTTTGCAGGCGAGCATTTCTATTGAAGGTTTCTCGCTCTGCAGTGTCTTCTCTCGATACTCTGGTTTGTTGGAAATACCAATTTTGTGATAACCATTGGTGTTATCTCGCATTAGATAAACATAACACCAATTGAATTTATATTCTGTTGATGTTTTTATGACCGTACGACGTGGTAATTGATAACCAGGAACCATTTTCTTGATTGTGTAAAGATGGGTTTTAACATAAACGCGAATGGCTTCATCCATATACGGAATAAAATCTGATATTTTGAAAGTCTCTGGACTTTTCGAAACACCCTTATATGTGACCCTATAAGAAACCAATGTTGTATTTAACAACGCTTCGATATCTTCTTGGTAGAGGGCGAAAAATATCTTACAAATATATGGTTGTTTTTCTGGTTTTATCGTAATAGGAAAATCTATTATTTTTCCATCCTCAAATAATAAAGAAATGCAGTCTCCTTTTTGTAGTTTTTTGTGAGTATCGAAGCAAAACAACAACTTGTCTTCATAGAAATCTATGCAAAAACTATCACGTTCATATACATCCAAAAACACTTCTTGTTGGTTTTTCCAATCTATTTTACGGAGTCCTGTGTATGGGTCTATTTCTAAAGTGGATCCATCACAACTATATTCATATGAAAACAGCTCCTGAATACTATCAAAAACACTTGCAAGAGGTTTTTTGAGAGGATTATTTGGAAAATCGACATTATGTCGATGCCATTCTTGGTATAGATAACCATCGCAAGGAGATGATATCTTGGTTTTTATTCGCTCAGAATATTTGACGAAACATAATGTCTCATCTTTCCTAACAAAAGAATGGTCTTTGGCAATCCATTCGATGCCATCGTCAACAACATATTTTTCTATAAAGATCGTTTTCATTGCAATTTGTTTAATCACCGCAAAAATACAAAAACAAACAAAACGGCGCATCTTTTTCAAGACACGCCGTTTTTCATTTAGGAAACAATTTCGATTATTTCCCTTCGCTCAGCTTCTTATACCCCTCATAGCGGAGCTTGGCAAACTGTTCGGTCTTGGCGAACAGTTCCTTGGCCTCCTCGGGGAAGGTCTTCACGAGCGAGTTGTAACGCACCTCACCCATAATGAAGTTCTGGAAGTCGGCCCAGTTGGGTT
>JAEEKG010000079.1 GCA_016282315.1 Clostridiales bacterium | reverse complement strand
TAACAAGATTATACTCTCATTGGCATTCTAGTTCAAGGAGAACAGAAAAAAGCAAAAAACAGGACTGTCCGTTAGACAGTCCTGAAATTGTTCGGATTATTTATTAGCTCTTTTTCAAAGTCCAAATACCGATTTTTACTGTATCACCATCCTGTTCAAAAGATTCAGTAACAGTTCTCTTAGATGTTGTACCGTCACCTTTTGTAACATATGTCATTTCCATTTTATTGTCAGTGATTTTGTATGTTCCTTCTTCAGTTGTTGTAAGTGTTCCAAGAACATAAGTTTCAATTGTAAACTTTGATCCTGAGAATTTGATAGAAACATATGAACCGGCAACTGATTCTGTTTTATATGTTCCTGAGAGCAGTTTTCCACAGGAAGCTAATACGCCAGCTACGATTGCAACTGCCAAAACCAATGCCATAACTTTAGCAAATCTTTTCATTGTCGTCCCTCCGTCAAAAATATATGCTTTTCAGCGAATCAATTATACCCCCGACAGAGTGTTTTGTCAATGAACAATGAAGGATAGACAATCCTTGATGTTTGTATGTATTAATTGTGTTGCAAAATGTCGAAAAAGTTAATATAATTGTAACTTGGTAATCTATGTAATATAAATAATATATATTTTTAGGAGTTATATGTGACATTCAAGCAGGTTCTTGATGTCAGAATTGAATATGAGAAACAGCAAATTCAAGAAGATATTAGTTCACATAGATGGACTTGAAAAAGGATCGGTATTTGCAATTGCAGATTTCTCGGAGTATGCACAGCCCAAGACGGTTTCAAAAGCATTGGAGAGGCTTTCTAAACACGGAGTGATTGAAAAAGTCGTAAGAGGCATTTTCTGGTTGCCTTGTGGAGATGGCAGTTCTCCTGATCCTGAAAAAGTAGCTGAGGCGCTTGCACGCGAAAACAATTGGAGTATTACACCGAGCGGAGAAACTGCAATTCATAAAATGGGTCTATCTAAAAAGAAACCCAAGAACTGGACATATCTTACCAATGGAGCATACAGAAGTTATTCGTTTGCAAATAACGAAATATCCATGCTTCACTCGGATTCTCCGTACTACGAGAATTTATCTAAGAAAACATCTTTGTTGATACAGGTCATAAAAGCATATGGACAAGAAAAGCTTGATGAAAGAATAATCCATATGATTCGTGACAAGTACAACGACAGTGAAATAAGACTAGCAATGGAAGAATCAAAAAGACTTCCAAAGAGGTTTTCTTGCACTATAAAATCAATTTTTGAGGGAATTTAGTTTTTTTATGAGCACATTATCTTTAGACAGCACATTATTCGCAAAGATGTTGGATTCTGGAGCATACAAACTACAGTCAAACAAACAAATTGTCAATGACTTAAATGTCTTTCCCATCCCTGATGGCGATACGGGAGACAACATGTGTATGACAATCAGCTCCGGAAGTTCAGCTATCAAAGGAGAGGTATTAGATGACTTGTCAAAAACCTCAAAAACAGCTGCAAATGGAATGCTCTTGGGAGCAAGAGGAAATTCGGGAGTTATCCTATCGAGAATATTTGCCGGAATTGCAAGAGGACTTAGCGGAATTCAAACAGCAAAATTGAAAGATTTCAGCTATGCAATGAAATGCGGAGTAGACGAAGCGTATAGTTCAGTATCAAACCCGGTTGAGGGAACAATTCTGACTGTTTTGAAAGATTCGGTACAATTTGCAAATTCAAAGATATATGATGAAACAACTTTTGAAGTGTATTTTGAAAATCTTCTCTCCGAGATGGAAAGAGCACTTGAAAGAACACCCGACCAATTGGATGTGTTGAAAAAAGCAGGCGTAGTAGATAGTGGCGGCGCCGGACTTATATACATCACAATAGGCATGAAAGACGCAGTAAACGGTGTTGAAATAGAACAAAAAGAATCAACTGAAGCTTCACAGGCAAAAACAATCAACATCGAATCCTTCACAGAAGACTCTGTAATGGAAGATGGTTATTGCACAGAGTTTTTGCTCAGACTTACAAATTCAAAAGTTGATGTCAAGAATTTTGATGAAAAAGCACTTTTTAATTACTTGAACAAAGTAGGTGAGTCTGTAGTCGCATTCAGAGACAACAGCATCATAAAAGTTCACATTCACACTTTTGAACCTGGAAAAATCCTTGACTATTGCCAACAATTCGGCGAATTTCTTACTTTGAAAATTGAGAACATGATGCTTCAGCACCATGAAACCGTTATAGCAGACAACTACAGAATCAAGAAGACAACACACAAAAAATACGGAACGATAGTTGTCGCATCAGGAGATGGAATTGCAGCAACATTTAAAGATTTGGGCGCTGATGCGATTATAGAGGGCGGCCAGACGATGAACCCTTCTGCAAATGATTTTGTTGAAGCGTTCAATAAAGTTGATGCAGATACTTTGTTTGTATTTCCCAACAACTCAAATATCGTTCTCACAGCAAAGCAAGCTGCTCAATTGTATGACAAAGCAGACGTAAGAATCATCAACAGTACGACAATCGGTCAATGTTTTGTTACAATGTCTGTTTTTGATAACAGCATGGAAACCGCTGATAAAATTGAAGAATCTTTGAATGAAATCTCAGCACAAGTTGTCACCGGTATGGTTTCCAAAGCAATCAGAGATACAAACTCAAACGGAGTTGAAGTCAAAAAAGATGACTATATAGGCTTTTCCAACGATATCATTTATTGTGATGATTCGAACAGGAAAAGAGTGGCTTTGGACTTAGCTGATCATCTCAACGTTGGCAATTATGACGTTGCTCTTGTTATGAGAGGTGTTGATGTTTCTGAAGAAGAAGCTTTTTGGGTCAGTGATGAACTGAAAAGAAAATACAGATCGACTGAGATTATTTCAATTGACGGCAAACAGCCGGTATATGATTACATAATAGTTCTAGAATAAGAGGTTAACACAATGGCACTAGTTTTATTTACCGATACAGACACAGACATTACCAAAGAGGTTGCAAAAGAGTACGGCTTCCATTTGATCAGCATGCCTTACAGCATAGATGGTAAAACATATTTTCCCTGTGAATCATACGAAACATTCGGACCTAAGGAAGTAAAAGAGTATTACGATTTGCTCAGAAATGGCGTATTGCCAACAACAAGTGCTGTGACAAAAGAAAGATTCATTGAGTATTTTGAACCGCATTTTGCCAACGGTGACGATATATTCTTTGTCCATTTTTCACGCCAATTGTCAGGATCATTTGACAACATGGACAAGGCAATCAATGAATTGAAAGAAAAGTATCCTGAAAGAAAGTTTTATGAAGTAGATACGAAGGCTGTCACCACTTTGGCATATCTCATAGTCAGAGAAATAGGAGATTTATTCAAATCCGGAAAGACTGTTGATGAAGTAATGAAGTGGGCTGAAACAGAAATATATCACTACACGGGATATCTTTTTGTTGACAACATCCAGTTCTTCCGCAGAAGCGGTCGTGTCAAAGGTCTTGCTGCTGCCATGGGTACTCTTGTAGGAATAAGACCCATCATATATTTTGACAATGATGGAAAAATGGTAAATAAAGACAAAGCCATAGGAAGAAATAAAGCAATAGATTATCTGATTGAAAAAATGCGTACTTTGGGAGATGACTTAAAGCATACGAGAATTGTTTTGGGTCATACAGACGCACTGCCTATAATAGATATTTTGAAGCAGAAAATCGAAGAAGAATTCGGAACAGGATTAAATATTGAAGTTGTTCCGGCAAACCCGACATTAGGTGCCCATTCAGGACCTGATGGAGTATGCGTGGCCTTCCACAGCATAAGCAGATAATTATGGTAGAAATCAGAGAAGTCAAGACAAGAAAAGAACAGAAGGAATTTATTGAATTTCCTCTGAAGCTATATAAGGACAATCCATGTTTTGTTCCGCCTCTCTACGGAGACGAGAAGAAGATGTTCAAAAAGAATTTTGTCTACAACGACATGTGTGAAACTATTTGTTTCAACGCATATAAGGACGGCAAGATTGTTGGAAGGATTTCCGGAATTGAACAGAAGACTTCAAACAAAATCCGCAATGAGAAGAGAATTCGTTTTAACAAATTTGACTGCATTGAAGATTTTGAAGTCGCAGAAAAACTGTTTTCAGCAGTTGAACAATGGTCTTTGAGCAGAGGAATGGACACAGTCTGCGGACCGCTCGGATATTCAGACCTTGAGAGAGAAGGATTGCTTGTTGAAGGATTCGATCAATTGTCGACATTCGAAGAGCAATACAATGCTGAGTATTACAAAGATTTCATTGAAAAATTAGGCTATACAAAAGAAATAGATTGGACCGAGAGCAAGATCAGACCAAAAAAAGATGATGACGGATCCCTCCAGAAGATGGCGGATTTTGTCATGAAAAGGTACAATTTGCACCTTGGTACAGCAAAAAACACAAATGATTTTCTGAAACGTTATGCTGATCAGTTCTTTGATTTGCTCGACAGTTCATACAAGGACATATATGGTTCAGTTCCGTTCACTGACGGAATGAAAAAGATGATGATAAGCAATTTCAAGTTGATTATTGATCTTAACCACATAGTTGTTGTTTTGAATGAAAAAGAAGAAATGGTTTGTCTGGGGCTGTGTTTCCCGTCATTGGCAAAAGCATTGAGAGGAACAAACGGAAAACTCACTCCCATAAATATTATCAAGCTTCTCAGAGCAATAAAGCATCCTGACATTGTTGATCTAGGTCTCATCGGTGTTGATTCAAGGTATATCAACACAGGTATCAACACAGTTGTTTGTGCCGGAATGATGAAGATATTAGAAGATCCTAATATCCAGTATGCTGAAACAAATCTTAACCTCGAAGACAATTATTCGATTCAGAATATGTGGAAGAGATTTGATAGGGAAATGCATAAGAGACGCAGGTCATATGTCAAAGTAATAGGTGGAAAGAATAATGATTAAGATTGTAGTTGACTGTTTCGGAGGAGACCGCAGTCCTCAGGCTAATGTAGAGGGCAGCGTTAATGCACTTTCGAAATTTCAGGATTTACATCTCATACTTACAGGTGATGAGAAGACAATTGAGGAGTGTTTGTCAGATAAAAAATATGACAAATCAAGACTTGAAATAGTACATGCTCCTGAAGTTGTCGGAGTAGATGAAAAACCTACTGACGTTATTAGGCTCAAAAAAGAGAGTTCCATGATCAAGGGAATCAAACTTTTGAGAACTGAAGACGATATAGCCGGCATGGTGAGTGTTGGCTCGACAGGAGCTTTGGTTTCTGCAGCAATGCTTAGGGTCGGAAGACTTAAAGGGGTCATTAGACCGGCATTTTGTCCGATTCTGCCTACAATGAATGGCGGTATAGTGGGTGTGTGCGACAGCGGGGCTAATGTAGACGTCTCTCCATTGCACTTGGTCCAGAATGCAATTATGGCAAGTCTGTACCTGGAAAATGTATATGATGTCAAAAATCCAAGAGTCGCATTGCTGAACATTGGAACCGAGGAAGAAAAGGGCGATGATCTCAGAAAGAAAGCATTCCAGATGCTGAAAGAGACTGAGGGAATCAATTTTGTCGGCAATATGGAAAGCCGTGATCTGCTCACAGGAAAATACGATGTAGTTGTATGTGATGGCTTTTCAGGAAATGTACTTATTAAATCGACTGAAGGCGCCTGCCTTGAAATGCTCAAAAAGTTGAAAAAAGACATCGCGTCAAGACTTATAAACAAAATAGGTGCTTTGTTCATGTACAAAATGTTTATGCAGGAAAAAGCATTCATGGATTACCAGAACTACGGCGGAAGCGTTCTTCTCGGAACTTCAAAAGTAGTAATCAAAGGTCATGGAAGCAGCAAAGCCATCGCAATAGAGAAATGCATAGAACAAGCATATAAGATGGAACTGAGCGAAATGTCCGAAAAAATAGAAAAAGCATTAGAAAAATACGAAGATATTATTATCGAATAGGAGAATAACTATGTTTGAAGAACTCAAAAAAGTGTTGGCAAAACAACTCAAAGTTTCAGAAGAAAAAATTACACTTGATGCAAAAATAAAAGAGGATCTCGGTGCAGACTCTCTTGACGTGCTCCAGCTTCTCATGACAATGGAAGAGGACTATGGTATAGTTATTCCGGACGAAGAACTCGGAACATTCGAGACAGTAGGAGATATTGTCAACTTCCTTGACAAAAACAAGAAATAATTAACTGGCAAAATACTGGTGAAAGGAGAACTCTTCACAGTCTTGATTGACTGTGAACGTACATTTGTGTATGGAAGGGAAATGGATATGGTTAAACAGAAAAGATCATCCTGAACTTCAGGTTGCTCCTTTTACTGTTTTTTCAAAAGATAATAAGGATTTCAAATTCTGTGTTGCAGAATTTTCAAAATCTTTTGTGTTATCAAAGAGGGTATTGTTCTTCAAGGTCAGCATTGCGGCTTTTTCAAAATACTTCTTGTGGGTCAATGATGACTACATAGGGGAAGGATCATGTTGTCCGGGTCATGAAAACGGACGAGATGAAAAGGCTACAAAAGCATATTTTACCGAATACACTCTTCCTCCTAAGGGCAATCACCTTGATTTTAAGGTCTTGGTGAGGAATATTCCTGTGACTAACACAGAAGCTACTTGCGGAACAGGGGCTCTCGTGTTGTCATGCGAAATAGTTTATGATGACGGAACAATGGATGTGGTTTCAACTGATGACAGTTGGGATGTATCAATCGTAGAGAGATTTATAAGCAAGAGCCTGG
This sequence comes from Clostridiales bacterium, assembly GCA_016282315.1. GTDB lineage: Bacteria > Bacillota > Clostridia > Oscillospirales > CAG-272 > CAG-841. The sequence continues at coordinate 2,500 of JAEEKG010000079.1, read as the reverse complement.
TAGATTATTCTTTAGGTGAGAGCCAAAAGGAAAAGGCTGAGATAAAGAATCTCAATGTTGTTCTGACTGATTCTCAACTGCAGTGCCTCACAGAAGAAAAAGTACTCCCGAACCGCAATGATGTTTTTGTTTGTCCTCCGGGAATTGAAGCCGTATTCACAGTGGAATTCGGAAGAATATGGTCCAGTCATGTTTGCCTGACAGCTACCGGTGATGATTACGAGCTTACAATTGGTACTATAGAATCGGGAGACGAACTTCAAAGCGAAGAAACTGTTTTGTCAAAAGGCAATATCAAATACAGGTCAATGAATCTGTACAGCGCTGAAAAGGTTATCATTAAGGTTAAAAACAACGGCGAAAAAGAAGTAAGAATTTTTGACGTTCAACTCGATTTCGTTCACTATCCGAGCACATCCAGAGCCATGTTTGCCACATCTGATGATGAATTGAACAAGATATGGTCGATATGTACTCACACTGACTCTATATGCAGACAAAGCGTATTGCTCGACAGCGTTCTCAAGAGAAATGCATTTGAAAAGATAGGCGAAAAAAGAGTTCAGGCCTTAAACGAATACTACGTGTTCGGAGAAACAGCACTTGCCAAGTCAGATATACTGAAGACAGCTGAGATAATAGATTATTCTGATGGTCAGATGACCGATACCGTATCGCCTTTGATATGGGCAATGATGTTATGGGATTATTATGTTTACACTGGTGACTCCAAGTTGTTTGATGAAACAAAAAATGCCCAGTTAAAGATTATGTCGGAATTTCAGACTTATCTTGGATCTAACGGTCTTTTTGAAAAGTGCAAAGACTATTCTTCAGTAGATAAGGTGGTTATAGATGGATTTGATATGATGTATCCACCTAAAGCACTTGGACAGGCGACACTTATGGCATTCTACATCAATGCTTTGAATATATTTGCAAAGATTAGTGCCGTTACCGAAGATGATAAATTGGGAATAATGAGCAGAAGAGCATTGTCAAATGCCATAAGCGCGTTCAATACCAATTTCTATGATTCAATAAACAATTTGTATTTTGCAGGTCTTGGTACTACTACAAGAAATACTTCGAATACAAATCCTGAAAATGTTAACAGAAAGTATTACATTAGACATCCGAATATATTGGCCGTTTTGTTTGATATCTGCAAAGCAGAAAACAGGGCAAACATAGTCTCCAACATCGTGAAGAATTCCGACTTGGGTCCGGTTCAGCCTTACTTTATGAATTATTTATTTGAAATGCTCTTGAAGACAGGAGATTTCAAGTATTATGGCATAGAGATAATAAGAAGATGGAGCTCTTTGCTTGACAGCCAAGAAAAGAAATTGTCTGAGAATTGGGGAGATTATCTCGGTGACTTCAGTCACGCTTCATCCACTTGTCCGTCTCATGTGCTTGTAAAGGCATTTTTAGGCTTTGAAATGATTAAACCGGGGTTTGAGGAGATAAAGTTATCTCCCAGCCTGTTCGGCCTTGAAAACGCAAGTATTTCAATGCCTACACCATACGGAGCAATTGAGTGCCGTATGAAGAATGGAAAAGAACCAAAAATTTCTGTGCCAGGCGGTATCAGATGTGTTGTTGCAAGGTGAGAATAATGGCAGAGAATGTTAGAGTAAGATTTATAAAACTGAATGAATTTGCAAAGCAACCGACATATGCAAATGAATATGCTGCCGGTGCAGATCTGTATGCTGCTACAAATGAGAAGATAGAGATTAAACCGATGCAGACTGTCATGGTTGGCACAGGCATTGCCACAGAGATTCCAAACGGATATGTTGGACTTGTATTTGCAAGAAGCGGACTTGCATCCAAGAAAGGATTGGCTCCTGCAAACAAAGTAGGGGTTATTGATTCAGACTACAGAGGAGAGATTAAAGTAGCGCTTCACAATCACTCCGATTCAGTTCAGTCAATTGATGCAGGGGAGAGAATTGCTCAGTTTGTAATTATCCCTTATCTTCACGCAGATTTTGAGTTGACAGAAGAATTGACTGAAACCCAAAGAGGTGCTGGAGGTTTTGGATCTACAGGCAAGTTGTAAAATAACAATACACTAAATAATGGCTCCGAGCCGTTAATTCGGCTCGGAGCCATCGTATTAATCTTTTACCTATTAGATGTAAAGCGGAGCTGCGGCTCCGTTTTTTCTTGCAAATTCACAGAATTGTACGAAAAAAGTCTTGATTATTTGCCGGTTCCGTGCTATATTATTATCATCAATCAGTTTGCTCAAGTTGTAAGAAGAAAGTGATAGTGCGATGACCAAAGCCAAAATTGCAAAAAAAGTGATAAACGACGTCGGCGGTATAGCAAAAACCTCCGAGTTTCTTGCTGCCGGTCTTTATAAATCCGACATAGGAAAGCTCGTGTCCGATGGAATGCTTGAACGCATTCGTCACGGGTTTTATCAGCTTGCCGGAAACTTTGAAATTACAGAGGCTGAGTATCTCTCCCGCCTTATCCCCGAAGG
>JAEEKG010000078.1 GCA_016282315.1 Clostridiales bacterium | reverse complement strand
CATATCTTTGACAATTTCCATTCCGTTTCCGAAAGAATTCCTCGACTCCGATATCGATTTGGATCTGATGCTGTCGACATGGAACAATTTGAATGATTCTGATCTGATTAAGCACCAGAATCTAAAAATAGCATATGATTTGTTCAAAGAGATTTCTCTGATGTATACAGATTACAACAGATACAAGAGACTGGTGTTTTCTCTAATTACATGTCCTTTCGATGTGAAAAGCTACAGTTTGCTGTATTTGTGGCGTGAATATGCATTTGCCGTATTGGATAATCGGGAATTCTATTTGCCCATCCACTATCACCTGAATACATTGAGCGAATTGGAGCACTATTACAAAGAAATTGAACTGTATAATCATATGGTGCAAATAGCAGGCAAAAATCCTGATACAGAAACACTTATGGAAGAAGTCAGCTCGTTGATAGACCAGAAAATACTGGAAAACAAAAACAGATTAAAAGAGAGAAAAAACAAAAAATCAAAAAACAAAAAAACCTGAACGGCGGACAACCGCCGTTTTTGTATTAATGTTACAACATTTTTGTGGCATACACCGAGTTTGAGTTATATAATATTGTTGAAGAAAAACAAAGCATTACAGTGAAAGGCTAGACTCATGGAAAAATCAAAATGGATTACCTGCGGAACTGAAACTTCTGTCCCGAAAATCAAAAGATCATTTGAATCCAGTAACACGGAAAAGGCTGTTATTGAAATAACAGGTCTTGGATATTTTGAACTCTTTCTTAATGGTAAAAAGGTAAGTGAAGATAAATTTACCCCCGCTTTTACGAATTATTGTAAAAGAGATACTATGAGCTTTAAATTTCCACTTGATCATGACATGGAATACAAGACATTCTATCTCAAGTATGACATTACACAGTACTTAAAAGACGGACATAACTTGATGGAAATATATCTTGGGCCCGGATTCTTTGTTCAGTCACTTGGAAAAGGTGAAGGCAATGTCAGTTTCAGCAAAATCACAATGGCAAGATATGAGATAGAACTCACAAGCAACAGTGGTACTAGCTACATTTATTCTGACGGAACCGAAACATATACAAATTCAAAAATTCGCTTCAGTAACCTATATAAAGGCGAAGTAATTGATTCAAGATATCACGATGATGAACCTAAAAACGTAAGTATTGTTGAGTCATTTGAAACAAATATGGTTTTGCAGACGTGTCCTACAGATAAAATAATATACAGGATTACTCCGGATTTAGTTAGGCAAAACGGCTCGATAAAAATCTACGATTGTCATGAAAATATTACGGGAGTTGCCAGGGTTCTAGCAGGCGGTCCAGAAGGCACAAAAGTGTCACTGAAATTCAGTGAAGTTATAAACAAAGACAAAACACTGGATTACAACTCAACAGGTGCCAACTGGAACATGTCCGATGGCTCAAAGCAATGGCAGTGTGATGAATTCATTTGCAATGGCCATTATGAGTGGTTCGAGCCCAAATTTGTATGGCACGGATTCAGGTACATAGAAGTTGTAGGCGACATAACAGCAATTGAAGTTGAAGTAATCAGAACGGACATTTCGGTAGCATCCAGATTCAAAACAGATAATAATACATTGAATTGGTTATATGATGCATATTTAAGAGCACAAATGGGCAATTATCACGGATGTATTCCTTCAGATTGTCCTCACAGAGAAAGACTTGGATATACCGGTGACGGACAGGGAACATTTGTTTCGGCATTGATGTGTTTGGAAACTCAATCATTGTACTTGAAATGGATGGATGACATATTCGAATCACAGGACAAAAAGTCCGGTCATATACCACATACATCACCTTTGATGGGCGGCGGCGGAGGTCCCGGAGCATTCGGCTGTGCAGCAATTATTGTTCCGTACGAGTACTATAAATTCTTCGGAGATAAGAGCGTTCTAGACAAGTACTATCCAAAGATGAAACATTGGATCGAATACCTTGAAACAAGGCGTGAAAACGGTTTGATTGTAAGAGAAGAATCGGCTCCTGAAAACATTGTAAAATGGTGCTTTTTGGGTGACTGGGATGCAGTTGGGAATATGGCTATTCCAGCAGTTTTCGTTAACACTTGCTATTTTATTGATTCTTTGAAGAGCATGATGAAAATATGCAAGCTGACAGGCAATTTTGAAGATGAAAAATACTATTCTGCTCTGAAAGAAGAAGCAGAAAAGGCTATAAGAAAAGAGTATTACAATGACAAAACAGGCAGTTGGGCTGATGACGCACAAGGTGCTAATGCATTTGCTGTCTGGTGCGGCTTAGATAATGACGGAAGGGCTCTGTCAAACCTCATTTCAGATTATTCTAACAGAGAAATACTCGACACTGGATTCTTTGCTACCGAAAGACTTGTAGGCCAATTTATTGACGCAGGAAAAACAGATGAAATAGTGTCTCTTCTTGAAAGAACATTTAAAAAAATGATTGAAAGCGGAGCCACTACTTTGTGGGAAAGATTTGACGGAGTATATTCACAGAATCATCACGCATACGGAGCTTTCATCAAACATTTCTTTGATGCCTTGGCCGGTATAAAACAGGTAGAAGGAAGCGTCGGATATAAACAAGTTGTCATTTCTCCTAAGCTATCTTCTAAAGTTCAAAGAATTGATTGTTCGATGAATATCGGAGGCGGAAAATCGATTTCGGTCAAAGCTGATGACAAACAAATTGTATGCATAATTCCGGAAGGAGTCTGTGCAACATTGGTATATAAAGGCAAAAATCAGCAACTTGCAAAAGGAATTAATGAAATTTTTGTCTAATATGTACTTAAAATAAGAAAAAAGTGTTATTGAAGGTGTACTTTTACTTTAGTAAAATAATATATAGATATCTTTAAGATATGGGGTATTATTATGACAAAGAGAATAATTTCATTGGTTATATCAGTAATGATGGTATTTGCTGTTTTGTTGTTTGCGGTTTCCTGTAATCCAGACAAGAAGACTGAAACCACAGCTACAGATAAGAAAACTGATGTGGTAACAACAGAAGAACAAACAGAAACTGAAACAGTTACTGAAACAGAAGAACAGACCACGGAAATAGCAGAACTCACAGGTTATGAAAAAATGCCGGATCACGAAGATGTAGATTTCGGCGGCATGACATTCTTGATTGCATCATATGCATACGATGATCAAGATTGGGCAAATGCATCAGAGTTCTGGGTAGAAAGCATTACAAATGATGCCATTAACGATGCAGTATATGACAGAAATGATGTCATGAGTAAGCTTTACAACTGCAAAATTGAAGTTGATGATGGCGGATGGAACAACGGATTTAACGCATCTGTAGCATCCGGAGACGGAAGATACATCGCAGGTTCAACAGCTTGTTACGGAATTAACGGAGTAGCAAAGAGCGGCAATTACTATAATCTGCTCAAGTTGGACGTTGATTGGTCTCAGTCTTGGTGGGATCAAAACTATATCAACGACTCAAGTACAGATGGCAAGTTGTTTGGTGTAGTTGGAGATTTCTCAATCCACACAATGAGCGCTACATGGATTATGTTCTACAACAAGGATGTTTATGAATCCAAGTTTTCTGACATAGACATTTATGAAATGGTAAGAAATCGTCAATGGACAATTGATGCTATGGCAGATTTTATAGACAAAATCAAAAATGACGCAAACGGTGACTCAGAATACACATTCACCGAAGGCGCTGACGCTGATACCATCGGAATGATGACAACAGCTCACAATGACAGAGGACTGTATTTTGCATCAGGGCTTAGATATGTTACTAAGACCGAACAGACAACTGACGGATCATTTGTCACTGCATTGACAAATCAGCCAAATGCTGTTGATGTAATAGACAAACTCATCCAGGTTTGCAACATGCCGGGATACATTTCAGGTGGATACACTAATGTACAAAAGGCTGTTCAGAACGGAACAACTCTGTTTGCTGGGGAAGTTATGGACGTTTTGAGAAGAATGGCCGGAGCTGATAGCCTTAGAGTCGGTGTTCTTCCACAACCATTGTTTGATGAAACACAAACAGATTACCATTGTTATGTAAACAACCAGGCATCCATTTTGGTAATACCCACTTCGTTCTCAGATATGTCAATATTGTCTGACTTCTTAACATTGTTTGCATACCATTCAAGCAAACTGGTTCGTACTGCATTCGTAAACACATATAAGTACACATATGCAAGTGATGAAGATTCAGCTGAAATGGTTGACATCATACTTAATAGCCGTGTATATGATGTAGGCTACATTAATTCATTCTCAACTGATATGGATGGATATATCAGTTCAATGATTTCAAATAGAAAAAATCAATATGTTAATGCGGCAAATAAATTTTCAACAGCTGCTACTGCAAAGATTGATGAATACAGAAGTGCGCTGATGGCTGTTGACGATAATTATTAATATCAAATAAAAAATCAGAAAGGGAGAGTTAAAATGTCAAAGCGATTTTCAATTTTGCTCGCTTTGTTGATGCTAATATCCGTTGTTATGTTTGCGGCATCATGTGGCGAAAAGCCTTCGACCACAACTACTGCAAGCAGTGATAAAGAAACAACTACACATGAAGATGTCACAAGTGCGGATAATACAACAACTCAGCAGGCAACAGAAGAAACAACCGAAGAAGAGTCAACTGAAACAGAACTCACAGGGCGTGAGAAAATGTCGGGCTTCGAAGATGTAGATTTCGGTGGAAAAACATTCCTCATTGCTACAGATCCTCGTGATGATCCAGACTGGGCAAACGCAGCAGATTTCTGGGTAGAAAGCCTAACAAACGATGCTATCAATGATGCAGTATATGATAGAAATGATATCATTCAGAAATTGTATAACTGCAAAATTGAGATTGACAATGGAGGATGGGCTAATGGCTTTAACGCATCCATTGCATCAGGAGATGGAAGATATATTCTAGGCACTTGCACAAGTACAGCTACCAACAGCCAGGCAAAGAGCGGCAATTTCTACAATTTGCTCAAGTTGGACGTAGATTGGTCTCAGCCTTGGTGGGATCAAAACTATATAGCTGACACAAGTACGGATGGCAGATTGTACTCAATTATAGGCGATTTCGCTGTTCACTCCATGAGTGCAACATGGATAATGTTCTTTAACAAAGCTGTTTATGAATCTAAGTTCTCAGATGTAGATATTTATCAAATGGTCAAAGACAGAAAATGGACCATGGATGCAATGATGGATTTCATTGAAAAAGTTAAATATGATGCAAATGGTGACTCAGAATATACGTTTTCTGAAGAATCTGATGCAGATATAGTCGGAATTATGACAACTGCTCATAACGACAGAGGATTGTATTTTGCAGCAGGACTCAGATATGTAACAAAAACAGATAGTACGACAGATGGTTCATATATATCTGCATTGACTAACCAGCCAAGCGCAGTTGATGTAATGGACAAACTTATCGCAGTATGTAATACACCTGGATACATTTCAGGCGGATATACTAACGTACAGAAGGCAGTTCAAAACGGAACAACATTGTTTGCAGGTGAAGTTATGGACGTTTTGAGAAGAATGTCCGGAGCTGAAAGCCTCAGAGTAGGTGTTTTGCCACAGCCATTGTTTGATGAGAATCAGGAAAGATATTATTGCTATGTCAACGATCAGATGTACATAATGCTTGCGCCTGTGGCATATTCAGACATGTCTGTTTTGTCAGACTTCCTCACATTATTTGCATATCATTCATCAATGATAGTAAGACCTGCATTTGTTAATACTGTTAAGTACACATATTCAAGTGATGAAGAATCAGCTGAGATGATTGATATCATTCTCGACAGCCGTGTTTATGATCCTGGTTATATTACAAAAATCAGCACAGACATGGACGGATATGTAAGCACTATCATTTCAAACAAGAAAAACAACTACACACAAGCAGCTACTAAATTTGCTAAGTCATCTACAACAAATATTGAAAACTTCAGAAATGACATTTTGGCTATAGATGACAACTATTGATAAGCAGTAACACTGGGGGAACACATGTCACGGAAAATAATTTCGCTTTTGATTTCTCTGTTAATGGTTGTTTTAGTTATTCTTTTTGCAGTTTCTTGTTCTCAGAAAAGTGATACAGAAACAACAAATAAGGAAAGCGTTCAAACGACGGCAAAACAGACTGAACAAACAACAGAAGGTCAAACAACTGAAAGTCAAACTACAGAAGAAATCACTACACAAGAACAGACAACTGAATCAACTGAACCAACCGGAAGAGAAAAAATGCCCGGTCATGAAGATGTGGATTTTGGTGGACTTAACTTCTTGATTGCATCAAACAACCAGGGTCAAGGAGATCCAGACTGGGATGATGCCAGTGAGTGGTGGGTTGAATCCATAACAAATAATGCCGTAAACGATGCTGTATGGGACAGAAACGACGTCATGAGCAAACTTTACAACTGCACAATCTCGGTTGATAATGGCGGTTGGGAAAATGGTTTCAGCGCATCTGTTGCATCAGGAGATGGAAAATATATAGCAGCAACAACTCTTGTAAACAGAAGTAAGCTGGCTAACAGCAGATATTATAATTTGCTCAAACTGGGATTTGATTTTGATGAGCCATGGTGGAATCACGATTTCATTAACAATTTCAGTACTGACGGCAAATTGTTTACAATGAATGGTTATTGGGGCTGGCACTCAATGAACTCAACTTGGATAATATACTTCAACAAAGATGTTTATGAATCCAAGTTTGCTGGTACAGATATATATCAGCTTGTAAGAGAAAAAAAGTGGACCTGGGATGTAATGCTTAACATGATGGAGACAATTAAAAACGATGTTAACGGCGACTCTGCTTACACATTCAGCGATGGAAGCGATGCAGATATTGTCGGAATGGTTACATCAGAACAATGTGTCCAAGGATGGTATTACGCAGCTGGTCTGACAACTACATCAAAGAGCAGTTCAGATTACAGAACAAGTAATTATGTAAATACAATAACCAATGACAGAAACTCAGATGTCGTAGATAGAATAATTGAGTTATGTAATAGTGAGTCATATATTCAAACAGGCTACACCAATGTACCGGTTGCTCTTAAGAATAAAACAACTTTATTCGGAGGAGAAGTTCTTGACGTACTTAGAAGAATGTCAGATGCTGAAGATTTGAGAGTAGGCGTATTACCGCTTCCGATGATCGATGAGAGTCAGGGAAGATATTATTGTTATGCACAACCACGTGGTATATCCATGCTTGTTATTCCTACATCTTACAGCAACGTTGAAGTTATTTCACAATTCTTCACATTGTTTGCTTATCATTCAATGAAACTTGTATATCCGGCATATTTGAACACATATAAGTACACATACACAAGTGACGAAGAATCAGCAGAAATTGTTGGTTTAATCCTCGACTCTGTTGTATATGACTTTTCAAATATAGCTGAATTGCAGGGATGTAGAGACTTTATAGGTTACATTGCAACAATCGTTTCAAATAAACAGAACAAAATCACTGCTGCTGCAAAGAGATATACAACCACACTAGAAACTTCACTCAATGAGTACAGAAAAACTGTACAAGATGTTGATGACAATTATTGATGTGAATTAAAAACAGCATCCCAGACTCAATGCCTGGGATTGTTTTTTATGCAAAATGAATTGAGCCCGGATGTTCCGGGCTCAAACTATTAATTAATAGTTGTCATCTATCTTTGAAATAAGCTCTCTGTATTCATCTATTTTTTGTTCTGCCTGTTGAGAATATCTTGTGGCTGCAGTTACATATTGACCAGGTTTATTCTGCTGAATCATAGTTGAAACATATCCGTTGAATGAATCAGCAAAATTGGCAAGATACCCTGGATCATAGCAGATAGAATTTAGGATAATGTCTACCATTTCCCCAGACTCTTCATCGTGAGCATACACATATTTGTAAGTGTTCAGATATGCAGGGTACACAAGCATATATGAGTGGTACGCAAATAATGTTAAAAACTCCGATGCCGTTGATATATCTGCATAAGAAGTCGGAATACTCAAAAAAGTTGCATGATTGTCAGGTAAATGATGATAACCATCCTGATTTTCAGTTGCCATTGGCATAGGAAGAACACCAAGTCTCAAGCCTTCTGCATCTTTTACATCTATCAGCTGACCTAGAACATTAGAAACAAACAGTGTTGTTCCGTTAGCCATAGCCTTATCGCAATTTGAATAACCGGATTCAAGATAACCATCATTTGAAATCAGGTTAATAGCTGCCTGTATTGTTTCCTGTCCATTAGGATCAACAAGTGATGCCACAAAATGGCCGTTGTAATCATTTGAACTCTTAGTTATATACCTGCATCCGCCTGCAAAATACAAGCTTCTGTAATTGTGGGCAGTTGACATATAACCTAGAATATCCGCATCTGCTCCTTCTGAGAAAGTATATGTTGAGTCTCCATTTGCATCGTATTTAATTTTGTCTATAAAATCGATCATTCTGTCAAATGTCCACTGTTTATCTCTGACTATCTGATAAATGTCTATTCCTTCAAATTTGGAATCGTAAACATTTTTGTTGTAGTAACAAATCCACACAGCTCTTTTAGCAATCAGTGAAAATGCACCACACATGGAGAACAGTTTTCCGTCACAACTTAAATCTCTGAAGAAATCCTGATCCCACCAATCCTGAGTGAAATCAACATTCAATTTCAAAACGTTGTAATACTTGTCGCTTGCAATTGCCAATGCCTTGTAACAGTGAGTGGTACCAATATATCTTCCGCTTCCTGCTGCTACATCTGCGTCATATGCAGTACCGCCTGATGAATCAACTTCAATATTGCAATTGTACAACTTGTGCATTACGTCATTTCTTTCCCATACTGCATCATTTATTGAGTCATTTGTGATTCCTTCAACCCAAATTGTTTTGTCATCGTGCCAGTTTTCTGCAGGATCCGATACTGTTGCATTGATAAGGAATGTCAATCCTCCGAAATCAATATCTTCGTATCCTGGCATTTTTTCTCTTCCTGTGAGTTCCACTTCTTCAGTGGTTTGCTCTTCGGTAGTAACCTGTTTTTCGGTTTCTGTCTGCTGGCTGCTTGTAGTTGTCTCGGTCGTTTGGGTTGTTTCTTTAGCTGTTGTCTCTGTTTTTTCAGATGAACTGCAGGAAACCACAAACAAAACAACCGATATAAACAATAGAGTTGACAAAATCAGTGATAATAATCTTTTTGTCATGTGAAATACCTCCGTTACAGAATAGTTAATCCAAAGCAAGTATCAATTCCAAAACCCTTTTTGCACATGATGCAATTTGATTTCTGTTTATGTTGCAATAGTCAAGAAGCATTAACACACTTTCTTGTTCACCGCATGGCATCTTTATGTCATTGCCGGCAATTATTTCACGGTAATGAGTACATTTTGTTGTCCAGTCGGTGGTCAAGGCACCTTTATAGCCCCATTCACCTCTCAAGATTCCTTTAATGAGACCGGCGTTTTCAGATGTGTGCCATCCGTTGAGCAGGTTGTATGAAGTCATCATTATCAGAGGACTGGATTCCTTAACACAGATTTCAAATCCTTTAAGATAAATCTCTCTCAAAGCTCTTTCTGAAACTATTGAATCAGAGCCTCGTCTGTTTCCTTCTTTGTTATTTAAAGCAAAATGTTTTGGAGTTGCAGCAACACCTCTTGATTGAACTCCTCTTACCATGGCAGCAGCCATCTTTCCTGAAATCAATGGGTCTTCTGAATAGTACTCAAAGTTTCTTCCGCAAAGAGGAGACCTATGAGTGTTCAAAGCTGGAGCAAGCCAAATCTGAACGTTGTTTTCTATCATTTCAAGCGCCACTGTTTTTCCTATTTTTTCAACCAAGTCAGTGTTCCATGTGCACGCCAATAGAGTAGCTATCGGGAATGCTGTTGTTTTTACACCGCAGTCTTCCATAACGCGCACGCCCTGAGGACCATCTGCTGTTTGAACTTTTGGAACCCCGTATTCTCTTACATCGCCCATGCCTCCAGTCGGACTGATACCGAATCTTACATGACCGCTGACCAATTCAACGAGTTCACTATCGTTCAACTGAGACAAGAATTCATCAATACTAATTGTACCTTTATAGACATCTATGAGGTATTTCTTGTCTTTAGGAGTCTTTGGAGGAATGTATGGACAATCGTAAGGATCATCAATTGTTTCGTGGTATTCATCCACATTTTCCGCTTTTACATATTGTCCATTGCTGAGTAGTCTTTCTCTGAGTCTCATCGGAGCACAGTGGGAACTCAGTTGTTCAACCACAACATCTTTTTTCAGAACATATTCATATTCTGACTTAACAACATTTCTTACGCTGTCGCCTATAAAGAATGAATATGTACCTTTTTCAAGTACGTATGCACTCTTGCTGATTACACCAAGATCATCAAAACTTGCCATATCCTTAACATTGAATGTCAAAGTGATTGTTTCGGTTTCTTTAGGTGCGAGCTTTTTAGTTTTTGCAAAAGCAACCAGTTCTATTGCTGCTTTTGTCAATTTGTTTTCGGGGGCTGAATAATAGAGTTGAACGACTTGTTTTCCTGAATACTTACCTGTGTTTTTTACACTTACAGTACAACTTATTTTGTCTTTTTTCAGTTTTGTCTCAACTTCTTTTATTTCAAAAGTGGTGTAGGAAAGACCATATCCGAATGGATAGACTACTTTTTCCTTCATTCCCGGAATTGTTTCAAAATATCTATAGCCTACAAATATGTCTTCGCTGTATTGAACATAATACACAGACTCATCAAATCCTTTTGTTGAAGGATAGTCATCTATGGATTTAGCAAATGTGTCTACAAGTTTTCCTGAAGGAGTGTCTTCGCCTGTTAACAACTCTGCAACAGCCAGGCCTCCTCTTGAGCCGCACTGCCATACAACCATGGCTGACTCAATTCTGTCATCATCTGCAAACCAACCCGTTTCAATTGGTGCACCTATATTAAGCAGTACCACAATATGTTTAAAATTGTCTTTGACTGCTTTAACCATTTTCTTTTCTTCATTGCTGAGCTCTATATATGGGTCGCCCTTGCTCTTTCTGTCGCCGCCTTCTCCGGAATATCTGTTAATTGTTATAACAGCTGTATCTGTTTCAGAAGATGCCTTCTTTAATAAGTCAGTTGGAACTTTGGGCTCACTGAGCATTCCGCACTGGATACCATTTGCATGCTGCTGTTCAACATACTGTTTATAGTAATCTGACAAATAGTCAAGAACAGTTATTTTTTTGGATTTTTGTTTTAATCCTTCATAAATGCTGATTGGTTTTACAGAAACTACTTCTCCGGAACCGCCTCCGCCTTGAACATAGTCTATTTGAGCTTTTCCGAATATAGCCAGCTTTGTTTCTTTTTTGAATGGGAGCAACGAATTGTTATTCTTTAAAAGGACCATTCCTTCTTTTGCGGCTTCTTTAGATACATTCAGATTATCTTCGCACGCTGTGATTTTTGTTCCATTAGGACCTATTGGAAGGCATGGCTGATATCTTGCTCTTGCCCATTTTGTCATATACATTTACCTCAACTTTGTTGTAGTATGATTTAATTATATCTGCCGATATTTTTTATGTCAATGAAGTAAGGAATATATTAATACTTATAATTGAACGAGTACGCAAAATAATATATAATTGGAGTGTAAGAACAAATTGATTGTGGGGGTCATATATGCTTAATAGCGAACTTATTGTAAAAACTTATCCGTTGGCAAAAAAGAAAAATATTGTGTTCTGGAAAGATTATAGGGTAACAGTCTTGACAGATAGACTATTCAGAATTGAAAAGAGCAGAAAACATCAATACAGAGATGAAGCAACTCTGTCAATTTGGTACAGAGATCTGCCCAAAGTTAAGTATGAGTTTAAAAGCAATGATGAAGAAGCGTCAATAAAAACAGAGTATGTAACACTTGTTTTGAAGAGCAAAAGAAGAGACTGCTATGTCATAATAGGCGGAAAAAATGTAAGAATTACAAATGAAGGAAACTTGGGCGGAACTTACAGAACGCTTGACAGATGTAACGGAAACATGTTTGAAGACAAGTATGGCAAATGGCACAAAGTCAATCTGGGCAATGGTGTGTGCTCAACAACAGGCGTAGCTGTTCTTGATGACTCAAAAACAATTTGTTTAAATGAAAATGGCGAACCATTTGATAAAAAAGCTGATGGAATTGATGAATATGTATTCGCTTACGGGGATGAATACAGAGAAGCTGTGAAAGCACTGTATGAAATCACGGGTGAAGTACCTATGATTCCAAGGTTTGCACTTGGAAACTGGTGGAGCAGATACCACGATTATACGGACAGAGAATATTTGAATCTTATCCAGGAATTTGAAAATTCAAAAGTTCCTTTCACTGTTGCAACAGTAGATATGGACTGGCACTACTCAACAACCGTTGATGAAGAATTCAAGATTACAGAGCAAGGTCTTGCTGATTCATTTCACGGAGGAAAATCCGGTTGGACAGGATATACATGGAACAAGCATCTTTTCCCGGATTACAAGAAATTCCTCAAGATTTTAAATGACAAGAATTACAAAGTCACTTTGAATCTGCACCCGCACTCCGGGGTTAGATTCTTTGAAAAACAATACAAAGAATTCAGCAAGAGATGCGGAATAGATCCCAAGACAAAACAAGTTGTTGAATGTGATGTTACAGACACAAACTTTATAAATGCATATTTTGATGTGCTGCTGAATCCATATGAAGAAGACGGAGTCAGATTCTGGTGGATGGACTGGCAGCAGGGAACAAAAACAAAAATAGATGGTCTTGACCCACTGTGGGCGTTCAATCACTATTTATACCTCAATAACGGAAAAGACGGCAAAGAGCCCATTATTTTATCCAGATACGCAGGTGTCGGTTCTCATAGATACCAAGTAGGCTTTTCAGGCGATACACATATTACTTGGGATACATTGAAGTATTTGCCGTATTTCACAGCCACATCAAGCAATATAGGATACACCTGGTGGAGTCATGACATTGGCGGACACATGGGTGGATACAAGAACGATGAATTGTATGTCAGATCAATTCAGTTCGGAGTTTTCAGCCCGATTAACAGGCTTCACAGCACATGTGAAAATGTAATAACAAAAGAGCCAAGATACTACAAAAACGGCATTGGACAGATTACTGAAAAGTGGTTGAGATTCAGGCACTCATTAATCCCGTATCTATATTCTGCAAATGCAAGAAACCACTGGCATGGAGAAGGTATAATCGAACCTTTATACTACGAGTGGAAAGAGGAAGAAGCATACAGATATAAACAGGAATATTTGTTCAACAAAGACTTATTGGTATCCGTTGTTACTAACAAGATCAATAAAGAAGGTCTTGCAAAAGTAGACATGTACATTCCAAAAGGTACTTGGACAGATATATTTACGGGAGAACAGTATGTTTCAGATGGTAAAGAGTACAAGCTTCAAAGAACTCTTGACACAATGCCCGTTTTAGCAAAAGAAGGAACAGTTTTAACACTCTCGCGTGATGAAGGCAATGTTTCAGATAATCCCAAAACACTTGAGCTTTGGGTATATAACGGAAACAAATCAAGTGAGATGTATGAAAGAGGAAAAAATGCAAGTGGATATACTCAATTTGTTTCTGAATATAAGGAAAAAGATAACGGAGAATATACTGAAAAGTTAAGCATTAGTTATTGGGGCGACAAAAACGTAGTTCCAAAAAACAGAAAAGTAATTGTTAGATTCAAAAACATAAGAGAGGGAAAAATAACCCTTAAAGTGAATTCTGTAAAGAAAGAATTTGAAGAATTGTATGGCGATTTCTTATCCATGAGCTTTGCTTTTGAAACAGGAGCAAAATACGAAATCGAAGTTAAAGCCAAAAAAGAGACTCAGTTCGAGCAATTCAAGCATACCTTGTTGGAACAATTCTCAATTCTCAGCTATAACAACAGAGAGAAAAACAGAATATATGAAAGCATCCGTCAATGTGAAGACTTGGATAGTGCAATTAAGAAGCTCGATGAGTCTGCTATTCCGGATAGTGTAAAGGAAAGAATCAAAGAAAATATCTCACAATAATTAAGGGGTTTAACTATGCTGACAGATATTGAAATAGCTCAAAGAGCAAAGCTAAAACCAATAAGTGAAATTGCCAAAATAGCCGGCATTGATGAAAAATATCTTGAGATGTACGGAAAGAACAAGGCAAAGGTGGATTTATCCATCTTCCAAGAGCCAGGTAAAAAAGAAGGCAAACTAGTTCTTGTTACCGCTATCACTCCTACTCCTGCCGGAGAAGGAAAGACCACAACTACAATAGGTCTAGCCGATGCTCTGAGGAAAATAGGGAAAAAATCAATTGTGGCTTTGAGAGAGCCTTCTCTCGGACCCGTTTTCGGTGTAAAAGGCGGAGCGACCGGCGGAGGATACTCCCAAGTAGTACCGATGGAGGAGATTAACCTGCATTTTACAGGAGATATTCATGCGATAAGCGCAGCCAACAATTTGCTTGCCGCAATGATAGACAATCACATTTATCAAGGCAATAAGCTCGGAATAGACCCCGAAAGAATCACATGGAAACGTGCTCTTGATATGAACGACCGTCAATTGAGATATATTCGTGATGGTCTTGGCGGGGAAAAGAACGGAAGAGAGAGAAATGACGGATTTGAAATAACTGTAGCTTCTGAAGTCATGGCAATATTCTGCCTGTCATCTTCAATTGAAGATTTAAAGAAAAGACTGTCTAGAATCATAATCGGTTATTCTTATGAAGGAAAACCTGTTACAGCACATGATCTGAAGGCAGAAGGCGCAATGACAGCACTACTAGTTGAAGCATTAAAGCCTAATCTTGTTCAGACTTTGGAAGGAACACCTGCTTTTGTTCACGGCGGACCTTTTGCAAACATTGCACACGGATGTAACTCAGTTTTAGCAACAAAACTTGCATTGAAACTTGGTGAATATGCAATTACAGAAGCCGGATTCGGAGCAGATCTGGGTGCTGAAAAATTCTGCGATATAAAGTGCAGAATGACAGGATTCAAACCATCCGCTTGCGTTATTGTGGCAACTGTCAGGGCACTTAAGATGCACGGCGGAAAAGATAAGACGCAACTTACTGAAGAAGACCTTGTGGCACTGGAAAAAGGTTTGCCCAATTTGTTAAAACATGTTTCTAACATGAAAACAATATATAATCTTCCGGTCGTTGTTGCCATTAATAAATTCCCTACAGATACTGAAAAAGAGATTGAATTAGTTGAAACAAAATGTAAAGAACTCAATGTTAATGTTGTGTTGTCCGATGTATGGGCAAAAGGCGGTGTAGGCGGAGAAGAGCTGGCAAGAGAAGTTGTTAAGCTCTGCGAAGAAAAATCCGACTTTAAGTTCTCGTATGATTTAAATGACACAATAAAGGGAAAAATAGAAAAAATAGCAACCAGTATTTATGGAGCAGATGGTGTTGATTACTCTGAACAAGCTGAAGAGAGCATTAAAACACTCACTTCTCTTGGCCTAGACAATTGTCCCGTTTGCATTGCCAAAACGCAAAACAGCCTTTCAGATAACGCCCAGCTAAAGGGGGCACCGAAAGGCTTCAGGGTAACTGTAAGGAATGTAAAGATTTCAGCAGGAGCTGGATTTATAGTGGTATATGCGGGCAACATATTAACAATGCCTGGTCTGCCTCCTGTTCCCGCAGCTGAAAAAATAGATGTTGACTCACTTGGGATCATCTCCGGTTTGTTCTGATTTTGGATTAATGTGATCCATTACTTTGAGAAGAGGTTTAGACAACAAAACAGTTGCCAGAATTTTCAAAGCATCAAATGGAAGGAAAATCACCATTCCGCTCATAAGTATCTGCCAAACAGACATGGCTTTTTGCATGTAAACATTTAGTATTACAGCCATGTAAGGAAGGCCGATTGCGTATGTTGTCAACAATCCGACAACGCATGAGACGAGTATTCTTTTGATACTTTTGTTTTTATCTGTTATCAGCCCTATAACAAAAGAAGTGGCTATAAAACCTATTGTAAAACCAAATGATGGTTTAAGCACATAAGCAAATCCCCCGCCTCCGGTAAATATGGGAAGGCCTATTAACCCAAGTAGTACATATATTGCCTGGGACAAGGGTCCATACTTGGGTCCAAGTATAATTCCTGACAAAAACACAAACAATAATTGTAAAGTAAACGAAGTAATGGGTGTGGGGATTTGTATAAAAGCTCCTATTGCGGTTAATGCAGCAAACAGAGCACATAATATAAGCATTTTTATTCTATATCTGGCCATATTGTTAACCTCTTTTTAAGCAAGGTTAACAATATCACAAAAAGAGAGGATTGTAAACAATCAAAATGACAAAAAACGAAGTATTACAATTATTAAGTAATAATAACGAATATGTTTCGGGTGAGTATATAAGTAAACAATTGGGTGTTTCAAGAGTTTCGGTAAACAAGGCAGTTTCAGCATTAAAAAGAGAAGGTTATGTAATTGATTCAGTTACTAACAAGGGATACATGCTGCTCTCTAAACCCGACAGAATATCCGAAATGGAAATAAAGCCTCTGTTAAAAACAAAAACTATCGGAAAAGATGTGCTGTATTTTGACACAATAGATTCGACAAACAATTATATTAAAAACAATTATGACAGATTAAGTGACGGAACGGTTGTCATATCCGACAGTCAGACAAAAGGAAGGGGCAGGCTCGGACGCAGCTTTGTTTCAGATAAGGGTGTCGGTATATATTTATCCGTGTTGATAAAACCAGAAATAATAGACCATATATCTTCTCTCACCGCAATGACTGCTGTTTGTTTGTGCAATGCTATAGAAGAAGTAACCGGTGTAAGACCCAGCATCAAGTGGACTAATGACATAATAATGAATAATAAAAAAGTATGCGGAATACTTACTGAAATGGGCGTTGAAGGCGAGACTGGAAAAATACAATATGTCGTTATAGGAATAGGAATCAATGTTAATCAGAATGAAGAAGATTTTCCAAAAGAATTAAAAGATATAGCCGGTTCAATAAAAATGGGATGCGGAAAAAACACAAACAGAGCGTCATTGTGCGCTTGCCTGTTAAAAGAACTTGATACAATGTATTCTGACTTATATAGCAATCAGCGCTTGTATCTAGATAAATACAAAAACGATTGTTTAAACATAGGCAAAAGAATACTTGTAATGAAAACAAAAGAAGGCATAGAAGCCCAAGCCTTAGGTATTAATGAAGATTTCTCTCTTCTTGTTAAATACAGCGACGGAATAACTGAATCAATAAAGAGCGGAGAAGTATCTATAAGAGGTTTGATGGGATATTCGTAAAAACTGTTTTGTGTTCAGATAAGATAACAAAAGGTGCTGATTTTTCGTTTACACGATTTCAGCACCATAGTTTTTTATATTAAGATTGATTATTCGATTAGGGCAGCTCCTATTGCTGTAGCAAATTGAGAATTTTCCGGAATGATGAAATTTGTATCAAACAATTTGCCAAGCTCAGGGAAAATAACTTTAGCAAGTTTGAAATTTGAAAGGTTGCCTGTCAGAACAACGTTCTTTGTGTTTTTCATTCTTGAAGCAAAGACAGCAAGCATAGCAGCAGTTTCAAATATCATGTTGATTATTGCAAGCGCAACATCGGAATCTGTCGCAACATCGGATAGTTTTCCGAAGTTAGATGCAGTCAAATTCTGAGGAAGTGAATTGTCTTTAACGTGCTTATAAATGTCTTTGACTTTCAAATCAACATTGTCAAGATTTCCTTCTTCAGCCAGTTCCAATATGTGTTCAACATTGTCCATGTTGAGCATTTTTTTTGAAAGGCCGACCATAGTGCCTCCTCCGACACCTGTTCCACCTAAATATTCATTTGTAATCTTATCTCCGACTTTTTTTGAATACACATTGGCAGTACCTGTACCCATGCTGACAACTATAGCTTCATCAAGTCCGGATAAGTACAAACCGCCTCTTCCAAAACATTCAAATTCTGAAACGCTTTCGCATTTAAGACCATAAATCGGTTTATCAACGTATGATGCGCCGACACCTGTGATTACCACCTTGTCAACATCGTTTAGTTCTAGGGAGTTTTCATTTGTGAACTTACCAAATGCACCATAGATTGATGTTATGGGATCGTTTGCGCTGACAAGAATCGGATTAAGTAAAGTGTTGTTTTTAGCCGCAACTATTTTTGTTGTGCTTCCACCCACATCAATTCCTATTATCGTTTTCATGGACACCTCAATTTACACTTGCATCCAGCAATATTTTTTCACACAAATCATCATAGTTGATTCCTGCTGTTTTGGCGGCCAAGGGAACCAGACTTGTGTTTGTCATGCCCGGAAGAGCGTTTCCTTCCAAACAATAAAACTCATTTGTCTCTTCATCCAAAATGAAGTCAAATCTAGAGTATGTGGTAAGTCTCATCGCAAAGAAAGCGCGTACTGCCAAGCTCTTAAGTCTTATCGTTTGTTCTTCAGTCAATACTGCAGGGCATATCTCTTCTGTTGCTCCTGCCTGATATTTTCTTTCATAATCATAGAAGGCGGTTTTCGGAATGATTTCAATTATTGGTAAAGCTTCTCCAAAGAGAACAGCCACGGTGAATTCACGTCCTATAAGTTTGTCTTCTATAATTACTTTGTTGTCAAATTTGAAAGCTTTTTCTATATTCTTTCTGAGTTCTTTTTCATTGTTAGCAAATGAAACACCGACACTAGAACCACATGAACAAGGCTTGATAACGCACGGGTACTTAATGCCGAGCGGAATTGTCATTTCATCGAGAACAACATATTTAGCTGTAGGTATGTTGTGCTGTTCCAGGACTGCCTTTGTCAACGACTTGTCCATTGAAACATGACAAGGCTCAAATTTTGAACCTGTATATTTCATTCCCAAAGAGGTAAAGAGTGCCTGAAGACGTCCGTCTTCGCCCATGCCGCCGTGAAGTGCGTTGTATATGACATCTGCGTGTGAGCAGAGTTCAATTACACCACGTCCTATAAGCCTTTCGCCTTCGCCGTATTTTTCTTTGAGTTTTTCAAGGTTAGGTATTCTTGTCGACACTTCTTTTACAAGTTCTTTGGTTTCAAGAGTAAATGCTTTCTCATAATCTCCTGTGAATGGCATGTAAACATCTACTAGTGCCGTCGGATAACCCTGTCTTCTCAATGCAGCGGCAACAAGGGAACCGGTAACAAGAGATACATCTCTTTCAGGGCTGTAACCGCCTGAAAGAACTACAACTTTTTTATCTTTAACCATAATGAATTATTCCATTTCAAGCAGTCTTCTTGTGGCTGCGAGTTTAGCACATACTGAGAGAACATCGCACGCTTTTTCCAAATCTTCTAAGCTTGCATATGAAGGACATATTCTCAGGTTTTTGCTGTCAGGGTCCTTTTTGTATGGGAATGTAGCGCCTGCACCTGTAATCTTTAATCCGGCTGCTTTGCAGAGATTAAATGTTGTCTTAGCTGTGTTTGGGAATATATCTAGAGAAATGAAATATCCTCCGTTTGGCTCAGTCCATGTTGCTATTCCAGCTTCATCAAAGGCCTCATGGAACTTCTGCTCTACAAGTTCAAATTTTGGCTTTAATATTTCAGCATGTTTTTTCATGTGATCTTTTACATTTTCAGGGCTCTTCAAATAGAGTACATGTCTCATTTGGTTGATTTTATCTGAGTTAATGCTCTGTACAGACAGGTGCTTAACAGCATAGTCTATGTTGTTTTTGCTTGTTGCCATTACTGCTATTCCGGAACCCGGGAATGTGATCTTGGATGTTGAGAAGAACTCATATACCATATCTTCATTCTTTGTGCCGAATGTGTAATCAAAAATATTTGCAACCTTTGTTTCTTTTCCGAAATCGTGGTAAAGGTATGCGTTGTCCCAGAACAATCTGAAGTCTTTAGCTGCAGGATTGAGTTCAGCTATTCTTCTTATTGTCTTTTCATCATATGTTTCGCCAGTTGGGTTAGAATACTTCGGAACGCAGAACATACCCTTGATTGTAGGGTCGTTGTTGACCAATTCTTCTACCTGATCCATATCCGGGCCGTGGCCTGTGAGTCTTATCGGAATCATAGGAGTTCTGAACTCTTCACATATTGCAAAGTGTCTGTCATAACCGGGAGAAGGGCACAAAATCTTAGCGTCTCCCTGTTTAATCCAGGACATTCTGTGTTCGCCTACTCCGAAAAGCATACATCTTGCAAAAGCATCATACTGCATTGTAAGACTTGAGTTGCCGCCGACAAGAATGTTTTCAGCGGGAACGCCCAAAAGTTGTCCGAACAATTCTTTAGCTTCCTCAATTCCTTGGAGCAAACCATAGTTTCTGACATCAAAACCTGTTTTTGAAATGCATTGAGAGCTGCTGGTAAGTGTTCTGAAAAGATCATCTGAAACATCCAATTGCTCTTTACAAGGCTTTCCTCTGGACAAATCAAGAGAAATTCCGCTTTCAACTATTTTGTCATATTCTTTCTGGAGTTCTGCATTGACTTGTGTCAACTCAGACTTGGTCATTTCAACATATTTTTTTGCCATAATTTGCCTCTTTAAATATCTGCGTTACCTGTTGTTCTCGGGAATAGTTCAACGTCTCTAATGTTTGAGATGCCTGTTACATACATAATCAATCTCTCAAATCCCAAACCGAATCCTGCGTGGTGTGTGCTTCCGTATTTTCTGAGTTCGGTATACCACCAGTAGTCTTCCGGGTTTAATCCGAATCTTGCGTAAGCTTCTTCAAGCTTATCAAGTCTTTCTTCACGCTGTGATCCACCGATGAGTTCTCCGATTCCAGGAACCAGCATGTCGGCTGCAGCCACGGTCTTTCCATCGTCGTTCAAGCGCATATAGAATGCCTTGATTTCCTTAGGATAGTTGTAAACGAAAACAGGTTTTTTGAACACTTGTTCACAGAGGTATCTTTCGTGCTCTGTCTGCATGTCACAACCCCAGAATGGTTTGTACTCAAATTCGACTCCGCTCTTTAAGAGAAGGTCGATGGCATCAGTATATGAGACTCTTGCAAAATCGTTTGAAACAACGTTTGTGAGTCTTTCGATTAAACCGTTATCTACAAATTTGTTGAAGAACTCGAGTTCCTGTTTGCAGTTGTTTAAAACATAACCGATGACATATTTTGTCATTGCTTCGGCAAGCTGCATATCATCTTCAAGATCGGCAAATGCTATTTCAGGTTCAATCATCCAGAATTCAGCTGCATGTCTTTGTGTATAAGATTTTTCAGCGCGGAAAGTAGGTCCGAATGTGTAAATCTTGGAATAGACCTGAGCCATTGTCTCGCCCTGAAGCTGGCCTGAAACTGTTAAAAATGCATCTTTTCCGAAGAAATCCTGAGAAAAATCTATTTTTCCGTCTTCTGTTCTTGGCGGGTTGTCAAGATCAAGAGATGTTACTCTGAACATTTCTCCAGCGCCTTCACAGTCTGAAACAGTGATAAGCGGAGTTTGTGCATAAACAAATCCTCTTTCCTGGAAGAATTTGTGAATGGCATATGCCGAAACAGATCTAACTCTGAAAGCTGCGTTGTAAATGTTAGCGCGCGCTCTGAGGTGAGGAATCGTTCTCAAAAATTCTGCTGTATGACGTTTTTTCTGAATGGGGAAGTCAGGAGTTGATGTTCCTTCAACTTCGATTTCAGAAGCATGTATTTCAAAAGGCTGCGGAGCATCAGGAGTCAATATGAGCTTTCCTGTAACATTTAATGCTGCTCCAACATTCTGTTTTGAAATATCTGTGTAGTTGCTGAGTTTATCTGCTTCAAAAACAACTTGAATGTTGCCAAAACAACTTCCGTCGTTCAAAACGATAAAACCAAATGCGTTGCTAGCACGAACGGATCGTACCCATCCGCACACCTTTATATCTTTACCATCAAATGATGTCATGTCAGTGTAAATATCTTTTACCCATGTTCTTTCCATAATTAGTATTTCTCTTTCTAAATATTTGTCACCAAATCATTATAAATCAAATAATTATATAATACAACACCAAATAGTTGTAAAGCGATTGACTTTGTCATAGACTTGTGATAATATAAATGTGTGCCAAATGGGACACAAAATGGAGAATTTATGACGAAAGAAAAGATAATCGAAATGCTATCTTGCGCAGATATTTTCAAAAATGCAAGCAAGAACACGATTGAAAAATTGTCAAAAGAAAAAATATGCAGTTTTTCTAAAGGAGAAATAATATCCTCTTGCAAAGATGCTATGAAGCAGATTGGTGTCATTTTGTCAGGAACGGTTTTAGCTGAAGAAAAAAACAGCGGCAGCAAGGTGCCTTTGAACACTTTAAAAGAAGGCAATGTTTTCGGTGTCACTACACTTTTTTCCAGTGACGCAGAACACGTGAGCTGTTTAGTGTCAAAAACGAAATCTGAAATAATGTTCATACCTGAAGAAACAATAAAAAGGTATATCCTTGAAGACACAGGTTTGAACATGGCATATATCGCTTTTTTGACTGACAGAATTCGATTCTTGAACAAAAAGATATCAACTTTTGCAACACCGACAACAGAGCATTCGTTGGCAAGGTTTTTGTTATGCCAGAACGCTGATGAAATAAAAGTAGTGGCTGCAAAATTGTCTAAACAATTGAACATAGGAAGATCATCTCTTTACAGAGCCATAAGTGAACTTCAAAGAATTAAAGCCATAGATTATCAGAATGGGACAATCAAGATACTATCAAGAGAAAAACTTATTCTGAAATAGCAGGGGGGAAAACAAAATGAAAAGAAGAATTATTGCATTGGTAATGGCTGTTTTATTCTTGTCAATCTCTGTGTTGACAGGGTGCAATGCAAATAAAACAGAAAAAGCACAATTAAAAGTATTGGCTTTGAAAGGACCGACAGGAATCGGTTTATCTAAGCTTTGGGACAACTCAGATAATAATCTCACAGAAAACAAATATGAGGTTACTCTCACAACAGATACAAGCGATGTTTCAGCTGCTGCAATTGCAGGAACTTATGACATAATTGCCATGCCTGTAAACCTTGCTTCAGTTGTGTTTAACAAAGGAGCAGATTATAGTTTTCTAGCTGTAAACACTTTGGGAGTACTATATGTTGTTGAAAACGGAAACAACATTAATTCTCTTAATGATTTAAAAGGCAAAACTGTTTATACAACAGGTCAGGGAGCAACTCCTGAATACATCATCAATTATGTCTTAAAACAAAATGATATTGATCCACAAACAGATCTTACCCTTGAATTTGTTGCAGATACTTCGGAAATCTCTTCAAAACTTGCAGCTGGTACAATAGATGTTGCAATTATTCCTGAACCTTTTGTAACAAGTACAAAATTTGCTTCTCAGACTAACAATTACAGAGTAGCTCTCAATCTGACTGAGGAATGGAACAAAGTTAGTGAAACTTCACTTGTTCAAGGCGTAATAGTTGTAAGCAACAAGCTGCTCAAGGAAAATAAGGATGCAGTAAAGAAGTTCTTAAAAGATTACACTGATTCAGTGAATTATATTAACAATAACAAAGAAGATGCAGCTAAAATAGTTGCCAAATACGGCATTGTTCCAAATGAAAAAGTTGCTTTGAACGCAATTCCAAACTGCAATATAGTTTGTGTTTACGGAAAACAGGGTGTTGATTATATGAAAGCAATGCTTGGTGTACTATTTGAGGCTAATCCCAAAGCTGTAGGCGGAAAGCTTCCTACAGATGAATTCTACGCAATTGTAAATGACTAAAAAACGTAAAATACTAAGGGCAATTATAGCTCTCGTCTTTTGGATTGCAATTTGGGAAATAATAAGTCTTATAGTGGGGAAGGCAGTCATTCTGCCTTCTCCTGTAGATGTTGCTGTAAGACTTGGTGAATTGCTGATAACCGGAGATTTTTACTTGACGTGTCTGAATTCTATTGCAAGGATTTTCTCCGGACTCGTTTTAGGTGTATTACTGGGTGTTTTATTAGCCACTCTCAGCAAATTGTCGTCAATTGCAGATGCCATAATATCTCCGGCAATTTCCGTAATAAAGTCAACACCGATTGCTTCGATAATTATTCTTTTGCTATTCATTTTTGTCAAAGGAATAATACCAATACTGGCGTCTGTACTCATAGTTGTTCCTATCATCTATGAAAACATAAAGAACGGGTTTGACAATGTTCCGCAAAATCTTGTTGAAACTGCGAATATTTACAACATATCAAAAGGAAAAAGAATAAAAATGCTTTTGATTCCTTCCATCATGCCGTACTTTGTGGCGGGAAGTAAATCTGCTCTTGGCATTGCATGGAAAGCGGGAGTTGCAGCTGAAGTAATTTGTGTTCCTGCTGTTTCTATAGGTACTATGCTTTATGAGGCAAAAATATATCTTGAATCAAAGGATTTGTTTGCCTGGACAATTGTTGTGATCATTCTGAGTTTCATAATTGAAAAACTCCTGATTTCTTTGATTTCCAAAGTGGGAGGTAAAATAACAAATGGCTAGTATTTTGCTTGAAAATGTATCTAAATCCTATGATGGAAAAATAATACTGAATGACATTAATTACAAAATTGATTCCGGATTTGTCGCTTTAATGGGCGAGTCGGGAACAGGTAAGACGACTCTTCTGAGACTGATCTCGGGACTTGAAAAAGCTGACTCCGGAAGCATAAAGGTCGAAGGCAAAATTGCATATGTTTTTGCAGAAACAAATTTGTTTAACAGCGTAAGCGTTCTGGATAATGTGACTTGCGTGATGAATGGCGATAAAAAGAATAATGAAGCAGTTGCCAAAACCATTCTGGACAAACTAGGACTTGAAAATGAATATAAGACAAAGCCCAAAAACCTTTCTACCGGAATGGCTCAAAGAGTGTCAATTGCAAGAGCTATGGCATCAGATAGAGAGATATATTTGCTTGATGAACCATTTAGAGGACTGGACGATAAAACCAAATCTGATACAATGGAATATCTTAAAGAATATCTTTCAGACAAATTGGTTATAATGGTTACACACGATATTAAGGAAGCCGAGTATTTTACGGATAAGATATTATCGATCTTTAACTTGAATTTGACACAGAACAACTCATGACCCAAGTCACATGTGTCTTAGCCCAATAATTTTGAATAATAAACGAGAGTGGCATATTTACCAAGAGGTATTAGTTGCCACTTTTTCATTTTTTAAAGTTCATTTCGTTGATATAATTTATACTTTGTAGTATACTAATTAAGCAATTATTAAATAAATCGAGGTCAGTCATGGACAAAAAACAAATTGAATTAATCAAAAAAGAAGCCAATTTGATTAGAAAAGACATAATTGAAGAAGTATTCAGCGCTTCTTCGGGTCACCCCGGTGGAGCTTTATCCATCGCAGATATTTTAGCGTATCTGTATTTTCATGAGATGAGAGTTGATCCTAAGAACCCGCAATGTGAAGACAGAGACAGATTTGTTCTTTCAAAAGGTCATACATGTCCCGCTTTATACGCAACACTTGCTGAGAGAGGATTCTTTGACAAAGCGCTGTTAAAGACATTCAGACAGGCAGACAGCATTCTCCAGGGACATCCGGATATGAAACATATACCGGGAGTAGATATGTCAGCTGGTTCTCTTGGTCTTGGTATTTCAACCGCTTGCGGAATGGCTTTGTCTGCAAAGATTCAGAATAAAGACTACAGAGTATACAGCATCATCGGTGATGGTGAAAGCGAAGAGGGACAAGTTTGGGAAGCTGCTATGTTTGCTGCTCACTACAAACTTGACAATCTCACGGTGTTTTTGGATTACAATGGCCTTCAGATCGATGGTCCTATTGAAGAAATTGTGGATCCTGCTCCTTTCGACAAGAAATTTGAAGCATTCAAGTGGAATGTCATCGTAATCGACGGACATGACATTGAACAGATAGATAAAGCTGTTCAGCAAGCTAAGAGCTGCAAAGGCAAACCTACAGTAATCATTGCCAAAACAATAAAGGGCAAAGGTGTTTCATTCATGGAGAACAAAGTGGGTTGGCATGGAAAAGCACCTAATGAAGATGAATACAAACAGGCAATTGCAGATCTCTCTGCACTGGATAACTGAGGAGGATAAAAGCTATGGCAGATAAAATTGCAACCAGACAGGCTTACGGCGAAGCGCTTGCAGCCCTCGGTGAAAAATATACTAATTTTGTTGTTTTGGATGCTGATTTGGCAGAAGCTACAAAAACAATTTTGTTCAAAAAGAAATTCCCGGAAAGACATTTTGATTGCGGTATTGCTGAAGGAAACATGATGTCAGTTGCAGCAGGTATTGCTTCAACAGGTGTAATTCCATTTGCTTCAACATTCGCTATTTTTGCTTCCGGAAGAGCATATGATCAGGTTAGAAACTCCATTGCTTATCCACATCTTAATGTAAAAATCGGAGCAACACACGCTTCCATTTCAGTAGGCGAAGATGGTGCTACACACCAGAGTAACGAAGACTTTGCATTAATGAGAGCAATTCCGGGTATGACAGTTATTTGTCCGGCTGACGGAACAGAGACATATGCATGTGTAGAAGCAGCTTTAAAGATAGACGGACCAGTTTACATGAGATTCGGTAGATATGCCGTTCCATATATTTACGACCCTGCAACATATAAGTTCGAAGTTGGCAAGGGAATAGTTCTCTCAGAAGGAAAAGATGTAAGCATATTCGCAAACGGACTTATGGTTCACATGGCAATTCAGGCAAAAGAAGTTCTCAAAAACGAAGGAATAGATGCTGAAGTAATCAACATTCATACAATCAAACCTTTGGATGAAGAACTTGTAGTTGCCAGTG
This sequence comes from Clostridiales bacterium, assembly GCA_016282315.1. GTDB lineage: Bacteria > Bacillota > Clostridia > Oscillospirales > CAG-272 > CAG-841. The sequence continues at coordinate 12,309 of JAEEKG010000078.1, read as the reverse complement.
CCAAGAAGACAGGAGCAGTTGTTACTGCGGAAGAACACTCAATAATCGGAGGACTTGGCGGAGCGGTTTGTGAAACACTTTCCGGTAAATGTCCTGTGCCTGTATTGAGAGTGGGAGTTGAAGACAAGTTCGGAAAATCCGGAAAAGTACCGACTCTTCTCCAAGAATACGGATTAACAGTAGAGAACATTGTTGCAAAAGCAAAAGCTGCTGTCGCAATGAAAAAGTAATAGCAAACAAAAATTTAACAGGAGGGAATTGTTGTGAAAATTCTTCTTGCCACTATGGGTATGGATATAGGCGGGGCAGAAACACATATTCTCTCCTTATCTTTATCCTTAAAAGCCATAGGATATCAAGTTGAGATAGCATCTGCTGATGGAGTATTTGTAAAAAAACTGGAACAGTCCGGAATAATTCATCACAAGCTTCCTCTCAACAAGAGAAGCCCTTTTGCTTTCATCAAATCATACTTTGGTTTAAAGAAAATTATAAAATCAGGCAATTATGATATCGTTCACGCACATGCCAGAATTCCGGCTTTCTTATGCGGTAAATTGCAGAGAAAATACGGGTTCAGATTTGTGACAACATGTCACTTTAATTTCAAGCTGGGGATTACAAAAAAATACACCGATTGGGGAGAACATGTATTTTCAATAAGCCAGGATATTGACGACTATCTGAAAAATGAATACAGGATTCCCTCCAAGATGATTTCACGCGCAGTAAACGGAATTGACACGGTTGCTTTTTCGCCAACAAAAGATTTAGAGAAAGCAAAGAGCGAAATCGGAGCAGAGGGAAAGAAGGTCATCCTACACACAGGCAGGCTTGACAAGCTTCCATCAAAAGTAGCAGAAACTCTGTTGGATTTATCTAAAGAGTTGTTTGAAAAGAATAAGGATATCCTGATTATTATTGTCGGTGACGGAAGCAGAAGAACAGAACTTACTGAAAAAGCGCATTTGATTAATAATGAGTGCGGAATAGAAATAGTCAGGATAGTAGGTCCAACAGATAATGTGTATAAATACATTTCAGCTTCCGACATTTTCGTTGCTCCATCCAGATCTGCTATGGAAGCAATGTCTTGTGCCGTTCCGACCATAATCGCGGGCCATCAGGGATATATAGGTTGCTATGATGACAGCAAAAAACAAGTATGTTTAGATACAAACCTTTGCGGAAGAGGCAAAGACATATTTGAAAAAGATAAATTGTTAACTGATTTGCACCTGCTTTTAAACATGGACAAATCATCGTTATATGATATTGGCCAGTCAAGCAGAAAGTTTATATTAGACAATTATTCTGTTGAAAAGATGACAAAGCAGTACACAGATGTTTATGACATTATCTGCAGAGTCAAGACAAAAGCCGTGCCTGACACTGTCATATGCGGATATTACGGAAAAGGTAATGTCGGAGACGAATTATTGCTTAGATCTATAGTGACCGGGTTGAGAAATTTCAAACCTTCAATCAGCATAGGTGTAATCTCAGGAAACCCCAAAAAGACATCAAGACAGTACATAGTAACAAGTGTCAGCAGATTCGACATATTTAAAATCAACAAGTTAATCAAGCAGAGCGGACAGCTTATTCTCGGTGGCGGAAATATCCTACAGGATAAGACAAGTTTCAGGTCGTTGTACTATTACTACTCGATAGTCAGAAAAGCAAAGAAAAACGGCGCAAGAGTGGTAATGCTGTCAAATGGTTTGGGACCTATTTTAAGGGAAAAGAGCAAAAAGTATATAAGAAAAGTTCTGGAATTGTCAGATTATGTTTCTTTGAGGGATGACAATTCAGTAAGAATTGCAAGTGAATTGTGCAGTAAGAAAATTATCCCTACCTTTGACAGCGCAGTTAACTGTTATATTCCAAAACTGAAAGACACAGAAGAAAAGTATTTTGTTATTGCGCCGAAGAAAACAAATGACTTAAATGAAGAAAAGACGGAAAAACTTATTAATGAATTGAAGAGCAAATACTCAGCAAAAATCTTTGTTGTTCCTTTTCACGAAAAAGAAGACGAAGGCATTTGTCAAAAACTTTGCTATAATTGCGGGGCTGAACTGTTCAATTCAAATGATGCTGAAGATATATCTGAATTGTTTTCACATTCTATTGCCGTTATCAGCAGCAGATTGCATGCGTTAGTCATTTCCGGAAACAGCGGAACACCATTTATCTCAATTTCAGATGATGAAAAATTAAAATACTACAAATTTGCTCTGGAAGAAGAAAAGATAACGGGCAAGACTGTTTCATATTCATATGACTTCGACGTTACAAGCATAATAGACACAATTGATTACATGGATGAAAACAGAGTCGTTATAAGAGATTATCTATTAAGTGTGACAAAGGATGCTTCAGAATCCAATGAAGAAGAGATAAGAAATATATTACATTCAATGAGAAAGAACGGTATGGGCGCATGAGGGTATTGGTTGCAATGAGCGGCGGAGTTGATTCCAGTGTCGCTGCTAAGCTTTTAGTATCTGGTGGAAATGAATGCATAGGCTGCACTATGCGTTTATTTGACAATGAAGATGCCGGAATATCTCAAGAGAGCACGTGTTGCTCTTTGAAAGATGTGAACGATGCAAGAGATGTTTCATATAAACTCGGTATGCCTTATTACGTCTTCAATTTCAAGGAAGGCTTTAAGGAAAAGGTCATGGACAAATTTGTCCAAAGCTATTTGAACGGTATGACGCCAAACCCCTGCATCGACTGTAATAAATACATGAAATTCGATAAATTGTTCGAAAGAGCAATTGAACTATCTTGTGATCATGTTGCCACAGGCCATTATGCGAGGGTTGAAAAAATCGGAAATAAGTTTGTGTTAAAAAAGGCACTCGATGACACAAAAGATCAAAGCTATGTCCTATATTCATTGACTCAGGAACAATTAGCTCATGTGTTGTTTCCGCTTGGCAATCTTAAGAAGACCGAAACAAGAATAATAGCTGAAGAAAATGGGTTTATTAATGCAAATAAACCCGACAGCCAGGATATATGTTTTGTGCCGAATGGTGATTACGCTTCAATCATAGAACTATTGACCGGAGTAAAATCTAAACCGGGCAACTTTGTTGATACAAACGGAAAGGTGTTGGGTCAACACAAGGGAATAATAAACTATACAATAGGCCAGCATAAAGGACTTGGATTATCTCTTCCATTTTCAATGTATGTAAAGAAAATAGATCCGGACAGAAACGAAGTGGTATTGTGTGCAGAAAACGAATTGTATGATTATGACGTAAATGTTGGAGAATTCAACTGGATTTCGGGAGAAGTACCGGACAAGCCGATAAGATGCAAGGCAAAAATTAGATATAGACAACAAGAAAAAGAAGCTACAGTAACTTCAACTGGGAAATCAAAAGTTCATATTCACTTTGATGAACCACAAAGAGCAATTACACCAGGTCAGTCAGCAGTGTTGTACGATGGAGACATTGTGCTTGGCGGCGGAACAATTATGTAGGGGAGAAAGATATGAAAATACAACTAGTAAATCAAGACAACGAATTAAGTAGCATTCTTTATGAAATAGGCAAAGAAATTAATGTTAAAACCGTTAAATCAAACCCTGATGTTTTGCTTTGCGCAAAACAGACTGATGAAGAAGGATTTTCTTTGAAAAGACAGGGAAAAAATGCTTGTATCTCATATAACTCAAAAGTTGACTTTTCCAGAGCAGTTTTACATCTTGCTTCAGGAAAAACAAATGTAAAACAAAAATCAGCTTTCAAAGAGTTCGGATACATGCTCGACGTGTCAAGAAATGGTGTTGGTAACGTTGAAACAGTTAAGAAGCTGATAAGAGTATATTCTTTGATGGGATATAACCTGTTTGGCCTTTACATGGAAGACACCCTGTGCATTGATGATGAACCTCATTTCGGATACATGAGAGGAGCATACACAAAAGAAGAACTGCGTGAAATCAATGATTACGGTAAAAAACTGGGAGTTGAAGTAAGACCTTATCTTGAACTGTTAGCCCATTTGAATCAATTGGTGAATTACGTAGATTACAAACCATTTTTTGATTGTACGGATATACTTCTTGTTGGTGATGATAGAACGTATGCTCTCATTGAAAAAATAATCAAGAGATGTACTGAGTGTTTTGATACAAAAGTATTCCATATAGGATTGGACGAAGCATATCTTGTCGGAAGAGGCAAGTATCTAGACATTAACGGGTACGAAGACAAAACAACTGTCATGAGCAAACATATATACAAAATCAAAGAAATATGTGACAAATATGATTTGAAACTCCAGATGTGGGGAGATATGTATTTCAAAAAAGCATACGGATATGTGGATGCAAAAGGAGCTCAGACGGAATACGATATACCCAGTGGCATAGAACTTGTGTATTGGGCATATGAGATTCAGGACAAAGAGAGATATGACAAAAACTTTATAGCATTCAAAAATACATTTGGCGACAGAATAACATTTGCAGGTGGTGCTAAAAAGTGGTCTGGTTTTGTTCCGTGCAACAGATTCAGCATGAAAGTCGGAAAAGCATCAATTGATTCTTCAAAAGAGAACAACATCAGCAGTTATCTTGTAACAGGATGGGGCGACGACGGAGCCGAGTGTTCACCTTTTTCAACTCTTCCATGTATGTTTGCTGACAGCCAATACAATTATGTTGGTTCGCTCAGGGACAAAGACCTGTTTGAAACTTTGACAGGTATTAAATTTGATGATTTTATCAGTATAGATGATCCTGATTTCAGGGGAGATGATACAAAGAATTCAAATGCCACAAAATATTTGTTGTATTGTGATCCGATGTATGGCGTATTTGACAGTATTATTCCTGAAGGTTTTGCAAAGTTTTATGCTAAAACAGCAAGCAAAATGAAAGAAGAAAAAACTAAAGCTGGTAAATATGCATATGTCTTTGATACCCTGTACAATCTCTGCGACTTGTTATCAAATAAGGCGGATTTCAGTATAAGACTACACAAAGCATATTACGCTAAAGATAAAAAGAAATTGACTGAATTATGCGAAGAAGTATCCACAATTCTTAAGAAGATAAGCAAATTTGAAAAGTCTGTTCAGAAACAGTGGATGACTGATTACAAACCATTCGGATTCGAAGTTCAGAATGTCCGATTGGGAGGATTGCAGAACAGGTTTAAATACGTTCAGGAAAAACTCAAAGCATATCTGAGTGGTAAGATTTCAACTATAGAAGAGTTAGATGCTAAACAGGAAAAACAAGGCCTTTTGTGGAGATCTGATTCTGATATAGATAAAGCTACTTTAAACAACTGGGGCGTAATTGTTTCAAATTGCGTCGTGCTGTAATACGTTGATTGAAAAATAAAATACATAGATATATAATAATAGAACAAAACTAGGAAAAAGGTGATCAAGGTGAGCAAAGAAAGGATAAAAATCATGAAGGATTTTATGAACGAGGATTTTCTGCTTGAAAATGATGTTGCAAAAGTTTTATATGAAAACTATGCATCTGTTATGCCAATCATAGATTATCATTGTCATATTGAAGCAAGTGAAATCGCTGAAAACAAAAAATGGGAAAACATCACTCAGCTTTGGCTTGGAGCAGACCACTATAAATGGCGTGCCATGCGTTCCTGCGGAATTAGTGAAAGACTCGTAACAGGAAATGCATCAGATTATGAAAAGTTCGAAGCTTTCTGCTCTATAGTTCCTTATTTGGTTGGAAATCCTATTTACCACTGGTCTCATCTTGAACTTAAAAGATACTTTGACTATGACGGAGTAATCGGTCCTGATACATGTGACGAGATTTGGAATCTGACAAAAGAAAAACTGGAAACTCCTGAGTTTTCCGCTCAAGCAATTGTAAAAAAATCCAATGTTGCACTTATTTGTACAACAAACGATCCCACGGACTCTCTTGTTGAACATATAGCAATCAAAGAAGATAAGAATTTTGATGTTCCGGTTATTCCTGCATTCAGACCAGACAAATGTCTTAAGGTTGATCAAGCTGGATTTAAAGCATATATTGATAAAATGTCCGAAATGGCCGGAGTTGAAGTCAAAGATTATGCAACGATGCTCGATATTCTCGCTAAGAGAATTGAATATTTTGATGTTTTGGGCTGTAAGACATCAGACCATGGAATGGATGATACTGTATTGTTTGATGACAGCGTTTCAAAAGCGCAGGCTGATTCGGTTGCTGAAATCGTGTTTAAGCGTGCAATTGCAGGTGAATCAATTGACAGAGAAACTGCAAGAATCTACAGAAGTTCACTCATCAGATTCTTGGCAAAGCATTACAGTGACAGAGATTGGGTAATGCAAGTACACTTCGGTGCATTGAGAAATGTAAGTGATGTTATGTTGTCAAATATCGGAGTTGATTCCGGTTATGACATGATTCATGGCGGTTCAGGCAGAATAGCATCAGCAGCTGCAATGCTCAATGCGTTGGAAAGAGATGACATATTGCCTAAGACAATTCTTTATTCATTAAACCCAGCTGAAAACACAGCAGTATCTTCACTTGTCGGATGCTTCCAGCATACAAGTGAAGAGAGCGAAGGCTTAATAAACATGCCCAAGATGCAACAGGGCTGTGCATGGTGGTTCAATGATCATGTAAGGGGAATCAAAGAGATTCTCGCAACAATCAGTGAAGGCTCTGCACTTGGTAAGTTTATTGGTATGACTACAGACTCAAGAAGTTTTCTGTCATATACAAGACATGAGTATTTCAGAAGAATTCTGTGCTCATATATCGGAAATTTGGTCGAAAATGGCAATTATCCGATGGATATTGATACTCTTGCACAAATGGTGTGCGATATTTGTTATAACAACTCGAAAGATTATTTTGGATTCAAAATAGTATAAGGATAGTATTATGAGCGAACAAAACAACAAACCTGATGAGAATTGTACCCATGATTGTTCGACATGCGGTGCATCATGCTCTTCAAGGAAAATTACATTTTCAAAATTAAATAAAAACAGTGTAGTAAGAAAGACAATAGCAGTAATGAGCGGCAAGGGCGGAGTTGGAAAGACAATGGTTTCCAGTATGCTCGCTACAAGTTTGAGAAGACAGGGATTGTCTGTGGGCATAATGGATGCTGATATAACAGGTCCTTCTGTTCCACAATGTTTCGGACTTGAAGACCCATGCTACGCTTCACCTGAAAACTTTATTCTTCCTGCTACAACTACTACAGGAATAAAAGCTGTCAGCATTAATTTATTGCTCACTGACAAAACTGCACCTGTAGTATGGAGAGGCGCTATTGTTTCTGACATGATAAGACAATTCTGGACTGAAGTTGACTGGGGAAATGTTGACACAATGGTTATTGACTGTCCTCCGGGAACAGGTGATGTACCTCTTACGGTTCTACAATCTATACCCGTTGATGGCATAGTAATAGTAACCAGCCCTCAGGATCTGGTTCAACTGATTGTCGGAAAAGCAGTCAAGATGGCTCAGATGATGAATATTCCTATATTAGGCATAGTTGAAAACATGAGTTATGTTGAGTGTCCGGATTGCGGAAAGAAAATTGAAGTATTCGGAAAGAGCAAAGTTGAAGAGACGGCTAAAAAATTCGATATACCCGTTTTGGCAAAACTTCCTATAAAACAAGAATTGGCAAGTCAGGCAGACTTAGGTATAGTAGAGATGCATGACTGCGATAAAGAATTGAAAGAACTGGTTGATGCAGTTATGTCACAACCTGTATTAGAACGCGATGACAGATAACAGAACAAAGGTGGTATTTGTTTGCACAACAAATACCATGCGTTCGGTTATGGCACAGTTCGTTCTTGATAGGTTTGGTTATTCAAAGTACGTAGCTTCTTCCGCGGGTTTGTTTGCTTCTGGAATTCCAATGAGCAATAATCTGGCGGAAGTTCTTTCTCAAAAGGGTTATCCTAAAAAGGACATTCAATCGTTCAGATCGACACAAATTGATGAAGAAATACTGAATAGTTGCGATGTGGTGTATTGTGCAACTGAAAGTCACAAGAGTATTTTGGAAAACAAATACCCTCAGTTTTCAGACAAATACAGGACTTTCTCATCTGATTTGCCGGATGTTTTCACAACGGATCAAATAGACTCATTGCTATATACAATCAAAAGTGAATTGTTCAATTTGTTTTCTTTAAAAGATGATTCTATCGATTACAAAATAATGGATAAAGAATCTATGCTTTTGGCATGGGAACTTGAAAAAGAAACATTCGCACATCCTTTTGACATCCCAAACGAGAGCGGAGAATTGTGCAGATTAATATCTGTATATTCATATAACGTGTTTTGCGGTTATCTCAATTACAGACATGTTCTTGATGAAGCTGAGGTTATGACTATAGCAGTTAGACCTGAATACAGAAGACATGGCCTTGGGCAAGAATTGATGAATAAAATGATTTCAGACTGCAGAAATGATGGAATAAAAACCATATTCCTGGAAGCCAGAAAGAACAATGTGGCCGCACGAGCTATGTATGAAAAAATAGGTTTTTCAGTGATTGGATTGAGAAAGGATTATTACGATACTCCTGTAGATGATGCAGTGGTGTACAAACTTGATTTGGTGGAGTGAAAAATGAGGATACTTGGAATTGAGAGCTCATGTGATGAAACAGCCGTTGCAGTATTGGAATGCAGCGGCGAGCGTGACTTTAAAATATTATCCAATGAAGTAGCTTCTCAGATACAGGTACATGCCAGATACGGAGGAGTAGTTCCTGAAATTGCCAGCAGAGCACACTGTGAAACAATTACAAATCTGGTAAAAACAGCGCTCAATAATGCAAGTGTTAACCCTAAAGAATTGGATGCGGTTGCAGTTACAGCCTTCCCCGGATTAATTGGTGCATTATTAGTTGGAGTGAATTTTGCAAAAGGGTTTGCTTATCAAAACAACTTGCCCTTATATGCTGTAGACCATATCAAAGGTCACATAGCATCAAATTATCTGACAAATGATTTAAGACCCCCGTTTATAGCTTTTGTTGCTTCAGGCGGACACACTTCAATCATCCTTGTTGAAGATTATAGAAAACACACAGTCATTGGCGGAACAAGAGATGACGCGATGGGGGAAGCCTTTGATAAAATAGCAAGGGTTATGGGAATGCCTTATCCAGGCGGAGCGGCAATGGACAAACTCAGTTATGAGGGTAAAAATCCCGTTAAGTTTCCATCAGCTGCAATCAAAGACGATACATTGGATTTCTCATTTTCAGGTATAAAGACAGCTGCTTTGAACTATATTAACTCATCAAATCAAAAGGGTGAAGAATTCAATAAAGCAGACATCGCAGCTGGATTTACAAAAGCAGCTGTAGAATCTGTTATTGTAAAACTCGGCGAAGCATTTAAGAGATATCCGAATATAAAAACAATTGCTTTGGCAGGTGGTGTGGCAGCCAATTCTCATTTGAGAAATGCACTTGTTGAATTCAGTAAAAAACATAAATTAAAACTGTTTATGCCCGAGTTAAAGTACTGCGGAGATAATGGTGCTATGATAGCAGCAGCCGGTTACTTTGAATACTTGTCGGGAGAAAAAGCAGAATTGAATTTAAATGCGGAAGCATCCAGATTTGAGGAATAATTGGGTGGAAAAAGTTTTCCACTAAATGTGAGTGAGTTTTCCACAAAAACAGCCCAAAAGCCACTAAAAACGCCTGTTTTAGGCCAAAAACGTTGAAAAAGTTGTTGAAAATGTGGAAATAACATTTGTATAAAATATCAAAAAACATGTGGAAAAGGTTTGGAAAACTATTAAGCAAAGGAGGAAGATAACTTGAAATATGAGTTTGTGCTGGGCAATAATGCGATATTTTTGCCAGCAAATGTTAAGGATTATTTAGTTAAAGCAACTGGTGAAGATGCAAGAGTTTTGATAGCTTTATCTGCTTATGGTCCTTCCGACGAATTTGAAATTGCAAACAAGATAGGAATGTCTTCTTCTGCTGTAAAAGAGTCTCTGAGTTTTTGGAGAGGCACAGGTATTATCCGAGCACAAAGCGAAGAACCTGAAAAAGAACAAGAAAGCAGAATAAGTGCCCCCGAACCCGAATCATACTCATATACGGGCGAAGAGATAGAAAAAATCAGAAAAGACAATGAAGAACTCAACCGAATTATTGACCAGGCTCAAGTTATACTCGAAAAAACATTTTCAATTTCTGAATGTAATGTCATTGTTTATTTGTATGATCATTTGAGATTGGAAAGCGAATACATATGGATGCTTTGTGTTTATTGTAAGAACAAAGGACACACAAATTTGAGGTATGTTGAAAAAACCGCTATTGGGCTTTGTGACAGAGGTATAGACAGCACTGATACTTTAGATGCATTCCTTAAAGAGGAAAGTAAGATTAATGATGTTGAGTATTGTGTCAGAAAATTATTTGGATTCGGCGAAAGGGCACTGACTCCAACAGAAATTAAGTATATAAAAACATGGAGCAGTGATTATTCTGCATCCAGGATTATAATAGAAAAAGCATACTACGAAATGATGGAAAAAATCCCGACGCCAAGTATGAAATATATGAATTCCATACTGACTAACTGGCACAGGGAATCAATTGATACTCCTGAAAAGGTTGAAGAGAGCAAAAAACAATTCAAATCAAAAAAGAAACAAAAGAAAGAAAATGAAAACTCAAGTTTTGATATAGACGAGTTTTTCGAACTCGCTTCAAAGCGTGGGAAACAAAGTGAAAAGAAAGGGGAATGATTATGGCTTATAACGAAAAGTACGAAGAAGTATTGAAGAGATATCAAAGCAAAAATCTTGAAGCCAAAAATGCTGCTGAAGCCAGGGCCCAGGAATTGAGAAACAAATTCCCCGAGATTGCTGAAATGGATGCCATATTATCTAAAACAGCAATAAGAATTATTTCTGCTTCTTCATCTGGAGATAATGTTCAGCAAAAAGTAAACTCAATTCTTGAAGAAGTTGCTGCCATAAACGAAGCAAGAACAGCTTTTCTTATAGAAAAAGGATATCCAGGTGATTATAGTGATGTGAAATATGAGTGTCCTATTTGCAAAGACACAGGATATGTTGATGGCAAAATGTGCTCATGTCTGAAAAAGGAACTTGCAGTTGCAGGTTACCAGTCTTCAGGGATATACAAACTGATACAGAAAGAGAATTTTGATAACTTTGATTTCAGTTACTACACTGGCGATGACAGAAATAACATAGAAAATATCTATGCAGCATCTAAAGATTTTGCTGAGACATTTACTAAAAATGAAATGAAAAATCTTCTGTTCATAGGAGGCACTGGTCTTGGTAAAACACACCTGTCAACATCTATAGCAAAAGTAGTAATAGATAAAGGATTTGATGTGGTGTACGAAACTGCTCAGAAAGTGTTCAAAGATTACGAAGATGAGAGATTCGGAAGAGCACAGAAAAATACAGAAGGAGAATATCCTTCTGCAAAATATGAAGATTGTGATTTGCTCATAATCGATGATCTGGGTGCTGAAATGCAGAGCCAGTTCAATTCATCGGCATTGTATGGCATTATCAATACCAGGATCAATTCTGAGAAAAGTACAATTATAAGCACCAATTTAACTCAAGGAGAGATGCTGGACAGATATTCAGATAGAATTACTTCCAGGTTGCTTGGCAACTATTCGGTGTGTCTATTTAAAGGAAAAGATATAAGAATGCAGAAGCTAAAGAATCAATGACAAAGTATATGCCCCAGCTTTGGGGCATAATTTTTACGCTTGAATATATTTCGGTATACCGATATAATAATATAAGAGGTGATTAACTTGATAATCGAAACAATTTTAAAAAGACAAGGAATAACAAAATACCAATTGGCTCAAAAATCCGGTATTCCATATACAACTCTCAGCGATATTTGCAGTGGAAAATCCAAAATAGAAAAGAGCAATGCAGAAACGATTTACAAAATATCCAAAGCTCTAGGTGTTTCTATGGAATTGTTAACAGAAAGTGGAATCAGGGATTCTGAAAAAGAAAAAGCATATGAAACCGGGCTTCCCAAATATCTTCAACATGATTTGGATGCTTACAAAGACGGTTTGAAAAATGGTTCAAAAGTAATGGATTGTCTATGGGGAGAACTGTATGGAAGTATCAATATAGCTGAAATAGATGATAATGCCATAACTCATGAACATGCAGATTATCTAAGAAAGAAATATTTGTGGTGAGAAAGGAGTAGTAGATGAGTGATTTAATTGATTTCACAAAGTGTACACGT
>JAEEKG010000077.1 GCA_016282315.1 Clostridiales bacterium | reverse complement strand
TTAATCCTTTCAAAACTTACGATTTGGATGCGCTAAAGAATAAAGAAAAGAAAGTTAATGAGACATCACAAGAACAGATTATTAATGATCTAATCGAGCAAGTTGAAAATTGTGTAAATGGAAGAGATCATCGTGATGTATTTGTTACCGCCCCAACGGGTGCTGGGAAATCACTTATGTTCCAAATTCCAGCGATTTATCTTGCAGAAAAATATAACTTGGTCACATTAGTGATTACGCCATTGATTGGATTAATGAATGACCAAGTGCAATCCTTATCAGCTCATGGATATAATGGAGCAGAAACTATTAATTCGGATATATCTCCTGTCATAAAGCAGGAGATATTAGAAAGGGTGGCAAATGGAACGTGTCACCTTCTTTATCTTTCTCCTGAATCTTTGCAAGCGAGGAGTGATATTGAACAACTGATTGGCAAAAGAAAAATTGGCATGATAATTGTCGATGAAGCTCATATTGTTACTACTTGGGGAAAGCAATTTCGTCCCGATTACTGGTATTTGGGGGATCATGTCCGTAAACTTAGGCAAAAACAGACAAAACGAGAAGATGATCCCCAATCCTTTGTTATCGCAACTTTTACTGCTACTGCCATTTATGAAGGAAATGAGGACATGTACCATGAAACAATAAATAGTCTTCATTTGCTTGAGCCTATTACCTATTTAGGCTATGTGCGCCGCAATAACATAAGTATTGACATTAGCGAAGTGTCGGTTATCAAGAATAAAATCGAGTATGAAATTGATAAGTATGATGCACTCATTAAGTCAATTAATTTGGCCCTTTTCAGGGAACCACAGCAAAAGATGCTGATCTATTTCCCGACTGTTACCTTAATTGAGGGTTTCTATTCTTATTGCTATGCGAAAGGGCTTGAAAACTATGTAACAAAATATCATGGTCAGATGGATGCTTCTCAAAAAGAAGAAAACTTCCAAAACTTTCGTGATGGCAAGAAGAAAATAATGATTGCAACCAAGGCATTTGGAATGGGGATTGATATTCCTGATATTGCTTATGTTTGCCATTTTGCTCCAACAGGTAATGTATGTGATTATATGCAGGAAATCGGAAGAGCAGCACGAGCTAAAACCATTGAAGGCCATGCCATTTATTCTCATATGGCTAATGACTTCAAATACATAAATCGCTTGCATGGCCTATCCGCTATCTATCATTATCAGTTAGTTGAAGTTATCAAAAAGGTTCTTGAGATATATCAAGAAACAAGATATAAGAGCATTAATGGAGGTAAGTACCTAAAAAAGAAAAACAGCATGCTCATTGATGCCGAGAGCTTTTCATATATTTTTGAGACTCCTTTGGCACAAAAGGATGATAGTGAGTTAATAAACAAAGTAAAAACAGCTATGCTCTTAATCCAGAAAGACTTTGAAATGCGGAAAGCGTATTCACCGTTCACAATGCGGCCTATTCCTCTTTTCGCGCAAGGATACTTTTCGATGAAACCGAGCTTGCAAAAGAAACTGAATGAAGAATATCCAGATTCTGTTAGATTGGCAGACCATGCGCAAAATATTTATGAAGTAAACCTAAAAACAATTTGGGATAATCATTTTGCAGAACAGATTTCGTTCCCCAGGTTCAAATTCATGTTATATACAAAGGATGAAGGTTTGGATTTCCCTGAGATGCATGAAATGATCCCAGCTATGAAGATTGATGTTTATCCAGAAGAAAATGGAGACAGTATCTTTGAACGAATTACTAATGCACTTCGTTCTATTGTGCGAAAATCAATCTCAGAGAATATATATGTTTATACGAAGGACATTGTGAAAGCCATAAAGGAGCAAGCAGGAGTAGGCGATCATTTGGCACAGAGCTTTGTTCCTGTAGTGATTGCTTCTATGGATACCTTTGCAAGACAGTATTCCAAACGTATGAATAACAGAGTATATAAAGGTAATGAAACCAAAAATGGTGAGCATTTGTATCTCTTCCTTGCTGCAAGTGGAGAATACTTTAGCTGGTTGGAAAGAAACTATCGCTATATTATGAATAATGTCAAGAACAATGTTATGTATGTAAAAAATGATCTCGGAGGGGAAAGCAGAAGCAAAGAAATAATCACAGCCATGGGGGTACTTGAAGCCTGTGATGTTTTGAGCTTCAAAGCATTAGGCGGAAACAATAGCCAGATTTACATTCATGTGAATGAAACAAAAGACATGCAAATGATAAAGGATCGACCCTATCGGTATAAAAACAAGTTACTAGAGATGATAAACAGTAGACACAAGGAATCTGTAAAGATGCTTACATTCCTTTTTGAAAACGGTTTTTCAAGTGAAGAAATATGGGATCATCTTGAAAACTATTTTCTTGGTATTCTGCCAGATGCTTTGACTGGCAAAAAGGCCAAAAAAGAAAATAACGAAGAAACAGTTGAATCTTATGAAAGCATACGGTTCCAAATCGGCGAGTCACTTCAAGAAGATTATCCAACCTGGACAGATGTTCTTTCTATTTT
>JAEEKG010000076.1 GCA_016282315.1 Clostridiales bacterium | reverse complement strand
ATTCTTTCAGGACGGGAGGGCAGACAAACAGCTTTCGAGTGTTTCTTTTAAAGGTTTTTGCCAGAAGCGCACAAATGTATGTTTTTCCCAAGCCTACTACGTCTGATATAAAAACTCCATTATATGCATCAAGTTTCTTCTTTGCCTGAGTTACCGCATCCAATTGATATTGGAGACGCATATATCCATCGGGAAGAAGGGTTTCGATTATTTCTTTATCAGCGTTGATTTCTTCTTTGAAAAACTCATAGATTGTCTTTAAGTATAACTCGTATGGTGTGATGTCATCACGCATCCAGGTCTTCTTTTCGACAGCATCGATATATGTCTCCCGAATGTCAATACCATCTTCCCATAGTTTTTCAAAATGCTGCAAGGCAAATTCAACATCTGGAGCATCTTTAAGTTCTACATTAAACTCAAGATTGTTTTTCAATCCTGCAGCTGAGAAATTGCTTGATCCTGTGATAACACTACCGTACATATCAGGAACTTTCTGCGGATCTTTTCTCATAATGTATACCTTTGCATGAATTGGCGCTTTGGTATACATTCGCATTTCCAACTTGCCACATTTTAACCAATCGACAAAAATGCGTACGCCTTTTTCAACATCGGAAGATACTTCTGCTTCAGCAAATTCCTGTTCAACCTCTGCTTTCAGTATCTCTTTGCTTTGGCTATTTGAAAGAGCAGCGGGGGAATACTCTTCATTTGCGAGGTCAATGATTTTTACTGTAAAAAGGTCGACGTTTAAGCCGACGAGCACACGAATCTTTTCAACGGTTTCAAGAGATTCATACATATTAAAGAAACCACTTGACCTAAAGTATCCAACCAATACGTCAAAGAATTGTGTGTTGCTTTTAAGGATTGCCGAAAAGCGGCTATAAAGATCTCTTTCAGGTTCGTTTGTAAAAAACTTCAAATCAGTCGTGCTCATTTTCTTTATCCTCCAGCAATGTCTTTATATCGAATGATATGTCGTTTTTTTTGCAGTATTCGTCTATTGCTTTCATAGCTTTATATGTTGGAAGAGTTTTTCCAGTTTCCCATCTATTAACAGTCGAAAATGAGACTCCCAATTCTTTGGCAAAGTCTTGTTGACTCATCAATGCGTTTTGTCTTATTTTTCTTATTTCAATGCTGAAGCTCATGTGCGCACCTCTTTTGCAAATATACATCAACATTATAGCATGTATGATGTCAAAAAGCAATATATTTGATAAAGATTGCACACGCATTTTGCACTTTGATTTCATTAAAAATTGGGGTGTTAGGGGCGTCCCCTCACAAGCCGTATTTGGCTTCCACACGCTCGTTTGAGAGTATGTGGGAGCCTAAATACCTTGCTTGCTAAGACGACATAGCGACATTTTTGAATTTACCGGTTGGCGTTCCTTGAGATTGAATTCTCGCTTTAAAAATGCGACGGCCGTGTCGATGGTGTCGATCATTTTACCCGTGGTCAATTCATCGTCACGACCGTCACCATCGACACGGAATGGGTCTATTCTTTCAAAAAACAGACTCTTCTTCCGTCATGAGTTCGCTTGTTTTCGTATCGGATTCCGTACTCGTCATACAATCTCCCGGCGGTGATATTCAATTTCATCGTCAGAGTGTTGGGCTTCAGATCGGAGCCAAGCAGGGAAACAAGTTCCGACGGCGATATTTCGACCGACGAATATGTCGAATTGATGGAGTCCGCATTTCCGAACCGGAAACCAAAAACGTGAATATGAATAATGAGTATAAAAAGAGCCCTCCCGAATGAATTAAGCGTTCATTCGAGAGGGTTTTTCTCTCTATGAATTTATTGCTGAGAATGAAAAAACAGTATCAAAACAGTATCAAAACTGATTTGACGATCGCGAAAACCCAGGCGGCACAAGGGTTTCCGGACTTACTGCAATCATTCCCACTCGATTGTGCCTGTTGGCTTCGGAGTTAAGTCATATAAAACTCTGTTAACATGCTTTACCTCATGGGTTATTCTATAGGTTATTTTTTCTAATAATTCATAATCAAGTCTTTCAATCGTAGCTGTCATAGCGTCTTTCGTATTGATTGCCCTTATTACAACAAACCATTCAAATGATCTTTTACCGTCAGTAACTCCGACAGATTTATAATCAGGAACAATTGTAAAATACTGCCATACTTTGTGGAAAAGGCCTGCTTTTTCAAATTCTTCTCTAAGTATTGCATCTGATTCTCTGACAGCTTCAAGTCTATCTCTAGTTATTGCACCGGTACATCTGACTCCAAGACCAGGACCAGGGAATGGTTGTCTATATACCATATTATCAGGAAGTCCAAGGGCTTTGCCAACGACTCTGACTTCGTCTTTGAAAAGAAGTTTAACAGGTTCAACCAATTCAAAGTTAAGATCTTCAGGAAGTCCTCCAACGTTGTGATGTGCTTTCACACCGGCTTCGGATTCCAAAATGTCCGGATAAATAGTTCCTTGTGCGAGGAAAGAAATGCCGTTTAATTTTTGTGCTTCTTCCTGGAATACTTTTATAAATTCCTCTCCTATTATTTTTCTCTTTTGTTCCGGTTCAGAAACACCGGCCAATTTGTCTAAAAATCTATCAACAGCATCGACATATATCAAATTGGCATTTAATTCATCTCTGAACACTTTTATAACCTGCTCAGGTTCACCTTTTCTCAAAAGCCCATGGTTTACATGAACGCATACGAGATTTTTGCCTATTGCTTTGATTAAAAGAGCTGCTACTACAGAAGAATCAACACCACCTGACAGCGCAAGAAGAACTTTTTTGTCACCAATCAGTTCTTTCATGGCTTTAACTTGTTCTTCAATAAAATGATTTGCGGATTCAACTGTTGTAATTCGTTCCATTGAATCCGGACGATGATTTGAATTGAAATCCATGATAATTACCATCCTTTTTTAATATACAGAAATTATACCAAACACTAGATACAAATGTACACACAAAAATGATATTTTTTGTTTCGCAGATTGATTAATATTTTGATAATTGTTAAAATTAAAACACAAATAACCTAGGGGGATACAAAATATGTATAAAACAAAAAAGACACCGGGAAATACAGAATGGTTTGTTCAGGACAGATTTGGACTATTTATCCATTTTGGTCTATATGCACTTCCTGCAAGACATGAATGGATAAAGCAAAAAGATATGATATCTGAAGAAAAATATGACATGTATTTCAAATATTTTAATCCGGATATGTTTGATGCTAAAGAATGGGCAAAACAGGCTAAAAATGCAGGCATGAAATATGCAATTCTTACGACAAAGCATCACGAAGGATTTTGTCTTTTTGATACAAAATATACTGATTACAAGATTACAAACACAAAATTTGGCAGAGATTTGGTCAAAGAATATGTTGATGCTTTCAGAGCAGAAGGATTGAAAATTGGTTTCTATTATTCTTTGCTTGACTGGCACCATCCGGACTTCCCAATTGATTCTCTTCACCCAAGAAGATATGACGAGAATGCTGAAGAATTGAACAAGGGAAGAGATATTAAGAAGTATGCAGAGTACATGAGAAATCAGGTGACGGAACTTCTTACAAATTACGGAAAAATAGATATTCTCTGGTTCGATTTTTCATACTCAAAGAACGAACAGCCAAGAAAATGGATGAAGGCTAAGGGTAAAGATGATTGGGAATCAGAAAAATTGATTGCCACAGTAAGATCTTTGCAGCCTGAAATAATAATCAACAACAGAACTGAAATAGACCAGGATATTGTAACTCCCGAACAAGTAGGAGTGGAAAACTGGCCTACAGATGAGCAAACAGGCGAAAAACTCGTTTGGGAAGCATGCCACACCTTCTCAGGTTCATGGGGATATTACAGAGATGAAACATCCTGGAAATCTCCGGAGATGCTCATAGCTTTGTTGGTAAAGATAGTGTCCAGGGGCGGAAACCTTATCATGAATGTTGGTCCGACATCGAGAGGATATTTTGATTACAGAGCAGAAAATGCTTTGAAAACATACGGTGATTGGATGAAATATAATGGCAAATCCATTTATGGCTGTACAATGGCTGATCCGGAATTTGTTGAACCAAACGGATGCAGATTGACACAGAGCAATGACGGAAAGAGATTATATATTCATTTGATTGACTATCCTTTCGGAAATGTCGTTGTTCAGGGACTTGGAGGAAAAATCGATTATGCACAATTCCTTCATGACGGAAGCGAATTGCTTTTCAAGGATGTCAACTATACATCAGATGATGAGAATAAAACAGCAGCATCAATCAGTCTTCCTATTTTGAAGCCAA
Source organism: Clostridiales bacterium (assembly GCA_016282315.1). GTDB lineage: Bacteria > Bacillota > Clostridia > Oscillospirales > CAG-272 > CAG-841. The sequence goes on along the minus strand of JAEEKG010000076.1, from coordinate 21,144 downwards.
ATTCAATTGTCCCTGTTATAGAAGTATTTTTGAAAGACAGGTAAGTGTATGAGAGCTTACGAAAGACTACTTGATTACGTTAAAGTATGGACCACAAGTGATGGTGCCAGTGGAAAACATCCAAGTGCTGACAGAGAATTTGACCTTGCCAACAAATTGGTAAAAGAACTGCTTGACATGGGAATTAAAGCAGAGGTTGATGACAAGTGTTATGTTTATGCGACTATCCCAGCCACAAAAGGATATGAAGACAAAAAAGCAATAGGATTTATATCTCATGTTGACACAGTGGCAGAAGCATCCGGCAAAGATGTTAAACCTATAGTTCATGAAAACTATGATGGAAAACCGATAGTATTGAAGGGAAGAACAATAGACCCCGAGATGTTTCCTTTCCTGAAAAACATGATAGGTGAAACAATAATAACTTCTGATGGTACAACGCTCTTAGGCGCTGACGATAAAGCAGGAGTTGCTGAGATAATGACTATGGCTGAGAGAATAGTCAATGGCAATATTCCTCATGGAAGAATCTGTATCGGTTTTACTCCTGATGAAGAGATAGGTGAAGGGGCAGATTTCTTTGACATAAAGAAATTCGGAGCAGATTTTGCATATACAGTTGACGGAGACGATGCCGGAGGCATTGAATATGAAAACTTTAATGCCGCTTCAGCTTCAATTCATATCGAAGGATTCAGTGTACATCCCGGATCAGCAAAAGGAGTTTTAGTAAACGCGTCTAATGTTGCAATGGAGTATGATTCACTCATACCAAAGAATGAGCGCCCCGAAAATACTGAAGGCCGCGAAGGTTTTTATCATGTGTCCCATATAAGCGGAGAAACAGCTACTGCCGACATCTCATATATATTGAGAGACCATGATTGGGAAAAACTGGAAGAGAAGAAGAAAATGATGCAAAAAGCAGCAGACATCATAAACGAAAAATACGGAAAAGGTACTGCTACAGTTAAAATCAGAGATTCATACAAAAACATGATAGAAATGATTAAGCCTCATTTTCACCTTATAGAAAACGCGAGAAAAGCAGTAAAGGCAGTTGGTCTTACACCGATTGAAAAGCCTGTAAGAGGAGGCACTGATGGTGCAAGGCTGAGCTGGGAAGGGCTCCCGTGTCCAAACTTGGGAACAGGCGGATTCAATTTCCACGGTGAATACGAATTGGCTTCAGCTGAAAGAATGGACAAGGTAGTAGACATTATAATAAAGATAATTGAATTGTACGCAGAATAATAATTATCCCGCCATAAAAATGGCGGGATTGTTATTGTATGTACAAAGTATCAACCCTTGTTCGTGATCTTAGCAACATCAGAGTTCTTTCCAATGATAATAATGTGATCATCGCCTCTGAATATGTAATCAGCGCCAGGAATAGGGTTTAAATATGTTCCTGCTTTGATTGCAATGATGTTTATCTTATACTTTTGTCTGATATTGAGCTCATTTATAGATTTGCCTTCCCATTCGGGTTTTATGGCTGTTTCATAAACAGAATACTCATCAGTCAATTCGATGAAATCAAATACGTTTTTGGCATTGAATTTTCTTGCAACCTTTTCCGCAATTGCCTTATCAGGGTATACTACTTCATCAGCTCCGATTCTCTTCAACAGATCCTCTTGGATATCTTGTTTTGCCTTTGTAACTATGTACTTGGCACCATTTTCTTTTAAAAGCGCAGTGATGACAAGTGATGATTGAAAATCATCTCCGATAGCCACAAAACAAATATCAAAATTATCTACGCCGAGTGCTCTAACAATATCTTCATTTGTACAATCACCGCAAAGAGCATCTGTAAAATAGCTGCCATGCTTGTTAATGATTTCTTCGTTTTTGTCTACTATCATGACATCATTTCCAAGATCGGCCAATCTTTTTGCTAAATGACGTCCAAATCTACTCATTCCGATAACCAAAATACTTTTTGCCATATAATAATCACCCCACTATTATTTTTTCTACAGGTCTTAACAAATCAAGAGGCTGTCTGCTCTCAAATAATGCAAGTGCAAATGAGAAACCGCCTATTCTTCCTGTATACATTAATATAGATAAGACTATTTTTGAACCTAAACTCAAAGTTGATGTTATTCCAGTCGTCAACCCGACCGTTGCCATTGCTGATACACTTTCAAACAATGAATCAGTCAAAGATACTCCATCAAAACTACAAACCAGAATCGTGGACAACAGAATTGCACCAACATAGAGAACTACGATAGCGAATGCCTTTTTTACAGTCTGGTCATCAATACGTTTCTTAAATGCATGTACCCCAGTTTTGTTTCTTGCAATTGACAACGTGCTGAGCAAAATGACTGCAAATGTGATTGTTTTAATACCGCCTGCAGTTGAGCCTGAACTGCCGCCTATGAACATTAAAAATATAGAAGCCCCTGTCCCGGCAGATGATAAAGTACCCTGATCAATTGTTGCGAATCCTGCTGTTCTGGTTGTTACGGACTGGAAAAATGAGGCAAGGATTCTTTCCCAGATATTCATGTCCTTCATTGAAGCATTTTCTTCAGTAATAAAAAAGACAATCCAGCCGGCAATCAGTAAGAAAGCTGTTGTTATCAAAATCAATTTTGACAACAATGAGTACTTTTTAAAGTGGAATTTGTGTTTGACAAAATCATGCCATACAAGGAAGCTGATTCCACCCAATATTATTAACAGAGCTACTACGATGTTTACGTAGGGATCATGGACATATGAGGTAAGAGAAGAGTTTGGTTCTTTAAACCCCATCAAGTCAAAGCCAGCATTGCAAAATGCTGAAATGGAATGGAACAATCCAAAATATATACCTTTCCAAAAACCAAATTCCGGAATAAAACGGATTGATAAAAGAATAGCACCTATACCTTCAATAATTCCGGTACCCTTCAGTATTAAAACTATCAATTCTTTGGTGTTGGATAAAGACGAGTTTCCTGAAGTTTGCATCAATAGAGATCTTTCTCTTAGGGAGAGATTCTTTTTCGTGGAAAAAACAGTGAACATCGACAACAAAGTGATGAATCCCAAACCACCGATTTGTATTAACAAAAGAATTACAAACTGTCCAAATTCAGACCATTGAGAGAATGTATCATATATTACTAAACCGGTCACGCACGTAGCACTGGTAGCAGTGAATAATGCATCAATAAACGGAGTGTGTCCATCGGGAAAACTCTCAGGGTTGTTTATCGAAATTGGCAGACTGAGAATTAATGCACCAAGGAATATGATTACAATGAAGCCAAGAGCCATTATTTGAACAGAAGAAAATCTGAATCTCCTGTGTTTCTTTTCCATACTGCCTCCTATTGTTTACTGAAAAAGTGTAACACAAATATATTAGTATTTCAATAATAATCGGGCAAAAACAGATTGACAATATAATAAAAACCATTACAATTAAAAATGTATTTTTTGACAAGGAGGATAGCGAATTTGGCGGTTGCTAGAAACAAGAATCTGACAAACGGATCACTATGGGACAAAATATTGCTGTTTGCTATTCCTCTTGCACTTACAGGAATGCTTCAACAGCTGTATAACGCTGCTGACGTAGCCATTGTGGGTAATTTTGTAGGCACTGAAGCACAAGCTGCAGTTGGAGTAAATGGACCCGTTATAAACCTTATGATCAACTTGTTCATGGGCATGTCTGTTGGAACAAATGTTGTTGTATCAAGGGCAATAGGGAAGGGTGACAAAGATTTAATAGAAAAAGGCGTTCATTCATCATTGCTCCTCGCTTTAATCGGCGGCTTTCTGATTATGGGAATTGGTGAATTTGTTTCTAAGCCCTTGTTGTCACTTATGAATATTCCTGAAGAAATATTTGATATGGCTTTGACATATTTCAGAATTTATGTTGCCGGTATGCCGGTATTGTTCTTGTACAATTTTGAAGCGGCTGTTTTCAGAAGTAATGGAGATTCAAAGACACCTCTTATTGTTTTGGCCTCTTCAGGATTAATTAATGTGGGATTAAACTTGTTCTTTGTTCTTGTTCTCAACATGAATGTGGAAGGCGTTGCAATAGCGACTATCATTGCGAATATAATAAGCGCTATAGTTTTGTTCATCATACTTATAAATACGAGTCAAGTTATAAGAGTTTATGTAAAGAAATTGAAACTTAACGTCAAAACAGTAGTTGAAATATTGAAAATAGGTGTCCCGTCAGGAATCCAGAGCTGTATGTATTCAGTAGCAAATATAATATTGCAAAGTGCTACAAATACTTTGGGATCCATAGCAATCGCAGGAGCGTCAACTGCAGGCAACGTAACAACTTTCTCATATTTTGTGGTCAACTCTTTTGGACAGGCATCCACAACATTCGTCGGTCAGAACAATGGTGCCGGGAACATGAAGAGATGCAAAAGAAGTATGTTTGTTTCATTTGGAATAGGTTTTGTCGCATTCAGTTTAGTGGCTGCAGTATTGATTATATTTGCTAATCCGATATTCAGCTTATTTAATCAGGATCCAAATGTATGGGAATTTGCCAGAACAGGATTGTATTGTATACTTCTTTCATATCCATTCAATCTGATGCAGGATGTTGTTTCAGGATATCTGAGAGGATTTGGATATTCATTTGTTCCCGCTGTAATCGCTGTTGTTTTCATTTGTGTTTTCAGAATCATCTGGATAAATACAGCATTCCCAATTTACAATGATTATTTATCTTTGGCAGTTGTATATCCGATTTCGCTGTTCTTGACAGCACTTGCTAGCGTCATAGCACTGCTTATAATCCGTCCTGCTAAGAAGAGGGAATTTGAACTGGAACAAAAAGGTTATTGATAATATTACAATCAAAAAGGACTGTTAACTCAATTGTTAGCAGTCCCGTTTTTTTGTTTCAAAGAGAGTCTTTTTTACTCTTTCCAAAGTTTTTGAGGGTATAGACCTTCTTTTCTTTGTTGAATTATGAATTGTGTAAATCCTTCGCTGTCTTCTCTGTAAGTTACGCCTTTCCACTTTGCGCCTGTAGGAATAACTTTTACATCACACTTGTTTTCAGTAATCATTTTCTGAACAGTTGTTGGCAACAAATACTCACATTTAGTTAAGTTTGCACTGTTTTCAGTAAGGAATGATTTAAAGTTTTCTTTTAGGTAGGAAATGACAGATGGAGTAAATCCAAAACAGTTCATTGATGTCAATGAATCTAATTTGAGATATGTTTCAGTTCCGTCTGAATTGACGTTAACTGCATGGTCGCCTTTAGACATAATCTTTGTGTTTTCAACAATTGTTGTCAGCATACCATTTGAGTCCTGAGCACAAATACCTCTGGATACTGTTCCGTTTTCGCTCAGTGTATTGGATAGAATATATCCAAGTAAACAATAATGAGCTTTGTCTGTGTCTTTTGCATCTTTCAAGAATCCGGCTAATTTTTCAAATGTTTCTCTTCCATAAAAGTCATCTGCATTAATAACACCGAAATTGTCATTAACACAGTCAAGAGATGCAACTGCATGTGCTGTGCCCCAAGGTTTTACTCTGTCAGCTGGATATGTGAATCCTTCCGGCAAATCAGGTCTTTGATATGCATATTCTACATTCACGCCTGAGTTTCTTATTCTCTTTGTTATAGTCTGATCAAAAGCTTCCTTGTGTTCTTCTCTTATGAGAAATACTATTTTGTCAAAACCGGCTTTTACAGCATCATATACTGAAAAGTCGATAATAAATTCATTGTTTTCTGTTAATGGTGTCAATTGCTTTGTGCCACCAAACCTGCTTCCCATACCAGCGGCGAGTATTACTAGTGTCATTTTTTCCTCCGATTATTGATTGTCTGCGTGATATCTTCTGAATTCGCCACGACGATTCTTAACCCATGCTACAAATTTATCAAGGGCTTCGTCGCTTATCATTCTTACATCATAATATGTTGAATAAAAACTTGTAAATGAGTCATTGTGATACTTTTGCATAAAGTCTCTTGTAGCAAATTCTATGTAATCAGCCTTCTTAATAAGAGGGTAGTAGTATCTCATTTTTCCTTTTTTCTCAGAGTAAAGGAAACCTTTTTCATTCAATCTGGTTAACATTGTAATAAGGGCAGGAACTGGCCAACCGCGTTCATTTCCAATCTGCTCCATTATGGTAGTAGTTGTTACTGGCGGAGTATTGTCCCAAACTGCCTTCATTACTTCATATTCGGTATCTGGTAATTTTTTCATAACATCACTCCCTTTTTCGCTTTGTCCTAATTATACACGCGTATAAAACAAGTGTCAATAGAACATAAAAAATAAAGTGAAAAAATAACAAAAAACGTGGCAAACGCCACGTTTAAAGTAGGTTGTTTTACTTTGATATAGTCAGGCCGCTCACTCCGGAAACTATTTTGATTGTAACATGATATCCAGCAGCATTATCAGCTTCAAAAGTATACATGGTAACTCCTAAAACTGTCTTATCCTGAACGTCAACATTCAAATTAAAGCCGCTATCTTTGATTTTTTCTGCATAGGCTTTGATTTGTTCCAGTGTAACATTGTTGAAAGCAACTGCAAAATTGTCATTATCCAACGCAGCTCCTACAAGAGTGAATTCAGGTTTCGGAACCTGTCTTGTGAATTCGTTGTCAGGCCACTCTCCTCCGAGCTGAGCCCATGAACCATTAGCGTCTTTTACCATCCATGAACCATCTGTGTTTTGTCTTACGATTGTGCCTTTACCATCATCTATAGTCATTTTTCCTTCACTGTCAAAGGAGACATCAATTCCCATTGATTTTCCTGCTTCAATGATATCGTTTTTAACTTCTTCACTCTTTTTGCCAAATATGATGTCTGTTGGACCTTTACCGGACAGAGCAGAGATGAAATCAAATGTTCCGCCTTCTGAAGTCGTTTCTGTTTGACTTTTGGATTCAGTGCTTTGTTTTTCTGTTCCGTTTGAAGAACAAGATATCAGTAATAACGCCATTATTAAAGAAATGATGACAATTAGTGCCTTTTTCATGTGCTTTAACCCCTTTAATTAATTACTGCAATATATTATAATTATGTTACAGAGATAAAACAATACCCAGCTCGGAGGATTTATGAAAAAAGTAATTATTAAAACACTGGCGATAGTAGTAGCTATCTTAATGGTGATTATATCCGTTGTGTCTTGTGCAAAGAAAGTGGAAGTTAATGTGACTTCAGATTCTTTATACGTGACCAAAGTAGATAATCTCAAAGATGACTTTATACTGGGCATGGATATTTCAAGCGTTATCAGCTTGGAAAAAGCAGGTGTCAAGTTTTATGACTACGATGGAAAAGAGAACGATATATTCAACACTCTCGCAAAATCCGGCATTAACTATATAAGAGTAAGAGTATGGAACGATCCTTATGACTCAAAAGGTAACGGATATGGCGGAGGAAACTGTGATATAGATACATGTGTAGAAATAGGAAAAAGAGCTACAGCAAATGGCATGAAATTGCTTGTGGACTTCCACTACAGCGATTTCTGGGCAGATCCTGCTAAACAGATGGCTCCCAAGGCCTGGAAGGGCATGGACAAAGATGAAAAGGCAGAGGCTTTGTATCAATATACCAAAGATTGTCTGCAGAAGTTGAAAGCAGCTCATGTTGATGTAGGCATGGTTCAAATCGGAAATGAAACAAACGGCAGTTTTTGCGGTGAAACAATATGGCAATATATAGCAAAATTGTTTGCTGCAGGAAGTAAAGCGTGCAGAGAAGTTTTGCCAAAAGCACTTGTGGCGCTTCACTTTGCCAACCCTGAAAAGGTTACAAATTATCAGGATTATGCTAAAAAACTTGAATACTACAGTATAGATTACGATGTATTCGCTTCTTCATATTATCCATTCTGGCATGGTACGCTTGAGAATTTATCACAAGTTTTGAGTAACGTTGCTGATAAATACGGCAAAAAAGTTATGGTTGCAGAGACTTCATATGCATTCACAGATGAAGACACAGATTTTAATGGCAACACAATTTCAAGCAGCTCAGGTATTGTTAAAGATTATCCATTTACAATTCAGGGTCAGGCAAACCTGGTCAGAAATGTAGTGGATACAATAGTTAATAAGACTAAAAACGGAATAGGCGTGTTCTATTGGGAAGGCGCATGGATTTCAGCCGGCGGAAAGAGTTGGGAAGAAAACTCTCAATTATGGGAAAAATATGGCTGCGGCTGGGCTTCATCATATGCTTCGGAATATGATCCCAACGATGCAGGTAAATATTACGGCGGAAGTGCAGTAGACAATCAGGCATTTTTCGATGCAACAGGCCATCCGCTTGAATCACTAAAAGTATTCGGCCTCATGCAAAAGGGAAATGTCATTGAGAAAAAGCCGGATGCAATTGAAGATGTAAATCTTATTTGTGACTTAAATGGTACAATTAAATTGCCTGAAAAAGTAAACGCTGTAATGACAGACAACTCAAAGCAGGCTATAGATGTCACCTGGAATGTAACAGAAGCTGATTACAACAAGATGTACACGGGTGGAGTAAACAAATACACCATTACAGGAAAAGCAAACGGAATGGATGCATATTGTTATGTATCAATGGTTGAGTTCAACTTCCTGAACAACTACAGTTTCGAAGACGGAGACTCCGGTTGGGAATTGATAAAAGTTAAGAACAGCAATGAGTTATATGTTGAAGATAAAGCAACAGACTCATTGACAGGCAACAAGCATTATCACTTCTGGAGTGAAAGTGAGAACTCTGTTGAGTTTTATCTTGAACAAAAAGTCGAAGGACTCGAGAGCGGTAAGTACAAATTCAGTATCTCAATTATGGGTGGCGACGGCGGAGAAACAGAAATCTTTGCATACGTAAAGATCAATGATGAAATTGCTTATAAGTCATCAAATATGAAGATAACAAAATATCTCGAATGGGATACCGGATTAATAGAATCATTTGATTACAATGGCAGCGACACAATCAGCGTAGGTATATATGTAAAATGCCAAGGATCCGGCAACGGAGCTTGGGGAAAAATAGATGATGCATTATTAAATTCTGTTTCTGAATGAGGTGCCTTATGAGAAGACTGTTATCAGTTATATTAGTCATATTTATTTTGCTGCTTAGCTTCAGCAGCTGCAGCAGTAAACAAGTAGATCCTATCGATGACAATTACAGAGTTTTTTACGAAATATTCACAGGGTCTTTTTCTGATTCAAACGGAGATGGAATAGGTGATTTAAAAGGTATTACAAACAGGCTTGATTATCTGAATGACGGAAACATCAACAGCGGAAAAAGCTTGGGTATTCAGGGAATATGGCTGACCCCTATATTTGCATCTCCTTCTTATCATAAATATGATGTGTTGGATTATTACAAGGTAGATTATGACTTCGGAAGTCTTGACGATTTGAAGGAATTAGTATCTGAAGCTCATAAAAGAAATATTATAGTTATTTTGGATTTGCCTTTGAACCACACTTCATCAAAGAATTCATGGTTTACTCAATTTGTCAATGCTCATAAGAACAATGATGTTACAAATAAGTATTATGATTTCTACTCATGGTGCAAAATAGGCGAAAAACCGAGTGGCAGAACTTTTTCAACAATATCCGGAACTCAGGATATGTATGAGGCCAATTTTACAGGTGATATGCCTGAACTCAATTTTGACAATGATGATGTCAGGACAGAACTGTTGAAAGTAGCCAAGTTCTATATGGATATGGGCATTGACGGATTCAGAATTGATGCTGCTAAGTATGTCTATTACGGAGACAACGACCAAAGTGTGGAATTCTTCAGATGGTATTCAGCTAAACTCAAAGAGATAAAAAGTGATGTTTACCTTGTTGGGGAAGTTTGGAGTAACGACAGCGATACAATTAAATATTTTGAAGCGCTTAACTGCTTCAACTTCCAAATGGCTCAGGCTGAAGGCTATATCAAGAATGCTACGGCAGCAGGCAATGTCAACATTTATACAAGTTATATTGAATCATATATAAACTCCATCAAGAGTAAAAACAGCGATGCAATGCTCATTCCTTTCATATCCAACCATGACTTGGATAGGTCGGCCGGATATTTGACATTGGCTTCAAAACGCATGCATATGGCAGCTAATCTTTATATTCTTTGTTCCGGTTCTCCATTTATTTATTATGGTGAAGAAATCGGCATGAAGGGTATAAGGGGAGGAAGCAATACTGACGCAAATAGAAGACTTGCTATGCTCTGGGGAGATAATGATACCATTAAGGATCCGGTTGGAACAACGTATGAAGCAAGTAAGCAAACAAACGGCACAGTGGCTTCCCAGTTGAGCGAGAAAGACAGTTTGCTCAATTACTATATAAAGCTTATTTCTTTCAGAAACAGATATCCTGCTATAGCTCGAGGCGATTATAAATCACTCAATTTGAGTGGAACAGATGTCGGTGGATTCAGGATAACTTATAACGGTCAAGAATATATTTTGATTCACAACACACAAGTATCAGAACAATCAATCGAACTTAGTAAATTTACAAGCAATAAGGTAAAATCAATAGATTACATAGGGCAGGAAAGTGCAAGTATCAAAGATGGAGTACTTGTAATCGGAATGCAGACAAGCGTATTGCTTATAATTGAAAAATAGTTAATATAAAAGAAAAACAACTCCGACTAAGCGGAGTTGTTTTTCTATTCAAATGACAAAAACAAAATCTATTATTCTGCAGCTTCTTCTTTTTCTTCTTCTGTGTAATACAGCAGGTTTTTCTCTGTTTCAGGATCAAAGAAGTGCATTACTTTTCCTTCAAATGTCAGGTAAATCTTGCTTCCGTAGACAAGAGATTCACGTTGCTCTTTTTCAAGTTTAAGTGTTGGAACTCTAACAACGATTTTTTGTTCCATTTCTTTCTCAACGTTTTCTGATTCTTCTCCTGCCTCAACGTGTAAATAGAGCTCGCTTCCCATCATTTCATTGACAAGAAGTTTTGTCTCAATTGAAGACTCTTCCTTTGATTGCTGTAATACCATGTGTTCAGGTCTTACACCCAGAATCACTTCTCTTGATTGAATATTATTAATCTTGAGGAGTTCAGCTTTTTCGCCTGTTACTTCAATTTTTGCTCCGAACGGATAAACAAAATATCTGTCGCCGACTCTTTCAAGTTTAACTTTGAAAGTGTTCATCTTTGGTGCGCCGATAAATTCAGCAACAAACAAATTTGCAGGTCTGTCGAACACATCGTCAGGAGTACCGGTCTGCATTATGTAACCCTTTTTCATGATTACGATACGATCGCCCAAAGTCATTGCTTCAGTCTGGTCATGAGTTACATATACAAATGTTGAGTCAATCTTCTTTCTAAGAAGAATGATTTCGGATCTCATCTGGTTACGAAGCTTAGCATCAAGGTTTGAGAGAGGTTCATCCATCAAGAATACTTTAGAATCTCTTACCATAGCTCTACCGATTGCAACTCTTTGTCTCTGGCCGCCTGATAAAGCTCTTGGCTTTCTTGTCAGAAATTCAGTGATTCCAAGGATTTCTGCTGCGTTTGTAACGCGCTGATAAATTTCTTCCTGTGAATAACCTTTTCCAAGTTTACCTTTTTCAAGGAGTTCTTGTAAATTTTTGATTTTTTCTTTGTTTGTTTCAGGATCTTCTTTTAATTGTTTAAGTTCCTTTTCAACTTTCTCTTTATCTTTTTCATTGAGTGGATGATAATGTTGTTTTTTGTCCAATCTCAATGGGAAAGCCATGTTTTCGAAAACAGTCAAGTGAGGATACAAAGCATAGTTTTGGAAAACCATTGCAATGTTACGATCCTTTGGTTGAAGATCGTTTACAACTTCACCATCAATTTCGATTGTTCCTTCTGTAATATCTTCAAGTCCTGCTATCATACGAAGTGTTGTTGATTTGCCGCAACCTGAAGGACCAACAAAAACAACAAACTCTTTATCTGCTATTTCAAGGTTGAAGTCAACTACAGCAGGAAAGTCTTTAGTCTGATATTGCTTTTTAACATTTGTTAATTTTACAGTTGCCATAATTAATCCTCCTTATCCTTTTACTGCTCCACCTGTTACGCCTTCTACATAATATTTTTGTAGACACATAAACAGAATGGTTATCGGAATTGCGACACAAACACCGCCGGCACAGAACATCGTGTAGTTTTTACTGATGTTACCAGGTGATGAAATCATATACTGTAAGCCTACAGCAACGTTCATACCTGCGCTGGAACCATTTGCTATATACTTAGCAAACATAAAGTCTCCCCAAGGTCCCATGAAAGCCGTAAGAATTGTGTAAATAACTATTGGTTTAGCAAGCGGCATTATTACTTTGTAGAAAATCTGGAATTTTGTAGCTCCGTCGACTTTTGCTGCTTCATCAAGTGAACGAGGTATTGTATCAAAGTAACCTTTAGAAATGTAATATCCCATTCCTGATCCCGCAACTCCGATTAAGATAAGACCTGGCACTGCATTAGGACCCGTTAATCCAATGTCACTCAAAACTCTGTACAAGACAATGAGTGTTACAAAACCAGGGAACATGCCCAATACAAGACAAGTATTCATCAAGAATTTTCTGCCTTTGAAATTAATTCTTGAAAGTGTATAACTGACAGCCAGAACGACGATTGTTTGAAGTACTGCTGCAGATGCACCGATTAAAAGAGTATTTCCATACCACTTTAAGAAATCTGTTTCAGTAAACAGTTTCACGTAGTTGCCAAATCCCCACTCATGAGGAATAACATAACCAACTTGCCATGTTTTTTCAACTCTGAATGATTCCAAAAGGATGCATACAAAGGGTACAAGCCACACTACAACCATTACTATCAATATGAAGTAGATAAAGAAGTTAGATATGGCATTTTTTCTCTTCATGCCCATGTGCTTTTGCTTAGGCATAATTTCTTTATTGCTCATATTGCACCCTCCTTAAGAAAAGTCACGCTCATTGCGGTTAGATGGCATTATGTTATATACAATAAGTGAAATAACTGCTACGACTATGAATATCATGATAGCTATAACAGCAGCAAGTTTATAGTTGTTCGTTGCACCTGTTGTAATCTTAAACAGCCATGTAATCAGCAAGTCAGTCGAGCCTGCAGATCCTCCGCTCGTCAACAATCGTGGATCCGTCGGTTCGCCTCCCGTGAGCAGGTAAATGACGTTGAAGTTGTTGAGGTTTCCAATAAAACTGGTCAGCAAATACGGACCTGTTACGAATAACATGTATGGAAGGGTGATACGAGTGTATTGTTGCCAAACATTCGCACCATCGATTTTTGCAGATTCGTATAAGTCCTGAGGAATGTTCATCAATATACCTGTTGCTATAAGCATCAAATAAGGGATACCTATCCAGATATTTATCAGAATGACCATTACTCTTGCAAGTGTAGGATCTGTCCAGAAAGGAATGACCTCTTTAATAATGCCCCAGTCCATTAACAAGCCATTGATCAATCCGTTTTTGGCAAATAGTTTTGATACATACAAAAGAGAAACAAATTGAGGAATAGCTATGGTCAAAACAAAAATGCCTCTCCATAGTTTCTTAAATTTGATTCCTTTTTTGTTTATCATGATAGCAACAAACATTCCCAAGAAATAGTTGGTGAATGTTGCAAAAATAGCCCAAATCAATGTCCAGGACAGTATTTCGCCGAATGCTAAGGATAAGTTGCCTCCGGATGAGTCCCTGAAACTGAACAATTCATTGAAGTTGTCCATTCCTACCCATGTAAACAAATTGCTGTATCCGTCTTTTGTAGCATCCATGTTAGTGAATGCTACCAAAATCATGAATATGATAGGGATGATTGTAAATGCCATTACGCCCAAGATAGGAAGAGTCAACAATGTCTTGTGGAAATTGTTATCGAGCAGAGATTTCAAATCATCCTTGTTAGTTTTTACTTTTTTTCCGGATTGTTCAATCTGATCGCATAAATAACACTGTTTGACGTTGATTCTCCATGTTACTATAAATGCGATTATAAATACTATTGTTAACAACCCGTAAAGAAGAATTTTAAATGAGTTATCGCCTGGAACTGTTTCATATGTGTCATATGTAGGATTGTACACCTGTACCTGAGCTGCATCGCCCAAATTCTGGAATTTTCCAAGCCAATATCCACCTGATGTAATCATGTAGAATATGAAAACAGCTTCAAACAAGAAGAAGAGAAGGCCTTTTGCAACTTGTCCTCTGCTTATGTTTCCGAATCCTAAGATAAAATAAGAAATCTTTGTTTTCCAAGAACCATGAACAAAAGTAGTACCCAAAAACTTGAATTCATTTCCTATTTTCTTGAATATCTTGACAAAGAATTTGCCTATGAATATGAAGAATGTTAGCAAATGTTTCGGTATATTTGTGATAAAAAATCCAATTCTGTAGAAAAACTTTTGAAGCTTATTTAATCGTAGGTACTCTAAATCATTTTTTTTACGCATAAATAATCCTTTCTACATAGAATAAAAAAGACAGGTTGATAAAAATCAACCTGTCTCAAAAATTAATTTACGCTTTTACAAGTGTAACAACAGTTGTGTCAGGATTGAATTCAACGAAGTATGTGCCAGCTTCAGATACTACGAAGTTAGCTGTTCCGTTACCATATGAAACATCCCAAGATTTGCCCTGTCTGACTTTGAATTCAGTTCCTTCAGCCATTTCGTATGAATTAACTGTTCTCCAAACGCCATTGTCACCTGGTTCCATTTCAAGGTCTATTGACCATGTGTCACCATTGATGCTTCCAATAACTGTCCAACCTGTTGATGGGTTAACTTTTTCAAGTGTAACAACGCCTTCGCCTGTTGCTTTGTCGAATACGAGTTTAACATAATACTTGCCATCAGTAGGAACTACGAAGTTATTCTTTGTTGATTTGCCTGTTGTAGCATCAACTGCACCGAACTGAACGTCCCATGCTTTGCCCTGTCTTACCTGGAACTCATCTCCTGCTTTGAAGTCGATTGGTTCATCTGTGTACCATGTTCCTTCAGGTTTCTGTGACATTGCTACGTCTTTGTTCCATTCATTGTCAGCAAACTTTCCGATAACTGTGAATGATTCTTTTTCATCTGTTGACATATTGAACAAGCCATTAATTGCTTTTTCATAAGCTTCAAGAGCTTCTTTCAGTTCTTTGTCTGATGTAGCTGTTTTAGCTGCAGTAGCGTATGTCTTAGCTATATCCCACCAAGAACCATGGATTGAGAGCTGAGGTGAAGCGTATTTGTTCTGAAGAGCAAGAGCTGAAAGAGTTTCATCGTTTGCAACTTTCGGGTCTTTCTGAGCATCGAGGTTAGATGGACCCCAACCGAATTTTTCAAATCTTTCGAGCTGGCATTCTTTGTTTGTCAAGAACAAAGCGAGTTGCTGTAAAACTGCTGCTTTTTTAGCATCTGTCTGAGGTTTTACGCCAACGAGTTTGTTTCCTGAGAATGAGCCAAGGTGATATGTGCTACCATCAACTGTGAATGAAGGAAGATCTGTTACGCCATAGTTGTCGCCTAAGATACCCTTAACTGTAGCTGAATCCCATGTACCGCTTATAACAACAGCGCTCTTTACAGCTGCGTCAAAGTCAGCACCGTTAGCTGAATCGTTGTATGCTTTTGATTTGAGAAGTTTCTGCATTCCTTTCAAAGCAACTAAGCCTTGATCTGAATTGAATGTATCATTTACAGATACATATTTACCTGTTGCATCTGTTTCCCATTCAGAAATGCATCCTGTAGCAAAGAAGAATGATGCATTGTACCAACCTGATCCTTCAAGGTTGAAGCTGAACAATCTGTCAGCTGCTTCGCAGTCAGCGATGATATCTTCAAGGCTATCCAAGTGTTCTGCTTTAACTATGCTCTTATCATAGAACATGAAGTAGCCGTTGTCGCTTGTTGCCGGATAAGCATAAATCTTATCGCTTACTGTTGATGCTTTTACTGAGCTTGCATCGTTTGATTCTTTAACTTTTTTTGTTGTCTCTACGCCGAGAGGGTTAAGAGCAGCTGCCTGAACAAGTCTTGAGAGCTGGTCCTGAGCAAAGAAGAATAGGTCTGCACCATCTTCAACAGATGAAATCATCTGTGTAGCAGCTTCGCCTTCGCCTATACCTTCAATTGTGGCGTTGATTGTTAAACCAGGGTTAGCAGCAACAAATTTGTCGATTTGTTCTTTTACCTGTTCTTTAACACCTTTAACTTCTGAAGTCCATACTAAAATATTGTATGTGCCTTCAAGTTTTTCTGTTTTTGGTTGATCGCTTGGATTATTCCCGCAACTTGCAAGTGCAAATACCATTGCGGATACTAATACAACAGCAATCAATGTAGCAAGAATTTTCTTCATACTTTCTCTCCTATATTCTTTAATAATAAAGATTATTATTTAATGTCTAATGACACGATATCATTTTAATATAAATATTTACCAATATCAAGTGAACATTTTGCAATAGTTGTTGTCAAAGTGCACAAATTACTTGCTGTTTTGTTGTAATATCAGAGTTTGGAATGCAGAAACAACATAAGAATTGTTGCCATCATCGATGTTTGTGTTCAAAGTGTCAAGAACAACAGTGTAATGTGATAAGTCAACTGTGTATCCTTTGCACAGACCATTTGCGTGAATGACAAGATATGTGTCATCTCCATCTTTTAATGTGTATCTGATAACACCGCCTTCTTCGATCATTTCAACCTTGATGTCAGGATTCTTTTGGTGCAAGTCATCAATAGTCTTCTTGAATTCGATGAGTTTGATGTAGTTTTGATAGATATCCTGGTTTTTAACAAGCATTCCGTAGTTCAAACCATTTATGCTGTCCGGTGATTTATATGAGTTATTATCACCTTGCTTTGTCCTGAGCATTTCTTCGCCTGAAAGAATGAATGCTGTGCCATTTGATGTTAGAACAAGTGAATTTGCGAGCATGGCCATCTTGCGGATTGTATCTTCATTTGTGATTCCGCATGCTTTGATTCTGTCATACAGAGTATAGTTATCATGGCAGGTTACATAAGTTACGTTCTTATCCGGGTCAGATATGGTGTTGTTGGATTTATATGTAGCTCCGTTAATACCATAAGAAATGACTGTCAAATCGCTCTGGAAAGCATAGTCTGTATTGGTGATCCATCCTTTGGATGATTTGTCATTCAGACCGCCTTTTATCAAAGCATCTCTCATCTGGTCATTGAATTGTCCATATCCTACAAAGCGGTTTCCATTAGCTTGAGTTGCTGCTTCACCGGCAGATAGTGGTGAAGTTCCGCCTTGCCATGGTTCACCGTATATAACGATATCTGGATTAATCTTTTTGCATTCTTGGGCAACCATATTCATTGTATCTATGTCAATGAGGCCCATTAAGTCGAATCTGAATCCGCCTAAATTGTATTCCTGGCACCAGAATTTACATGAATCAACGATGAATTTTCTGACCATTGATCTTTCGCTTGCAACTTCATTTCCGCATCCTGAACCATTGGAAAGAGAACCATCTTTGTTATAGCGGAAATAATAGTTTGGCATCAGGACATCAAAGTTTGATCCGTTTGCTCCATTAACATGGTTATAAACAACATCCATTATGGTTAAGATGTTTTTATCCTTGAAAGCTTGGACTACTTGTTTTAATTCATTAATTCTTACAAGACCATCATATGGGTTGCTGGAATACAGACCTTCTACGACATTGTAGTTTAATGGATTGTATCCCCAGTTGAATGAATAATTGACTTCATCGTTTGCCTGGTCAAATATTGGTAAAAGCTGAACAGCATTTACTCCAAGTTCAACTATGTGATCAAAACCTGTCTTAATGGTTATATTTCCTGCCTGATAAATTGTGCCCGGCTCAATTAGGCCAAGGTATTTTCTCTTATTAGCTGCAGTTCCGCCCCATGTATCGTGACTTGTAACATCAGATACGTGTGTTTCGTATACAACAAGACTCTTTCTGTCAGTATTTAAAAATACTGTTGGATTCCATCCTTCGGGGTTTGTCTCTTTAAAGTTGACAATCAAGCCCCTTAGGCCATTAACACCTGCGCCCTTTGCATAAGGGTCAACAATTTCAACACCATTGAATGAGCTGTTATATACAACATATGTGTAATACTTTCCGTGGAGATTTCCGCTCAATGTGTAAGAGAATACTCCTTTTTCTCCTTTTGTCATTTCATATGACTCATATGTATCATCTCCGAGAGTCTTTGAAACAGAAGTAGGTGTACCATTGTTATATATTCTCAATACGATTTTATCCGAAACAGGAGACCAAACCTTAAAGGTGGTTTCTTTTTCCGAGTAAATTGCGCCCAGTTCTCCTGAATACTCATACTCTTCATCAAACACCGGAAGAGAGAACAAGTTGTACAAACTTACGGCTTTTTCCAAAGTCTCTTTGGAATTCTCAAATGTTACTCTGACTTTATATGTTGACTTTAAGTCAGCGGGTGCTTCTAAAACTGCCGTAAATGATTTTCCTGATGCATCAGAAGATAAAATAGCAACATTGTCTTTTAAAACTTCATATGATTTTATGGTGTTTGTACAAGATACTGATATTGTTTTTTCATTATCAAAAACAGCACTTTCTATTGAATCGGCCATAGTTTTATCCTTTGTCTGATAAATCCCGGCATCTCCTCCGAAAAAGTATACGTGGTAAACGCCATGTTCATCTTTTGTAAACTTACTAAACTCGATAAATCTGTCATTTTCAGTGCCGTCTTTTGTCCAAGAACCGACTCTCTTTATGATGATTCCCAGTTTTCCTCCGGTTAGATCACCAAATTTTGAAATGGGGTAATAAGCAATTACTCCATTTTCATCCTGATAATTGAATACATCCTCTTCGCTGTCATCGTCACCCTGAGGATCCCATAGCCATAAGCACCAGTTTGCATATTTTCCATCACCTCTGTGATAGTGGATAGCAACACTGTCTTCATTCAGGTATTCCGTCAATTCTGGATAATCGACATCAGATTTTGAAGGTGTCTCCGTGGTCTCTGTCTGAGTGGTGCCTGGTTGTTTATCTGTTGTATTACAAGCAACAACAGTAAAAATCATAGCTAATGCAAACAATAAGACCAATAATCTTTTAATGATGTTCATTGCACTATTTCTTCCTTTCAAATTTTGTATTTGTCAAAAGAAGGATTCAAATTACCTTCATAATCGACAAGGCATTGATTTGCCCATTCATTTCTTGTTGACTTTTTCTTTTCATTAATATATTCTTGACCGCTCTCTGAAGCCCAGCATGTCAATTTGCCCGGAACCCACAATGGTTCCCAATAGTATACTTGATATACTTCGTTTCTTTCTGCCTTGTCCAAAAAATCCGATAAAAAGGCCGCTTGTCCATCTTTTGTGATAGGAAAGGGTACTTCATTTGGGAAAGATTCTTTGTTTATGGCAAGATTGTTTCCGTGGTCAGAATCTTTTAAATAGTCATCCATTGTGAATGCATAAGCTAATTCAGCAATGACAATTTTCTTTTTAAAGCGATTTTTGCAATAATTCAGATTGTCAAATAATTGCTCAGTTGTGCCATGCCAATATGGATAATAGCTAGCGCCTATGACGTCATATTTGACGCCATATTTTTCCATGTTTTCAAAAAACTCTTTGTAGATGTTTTTGTCATAACTCTTTTCGAGATGAATCATTTTCAAGGCGCTTGGATACAATTCTTCACAAGCTTTGAAGCCTTGTTTTAGCAGAGAAGAAAAGAATTCATAATTTGATCTCGGCCCGTCTTGGTTTTCAATCAGTTTGCCGTCAGGCCACAAGAATCCGTTTGTAATCTCATTACCAACCTGAATCATTTTCAAATCGATTCCGTTTTCCTTTATGGTCTGCAGAGTGGACTTTGTGAATTCATATACTGCATTAAGCAAATCGTCTCCATGCAATTCTCTCCATGCTTTTGGCTTGAATTGTTTTGCCGGATCTGCCCAAAAGTCACTATAGTGAATATCAAGATAAATGCTGAATCCTTTTTTTTGAGAAAGCTTAGCCAATTTTAACAGATTGCTCAGATCGCAGGTTCCGCCTAGGTATTTGTCTCCCTTTTCGGAATATGGATTGTTCCACAATCTGATACGCATTTGTTTGACATTGTTTTTTACAAATTCGTCAAGAGGATCAATTTCTTTTCCATCTCTGAAGAACTTTCCTTTTGCATCAAGTACTTCAAGGTAAGAAGAAACATCAATTCCAAGTTCCATAGATTATTCCTTTTCGTACTTTTTCATTGAAAGGGGTTCATTGTCCTCATTAAAGGAAACAACACGCATTTTCAAGAATTTGTATTTGCTCTTTATTTGTTCGTTGAACTCAAGAACTCTTTTTTCATCACCGGTAAAACCGCATCTTAAACAATAATATTCCTGTTTTTGCTCATCGAAAAACATATCCATATCTATATCTCGAGAAAAGCATGCAGGACAGCGGTAATTCAATTTTCCTTTTTTAGACAAAGACATGTTTTCAATTCTCCTTCTGTGATGTTTTTGCTGGCTCTAATGTGATATACAGGTGAGAATGCTATCCCTTCTTCAACTTCCATATCACAATTATCTGCTTTTAATTCTACTCTTGTGTTGATATCCGGAATCTTCACGTATGCTACAGTTCCTTTTTCGGTAATCTTTCTTCCTTTGTAGCTGTATGACATTTCCTTGTCATCTACGCCAAGAGATACTGTACTCATATTTGACTGATATTCTGTTGTTCCGTAAGCACCTGTCAAATACTCTGTAACTTTAATTGGTTTATTTGAAGGATTTTTGATTTTTCTTGTCACTTCAAGTATTCCTTCTTTTTCATTGAAAAGGAACTCTGATTGAACTTTGACAAGCAAATCACCTAATTCGATATCTTCTTCGTTTGTTGTAACTTTGACTCCGCAATCAACTTTTTCGTACTTTGCCATCGTTCTAACCAGACACAAATCCGCTTTGTGACCATTGTATTCCAATTTGCAGGACTTAACTGTGCCAGCTCCTGCGTAATGAGTGAAGAAACCGGCTCTGTAGTTTGCTTGAATCAAATATGGATAACTTGCATCATAAACATCTT
>JAEEKG010000075.1 GCA_016282315.1 Clostridiales bacterium | reverse complement strand
CCTCAGACCATTCCAAATCCGGATGAAGTTCATTTTGTTCTGAAAATCTCACTTTTAGCAATTCCAACATCATGCTCGCCCCCATATAAATCCCGATTTGCCTTTCTCTTACATTGTGCTCTGAAATTGTGAAATAGTCAATAGTGAAATCGCGGCGTTGCCGCGGTGAAATCTTCGGGCTTTGCCCTCAGGTGAAATGAAATCCACCAACCCGTCAAGGTGGATTTAGTTGAAAAGGCTCATCTTTTGGTAGACAAAAGATGAGCCTTTTCTGGTGGGAGCGGGTGGATTCGGACCACCGAAGTCGATAGACAGCAGATTTACAGTCTGTCCCCTTTGGCCACTCGGGAACGCTCCCTTATTGTTAGTGAGGCAACCCATAGGCTGCCTCACCGATGGAGCTGGTGATCGGAGTCGAACCAACAACCTGCTGATTACAAATCAGCTGCTCTGCCATTGAGCCACACCAGCAAATATTTTCTTTTCAAACGCGTTGATGATTATATCATAGCCAATTGTCATTGTCAACAACTTTTTTATATTTTTTTTGCGTCTGAAAAAAAGAACAAAACAATTGGAAAAACAAGGCTATTGCGCTGATAACAGTTTGCTATGCCTTGCTTTTCTAATCGAACAATGCGTAAATATATACTTCATCTTTTCCAGTTGTTGTAAAAGTCTCAAAGTCAAAAGGAACAGTACAATTTTCATCTTCGAAAAATGAAACTGCACGGCCATTAGTGTCTATTCCTATTTCACATCCAACAGGAATTGAAAAATGAGATGTTGATTCAATATCTTTGCCCGGATTATAAACAATATACGCGTCGAATGTATTGTCAAGAGTCGGAATGCTAGAAAATACATCTTGCTTTTGGTCAAAGTATTCAAAAGATCTTGTTAAAAACAATACTTGAGCGTTTGAATTGCTTGAATAATAATCTATCTTCGATATGAGCTTGGTATCATTGTTGATGATGTAGACAACTCTGATTTTGTCTCCCGGTTTAATGCCAAGATCGGATGCTTGATTTAAAACATTGTTGCTGGGATCAGCTTCGTAACATACTTCAGTTACTGAAACTCCATCCAAATCATAGTTTTTCGAGTATTTTTGGTAATATGTACAATCATCAAATATTGAAGAAGAAGTCATATACTTTTCTACATATTCCGAATACGTTCCGAAAGCCTGCAATATTGCATAAATCTTGGGCTGAGGAACATATGCTTTTTTGGGGTCGGAGCGTTCTTTTGTCACACTGTATAATTCACCCTCATAGGCAAACAATTGCAAATCCGAATGAGACTCCAAAACATTAAAACTTTTTTCGCTGGAATTGTTTTCAATGTATATGCTGTACTTATAGGACAGAGTATCGTTTTTAAAATACGATAAGGTTTCTCTGTATGCAGGAACTTTAATCAAAACGGCGCGAGGCAAATTGTTTTTGGTTGTCTCTACAAGTGATACAGAGACGCCCGGAAGACAAGAAGAAAGAAGCGATAAAGTCAAAATGGCAATAAAAACAGATAAAACAATTTTTCTTTTCATATTGAATCCCCCTTCTCAATGCCCACATTACTCAGTCATTCTATCACAAAAAAAGTAAATAATAAACAATTGTTTTACAAATAAAATGATAGTATAATTGAAAAGTATAGAGTGATAGGAGAAAAAATATGAGAAAAATCTTATCTTTAATCATGGCAGTTCTGATGATCGCTACAATCACATTGGCGTTTTCATCATGTTCTACCAACAATATCCACCATGTTAAAATTCAATTTGTAGGATATGGGGAAGTAACTTTGGAACTAGATGGAAATGTTGCTCCAATAACGGTTAAGCATTTTTTGGATTTGGTAAAAAGCGAAAGCAATTCCAAGTCATATGTAAACAGACTTCAGCCGGGGTTCGTTTTGCAGGGCGTGCTTGGTAATAACACCGCTACCATCAAAGGCGAATTTGAAAACAATGGTGTAAAAAACGATATAGCTCATACAAAGGGCGTCATATCAATGGCAAGGTCAAAGTCATATGACAGCGCATCCAATCAGTTTTTTATAATGCTTGGAACTGCTGAATATTTGAATAAGAATTACGCTGCTTTCGGTAGAGTCACAGAAGGTTTTGAAGTTATTGAACAAATACAAAAGGCTCTTGTTGAAAAGAATGACTTTACAGATAATTACTATTATTTCTTGAACAGCAGCTCATACATAGAAATGAAATTATCGATAATTGACTGATAAGGAGAAACAGTATGCCAGCATATCCAACACCTCACATCAATGCAAAACCCAGTGATTTTGCAAAAGTGGTTTTGATGCCAGGAGATCCCAAAAGATCTGAATTTATTGCTAAAACATACCTGAATGATCCTAAACTTGTCAACGATGTTAGAGGAGTTCACGGTTATACAGGAACATACGAAGGAATGCCTGTAACAGTTATGGCTTCCGGAATGGGAATGCCCTCAATTGGTATTTACAGTTACGAACTTTTCAATTTCTTTGAAGTTGACACAATTATTAGAGTTGGATCAGCAGGATCACTTCAGAGAAATATTAAAATTATGGATTTGGTATTGGCGCAGGGCGCATCAACAAACTCAAACTATGTTAGTCAATTTGGGTGTCCCGGAACATTGGCACCATTAGCTGATTATGAATTGTTGAAGGCAGCAGATGAAGAGTGCAAAAAAATGGGTGTCAGCTACCATGTGGGCAATGTTTTGTCATCAGATACATTCTACAATGACGATGTAACATCAAATGACAAATGGGCCAAGATGGGAGTCATGTGTGTTGAAATGGAAGCGGCAGCGCTGTACATGAATGCTGCTAAAGCCAAGAAGAGAGCTCTTGCTATATTAACAATATCTGACAGCATAGTAACAGGTGAGTCAACATCATCAGAAACAAGGCAGACTAAACTGAGACAGATGGTTGAAGTTGCTTTAAAGTCAGCAAAGAAGTTTCAATAGACAATATTGATAGAGAACAAATTAAAAAAGGGAGGCGATAGTTATGCATGAACCTGTGATGGGTTACAATATATATTTTGACATAGCAGCTATATTCATAAGTATCGCCGCTCTCATAGTTTTGTTCTTTAAGCGTGACCTTAGAAAATCTGAGAATAAGTGGTTGGGCGCTGTTCTGATAAATGGCCTGGTTTGTACTGTTTTTGATATCTTAAGTGCTTTATCAATAGACTATCCGACTCGGTTCAGTTTTGAATGGGCATACACTTTTACCTATCTGTATTTCTTTATACACATCACAACATTGTTGTTTTTCTTTATCTTTTCCGGGTTTTATCTCGGTGGCGAAAAACAAACATTGAGAAAAAGAACAAGATTAATAATGATTCCGTACATGATAGGTGTTGCTCTGTTAATTGCACAACTTCCGACGGATATCATATACAAATTGGATGAGAAAACGCATTATTATACTACAGGAATAGGGTATTACTTCCTGATAGCAATCAGTGTTTTCTATATTGGAGCAAGTATGCTTCAGCTCAGATCCAAAGTGGCAACAAAGGCAAACAAAATCGTTATATCTGTATTTGCCATTGTCACAGTATTATCTTTGGGAACAAAATACCTGTTTAGCAATGTTTTGATAGAACTATTTGTTCAATCACTTCTATTGCTTATGATAGTTGTCTCTCTTGAGGACTCAAGCAAGTATTACGACCAAACACGTAAAGTATATAACTATTACGGATTTGAAAATGATATAAGTGTTTTGTTTAAAAGAAACAACCCTTTGTCTTCCTTGATAGTTATAAAGAATCCGGAGATGGCGGCTGTTACTACCAGATACGGAAAGATTGTTACAGCAGAATTGCTTGAAACAATGCTTGACGGAATAAGACAGATTGCACCGGATGCTACCATTTATGATCTTGAAAACGGAAAGTTTGTTATTGCGCACGTCGATTTCGATGCAAACGGAATCGCTGATGAATATAAAGCAATAAAGGCCAGATTTGAGAAAGAATGGGATGTAAACAAACACATTATTAATATAAAGAGTAATGTGGTCCTGATTAATATCCCGGAAGATCTGCATCAAGAAGAACAACTTATACAGTTTGTTGAAAAATATGAAGGATTTGAAACTATAGTTGATGTTAAGCGTAGTGTTGCTGTCGAAAAGGCGATATTAAATGCAATTATTAACAATGGGTTCTTCGTTGTATATCAGCCTCTGCTGAATATGAGTAATGGTATTTACGACAGGGCAGAAGCACTTGTAAGATTGGTTGATGAAGAACTTGGTTATATTTCTCCCGATGAATTTGTCAGAGTTGCCGAGCAGAATGGTGTGATGCTTGATTTGGGTGACATCGTTCTGAACAAGGTTATGGATTTCATCAGCAAAAATGATCTGCAATTGCTTGGCATTAAGAAAATAAACATCAATCTTTCACCAATTCAATGCTCTTCATTAGGTTTTTCTGAGCACTTAGCTGAGCTTATTGAATTCTATGGAATTGATCCTTCATTGTTGTGCTTTGAAGTTACTGAAACCATGGCTTTCCACGATGCTAACGCGCTTACTCGTTTAATTGATGATTTGCACGCTATGAATTCAAGCATTGCCCTTGATGACTTTGGATCAGGCTATTCCAACATCGTAAATGTTTTCAGTGTGGATTATGATGAAATAAAGATAGATAAGAGTCTTTTGTGGAATGCAAATGAATACAATCATGGTGATGCAATTCTTAAAGAGACAATTAACATGATTAAGGAAGTTAAAAAGGAAGTCGTTGTTGAGGGCGTTGAAACAAATGACCAACTCAAGAAACTGACTGAACTTGGTTGTAACTATTGTCAAGGATTCATTTTCAGCAAACCTATTAAAGAGGATGAATTCATTTCGTTCCTTAGAAGAAAACTGGATTAATTATAGTTAAAAAATAGGCATAGCGAGTAAAATTCGCTATGCCATTTTTTACGCAAATAACGGAGTTGACAAGTACCTGTCGCCTGTGTCAGGGAGGAGTACAACAATTGTCTTGCCTAAGTTTTCTTCACGCAAAGCAATTTGTTTTGCTGCCCAAAGAGCTGCGCCTGATGATATGCCAACTAGAATGCCTTCTGATTTTGCTATATTTTTTCCTTCGGTGAAAGCATCTTCATTTTCAACTTTTATGATTTCATCGATTACCGATGTATTCAATATCTCGGGAACAAATCCTGCGCCGATTCCCTGAATCTTGTGTGGGCCTGCTTTTCCTTCGGATAAAACAGGAGATCCAGCCGGTTCAACTGCGACTATTTTAACTTTAGGGTTCTTTTCCTTTAAATATGTGCCTACGCCTGTAATAGTGCCGCCTGTTCCTACACCTGCAACAAAAATGTCAACTTTTCCATTGGTGTCATTGAATATCTCAGGGCCTGTTGTTGTATAGTGTGCTTTGGGATTGGCCGGGTTTACAAACTGTCCTGCGATTATTGAGCCAGGGGTTTGTTTGTGTATCTCTTCAGCTTTTTCAATTGCGCCTTTCATTCCTTTTGTGCCATCGGTCAAAACAAGTTCTGCGCCATAAGCCTTAATAAGATTTCTTCTTTCAACTGACATTGTATCGGGAAGAGTTATTATTAACTTGTATCCTCTCGATGCTGCAATAGATGCTAGTCCTATGCCTGTGTTTCCGGATGTTGGTTCTATTATTGTACCGCCGGGTTTTAGTTTTCCGCTTGCTTCAGCGTCATCTATTATGGATTTTGCAACTCTGTCCTTAACAGATCCTGCCGGATTGAAATATTCTAATTTTGCTATTATTGTCGATTTAAGATTATTGCTTTTTTCAAAATTAACTAGTTCTACTAAAGGTGTTTTTCCTACCAGTTCAGATACTGATTTATATACTCTCATGTATACCTCCATTTCAAATAAAGAATTTCTTTTTCAACTTTTCAACTATAGACTTATTCCTAAAGACAATTAAGACAACAATAGACAAAACCAACAGAGTAGAAAACGGGTACAATGACCACAATAATACTACAGGAGAACCGAGCGCCAATTTCAACAACACTTCAATTATAATGCAGAGGATGCCTGCAAACAACATAATAATGGCTACAAGTGTAGGAATTGTAACAACATGCTTTCTGAACAAAACAGTAAGTATTATGCTGAATGCAACTATGATGGCAACCAGAGGAAGAGCGAATGGCAAAAACCATGTTCCGTGTGTCATGTAGTTTATAAACATCAGAAAAGCTTCAATATCTAGTCCTATGACCAGTATAGACAGAACAGGCCTCTTGCCAAGCATTACTATAGATGTAATTATTACATAAAAAGCAAGCAGGGAAGAGATGACAAACAAAGACCATGTGAAAGCTTTGTTTATGGTCAAATCTGAAATAACTGTTATCAACAGAGGGACAAGAAATATTAAGCCCACTATAATCATTGATGTGCTTTTTTCTATTTTGAACTTAGGCTTTTGTACGTAAACAGGATAAGGTTTATCAAAAGTAGATGTTTGTTCAAACGGAAGCACTACGGGAGTATCACAAAGGGGACATTTTTTAGCACCCGGTTCAAGTTCAACTCCGCATTTAACACAATATGCCATTATTTAATCACTTTCTTTTTCATTGTTTTCAATCAGTACATGAATTCCGCTCTTTACAAGTTCTGTAAAGAACAATCTTTCCAATTCATGACTTTCTATATTGCTTGTAAAATTGAATCTCATTTTATCTCCGAAAGAGATAGCAGAGCAGTTATATGCTGTGTCTGACAAAATGCCCAAAATGAAATCCAGATGATCTACGTAATCAACCATCTCTTTGGGCAAGGTCTGCATTCCCAAATTGGATATGGTTGTACTTGATGTTCTTTCTCCTACCTGGTTGTAAACGAGCTTCATGACCATATCTTTGAGGAAGAGAGGAACAAGTCTTAAAATAATCGATTGCTCTGATTTTACATTAGTCGTAATCATAGACCGCAGGTTTTGTTCCGTTGCACACAATTTCATTTGGTGCTTTACTGATTCAGTCAATTCTTTCATGGAGTATTGCCCCTCTTTAGGGTCAACACCTACATTAGCAAACATTGAAAAGTTTCTCAGGGATTTAGAGTTGAAAAACTTTCGCAGATTGATCGGAACAAGAACAGAAACGGGTTTTTGTTTGATTCTCCGGACTCCTGTTTTGTCCTGCAATGTCATTATGGACTTTATCATAACGGCAGTTACGAAGTTTGTGATGGTGGCATAATAAGACTCTGCAACCTTCTTGATGTCTTTCAAATCTATGATTCCGGTTGTGATGTTTAAGTAACCATCCTCTTCTTTTTTGCCTTTTATTTTATAAGCAACAGAGTCATTTCTGGGCTTGGAATACTCGCCCTTGTTCTTTACAAAACTGTCTTCCAACTCTTCCGGGGTGGGGCGGACACTTCTGTCAAGAACGCCGTCACTGCTGGATATTTCGACTTTATACTTTTGTGTAATATATTCTGCAACAAGAGTTTTAAGGAATGTCAGAGCACCGGTTCCATCTGTCAGAGCATGGAACACTTCCACGGAAATTCGCTTCTTGAAATACAGTACTCTGAAAGCGCATTTTTTCAATTCCTTGTTCTTCATCATCTGACAAGGATAGGGCGAATCTTCTATTGGATTTGGAATTGAATCTATCTTTTCCAGATAGTACCAGAAGAGCCCTCTTCTCAGTCTAACCGCAATTGAAGGAAATCTTGATGCTGTTACCCTTGTGGCATTTTTCAGCACTTTAATGTCGATGTCTTCATTAAGAGTGGCAGAAACTCTGAAAACATTGCTCCATTTTCTTTTTCTTGCAGCCGGATATATCTTGGCTGCGTTATCCAGTTTGAGCCAGTTTCGGTTTCCATCTGATTTGGTTACGCTTTGAATCAGCAATTTGACCTTCTCAAGGTCTGCTTTTGCTTCTTTGACTCCGAACAACACATATGCGTGCCACATTCCGTTCCGAACGGTCAAAGAGCATTTGTTTCCGTATTTTTTCAACCTGTTTGCCATTTCCATTGAATCGCTCAGAAGCAATTCATCTCCGCCTACAAAAATCCTGGATTCAGGCAAACCGGACAAATCCCCATATAAAGGTGACACATATGGATTGAGAAGGTCTTCTTTTCCATACATGTGAGCTTGATCTAATAAATGTTTTGTTGTGAGGGAAGGGTCTTTTGACTCATTTATTCTGTGCGAAGGCAAAGAACATGAAAGATCTACCCATGGCGAAAATGCAATAATATACCCGGGCATACTTTCTTTTCTGTCTTTCAGCAACAAAGAGAGGGCATAACATAGCCCTCCTCCTGCAGATTCTCCGCAAAGAACGATGTCTTTGCTTTCATATCCGCATGACAACATATATTTATATGCTTCGTAAACATCATCAAGCGCAGAAGGGTATGGATTTTCAGGGGCAAGTCTGTATGCAACCGTAAAGACGTCGGCTCCTGTCATATCGGCAAGTATTGAGCCGAAACCTCTGCAATAGTCAAGTCCGCCTGTTGTGTATCCTCCTCCGTGAAGATAGAGAACAGCTCCACGGCTTTTAAAACAAAATGGTCTGATCCACTCGCCTTCAAAGTTGTCAAAACTGTGCTGTTCGTATATTACATTCTGTTTGTGTTGTCGTGAAATAAGAAGGCCAATTCTATCCTGACCCTCTCTTGAGACTTGGACAGAAATGCTGTTGATTGCATTTTTTGTCAGTCTCAATTCAGATCTCAATAGAGAAGTTTTTAAGTCCATTTTTTACAATATTCCAGGTATGCGCAGGAAAAGGAACGACAGAGCTGCAGAGACCAGATTTGCAGTGACTGCATAAGCTATACTTATTCCTTTACTCCTTGATTTCATCAATACTGCATAAGAAATGATCTCGAGAATAAGAACAGCTATCTCAATTGGAATGAATATAATCATCGACGAAAGGGAACCGGACTTTATGTTTGTTGTGAACAAGAATAGGTTGAGTCCTATATTTGTTATGAAGTTGACCACAAAGAACAATATGAGGTTTTCTTTTATCGGTATTTTGAAAATCAGCAAGAACAAGAATTCAACTATAAGAGTAATGGCAAGAGTAGGCAAAAATTGCTTAATGAACATCAAGATTTTGCTTTGTTCTTTCACCAGAGTAATAGAGTTGGTTTCTTTAGAATACTTTATGGTTATTGATTCCTGATAAATCTTTCTTGTGAATTCTCCTGATTCAACATAGGTGCCATCAGAAAAGACCATGATGATTTTGTACTTATTTCCTACACCAGGCAATCCGAAATATCCATAATGGAAATAGTTATTATCAGATTTGATATCTCCCCATAGAGGGGCACCGCGTGATCCCTGAACACATGCCGTGTGCCAATCGGGACTGGAATAATTCTTTAAAGTGTTGAACATTATTTCGTCATATTTTGATTCATCTAAGCTGCTACTGCAATGTTCATCCTGAGCACCTGGCAACAACAAATCCAAGTAATATGGAGACTCGGGTGGAGTCTCAACTGTTATGTCCAAAGATGGTTTTGGACCCATGTCTGCTGATGCTGTTATAGTAAATGCACTGAGTATGACCAAAACTGAGAGTAAGACCAATAATCTTTTCTTCATAAAACACCTCGTATTTATTTTCCGAAAAATTGTCTCACAAATCCTCTAAGGAGAAGTGAGACAATGATTTTTTTACTTAAACTATTTTTGAAATCTCATCCAATGAGTCATCGTCTGTGGACTTTAGCGAGACACCGGTTGCAAATTTCCATTTTTCCGTATGAGACATACTTGCACCTTCAGAGAGGACTTTGACTGGAGAAATCGTTTCAACCTCTGTGAAATAAGCACATTCATAAACTTCACAAGAAGAATCAAAATCTGGATATTCACCATTGTCATATGAAGTTCCGTATTCAACGCTACAAGCTACGCTGCCGTTCACATACATCACTTTGCCTACTGAATTTGTGAATCCAAGTTTAATTGCATCTGAAATTGATGGATCCTGTTTCAAAACTACATATTTGTTTCCCAAAGTGAGTCTTGAATCCTTAATGTCTGTATATGGCCAGAAAACTATGCTTCTGTTGGGCAACAGGCCTGTGTCTGTGGTAGTTTGTGGAACTATTGTTGTTCCGCCGCTTCTCATGGCTGTCAGTGCCCAGCTTGCGCCTTTTACATCTTCTTTTGAAGTATTTGTGGTTACGTGATTAATAGTTACAACCGGTTCTTCCGGATGCATTGAAATTGTTATTGTGTGTTTCAAACCAGTGACCAATTGTGTAGGAGGATTCAAAACACAGCCTGTCTCCGTAACTGAATAAACGACTTTATCATTGTCGGGATAATATGTCTTCGGATATTCTTCAGGACTTATCCAAAGTCTGTGACCGCCATATAAATACCAATATTTATCCGGACCGAAAAGGGAAGATACATCCTGACTTGTCTTTCTCTCAATGTCTTCGTGCATGAGATTCGGACAGTTGTCAATTGAACAATAAATGATTCTTGGCCCCACATCAATTGTTACATAGATGACAAGTCTTTCATTGGAGATTTCAAGACACTTGCCGAAATTCTTATATGAAGGTAATTCTTTTACGTTAACCATGTTTATTTTCCTCTCATTTCCTGGTTTCGCTCTTCAGAGCAGCGAGTTCTCTCATAAATGTGTCCAAATCCTTGAACTCTCTGTATACTGATGCGAATCTTACATATGCGACTTCGTCAATCTTTTTGAGTTTATCCATTATCATTTCGCCAATTTTCTGGGATTGAATTTCATGATTCAAAGAATTCTGGAGTTCACTTTCAATATCACTCACTACCTTTTCAAGCTGATCCATAGCAACAGGTCTCTTCTGACATGCTTTTACCAAGCCGTTCATAATCTTGTTTCTGTCAAAAGCTTCGCGAGTTCCGTTTTTCTTGATTACAAGTATAGGGTAAGATTCCAGAGTTTCAAATGTGGTGAACCTGGCACCGCACTCAAGACACTCTCTTCTTCTCCTGATGCTTTTTCCTTCATCAGTTGGACGAGAGTCAACAACTTTGCTCTCAAGATAACCACATGATGGACATTTCACAATCAATCATCTCCAATCCACAATATAGTTTTCGTATCAACTATTATACTCTAAATATTATTGAAAGTAAACATTAGAGAATTGGAAACACAATCTACAGACTCAAAGTGAACTCATTTGTGCCCGGTTTGAGGTCATATTTCTTTTTGCTCAAAACAGCGATTCCTTTGATGTCATCAGGAATAACAATTGTATAAGTTATTGCTTTGCCGTTTGTTTTCCACTCAGAAGAAACAAGTCCACGCTCTGTTACTATACTAGCTTTGAGGTACTTTAATCTCGGATCGGGAAGTGGGGAAATGGTGACATGTTTAAAGCCGGGATATTGTTCTTCATATTGAATTCCTGCTGCGCGTGTATAGATCCAATCTCCCACAGCTCCGTATGCATAGTGGTTAAATGAATTCATTGTGTCGCTCCACATGCTTCCGTCTTCTTTAATTCCATCCCAGTGTTCCCACATTGTGGTTGCGCCCTTGCTCAGAGGGTAGAGCCATGATGGGTATTCTTTTTGAAACAGCAGAGTATATGCTAGTTCTGTATAGCCATTGTCGCTGAGTGCATACAACAAGTATGGTGTTCCGACAAATCCTGTTGTCATTCTGTTGCTGTTCTTTTCAACCAATTTAGCCAATTCTTCTGCAAATTCCGCATTTTTTTCGGGCCAGATGCTGCATTCAATTGCGAGGACAAATGCGGTTTGAGTCTTTTCTTTGAGGTGATAATCCTTGTCAAAGAATTCATTGACAATTCTTCTTCTCAGATTGTCTGCTTCTTCTCTGAAATCCGCTCCTCTGATCTTTAATACTTCAGCAGCTTTTGTGACAATTTCAAGTGTTTTTACTGAAACGCACATGGTCATAAATCTTATTGAAGTTCCGCCTTTTGTATACAGGGTATCCGGAACATCTGTAGACAGCCAGTCACCAAAATGTTTATCTGAATTGAAATATTCATCGTCTTTGCTGATGATGTATTCAGCCCATGCTTTCATCATCATGAAGTTTTCTTCAAGAATCTGCTTGTTTCCGTATATCAGATACAATTGCCAAGGAATAATGCAGCAAGCGTCTGCCCATGAAGAAGAAGGTGAAGCCCAGTTTGCATTGTTTGGTATGACATGAGGAATTGCACCCTGAGGTCTTTGATCATTTCTCATATCCATAAGCCATTTTCTGAAGAAATTGTATGTGTTGTAGTTCAGGGAAGCGCACTTGCAGAACACTTGAGCGTCGCCCGTCCACCCTAGTTTTTCATCTCTTTGAGGACAGTCTGTCGGAACATCTATGAAGTTACTCCGCTGGCCCCAGATAATATTGTGGAAGAGTTGATTTAAGTCTTTGTTGTCTGTTTCGATGTACCCTGTTCTCTCCATATCTGAATAAACAGCGGTAGCAGAGAAGTCCTTTATGTCAACCTGTCCATTCCAACCTGTCAGTCTCAGATATCTGAAACCGAAGAAAGACATGCTTGTTTTGTATTTTGCCTTTTTACCATCACTTATATATGTAACTTTAGCTTTTGCTTTTCTGTAGTTGTCATTATAGAAGTTACCGTTTTTGTCCAGTGTTTCGCCACATTCAAGTTCAAAGACATCGCCTTTTTTGCCGCTACAGGAAAATTCTATAAAACCTGCCATATTCTGGCCGAAGTCGATTACATCTTCTCCAAGAGGAGTCTTGAGGTATTTAACTGCCTTTATAATTTCTTTTTCCCTTGTAGGTTCATTGATTTGAGGGACAAGACAATTTCGCGGATACATAATGGGTTCAGCGTTTACCGGCTGAGGAGGAGTAAATGTTGCGTCATATGTTTCGCCGTCATAAGGGTCTGACATAACGATCTTAGAGTATTGCATTTTCCAGGTGCAGTCTGTCAGGATTGTTTGAGTTGTTCCATCTGCATATTCAATATCTATGCTTGCAATAACTGCAGGCTCAGCTGACGGAAGGCTCGGATTAGATAAAATCTCATGTGGATAAAGGCTCTTCCAACCGCCTGCGACGGTTAATATAATATGGTTTTTATTTTTTAATAAATCAGTTATATCATATGTCTGATACATAACAGTGTAGCGCATGGAAGTTCTTCCGGGCGCGAGAGCTATGTCGCCAACTTTTTTGCCGTTTAATTCTGCTTTGTATACACCTAACGCAGACGCTGTCAGAGTGGCAGATACCACATCGGAATCTATGTCAAAATCCTTATAAAAATCTATACATCTTTTGTTTGCCGGTTCGCTTGGTGCAAGCCATCTGGCGTCTGAAATGTGATTTGTCATGTTAAACTCTCCTTGCTTAAAAAAACACAGTAATTTTCTATATAAAATTAATTTAATACAATAGTATAACTATTCTTCTTCGCCATCATAATTGGTGTAGTCTCTCTCAAATAATTCTTCACATATTGCCTGTTGCAGATCGCTATCTTTTGAGTTTTTAATTATGCCTTTTATTCTGGTTGTTTTTCCTTTTCCCATATATACCGGAGTACCCAGTTTGTTTGCGATTGAAGTCAGTTCATTGTGCCACAGTTTTCTCATCTGCTTGTCTCTTTTTACTTTGGGATTTTGTATTGCCCGTCTTATGACATCAACTAAGAAACCTTCTTCTTCATCCCTTACGCAGAGAATACCCCAGTGATTCGGAACCTTTTTGACCACTGACTTTCTGTGTTGATTTCCTACGACTATATAGTTCTGATCGAAATATGCATCATAGTCCTTTATTTGTTTGTTCAGCCGTTCATATGAATCGGCGTCACTTTTAATCTCAAATCCCGTCAACTTGTCTGTAACTACAAAGAAGTCGCATCTAGAGTTGCCTATGGGGCTCTCTTCGAAAATACGCATTTTTCCGAAATATTCTTCAAGCCAATCGAAAATAACCACTCGTATACTTCTGTCTTTCATAATTTAATCCAATAAAGACAATAGCAGATTTTCCATGTCTTTTTCCTTTGATGTAAGATTAATGAGGTTTCTGACTCTCGGAGAACCATAAAGGCCTTTTATGAAGAAACCGAGTATTTTTCTGCTCTCCATAACTCCTTTTTCTTCTCCTTTGATTTCCACTGCGAGTCTTAAGTATTTTATTGCTTCTTCAACACGTTCTTTCTTTGTAACTACTTTGGGCATCTGACCTTTAAGCCTGCTTATGATATCTTCAAAAATCCAAGGGTTGCCAAGGGCTCCTCTGGCAACTGCCACAGCATCACAATGCGTTTTATTGAACATATTCAAAGCATCTTCGGAAGAGAATATGTTTCCGTTTCCCACAACCGGAATCGAAACTTCATTCTTGACTTTTGTTATCCACGACCAGTCAACTGAAGGAGTATACATTTGTTCTTTGGTTCTTGCGTGAATGCAGATGGAACTTGCTCCGTGACTTTCTGCCATTTTGGCAAAATCCAAAACGTTGATGCTGTTTGAATCCCACCCAAGTCTCATTTTTACCGTCACGGGAATATTACCTGAGTTTTTAACCACTTCATCGATTATCTTTCCGGCAAGATCCGGATTTTTCATCAGGGATGATCCCTCGCCGTTTTTCGTTATTTTCGGAACGGGGCAGCCCATGTTTATGTCGACTGCAGCAGGGATGATACCTTCTTTAATTGACCAGTCCAAAAGCAGATATGTGCCTTTTCCCATGAATTCGGGTTCTGATCCGAATATCTGTATTGCTGAAGGCAATTCATCTTTGTCAATTTTGGCTATTTCGTATGTCTTTTTGTCGCCATAACAAACAGCTTTGGCGGATATCATTTCAGTTGTCATGTATTCAGCGCCGTGATGTTTGCACATAATTCTGAATGCCCGGTCGGCCATTCCCGCCATTGGCGCAAGTGATACTTTGTACATTGAACTCTCCGTATGTTTTTGATCGGTTTAATTATACTTTTTTTGGTTGTTTTTGTAAACGACATATGAAAAACCAAAAGAATAAGCCACATAACTTGTATATTATGCTAACTTGTATAGTTAACACGCGCGTGATATAATATACAATGCCGTATTATGGCGGATTATGCAATTTGCTAAAAAACTGTATATATTAATCACTATTTGACAGAAGAGGATTGTCAGGAGGCATGTACATTTTATGAACGATAATGAATCTTTAATTGAGGAGATACTAAAACTCAAAAAGGAGAAGGGGGCTCTCGTACTGGCACATTATTACCAAAGACTGGAAATACAAAAATGTGCGGATTTTGTAGGTGATTCTTTTGAATTGGCGAAAAGGGCAAAAGAGGCTGAGAATGACCTTATTGTATTCTGTGGTGTCAAATTCATGGGCGAGAGTGCCAAAATACTAAATCCTACAAAAAGAGTATTAATGCCAAGACCTGATGCTGGCTGTCAGATGGCAGACATGGTAACAGCGTCCAAACTCAGAGAACTCAAAGTTCAGCATCCAAAAGCAGCTGTGGTTTGTTATGTCAATTCTTCTGCTGAGACCAAAGCAGAGAGTGACATTTGTTGCACTTCTTCTAATGCTGTAAGAGTTTGTGAAAGCCTTGATTCAGATGAAATTATATTCGTCCCGGATAAGAATTTAGGAGCATATGTTGCAGGAAAACTGCCAAACAAAATGTTTCATTTCTATTATGGTTATTGTCCTGTCCACAGAAACATTACAAGGGATGATGTGTTAAAAGCAAAACAACTGCATCCCAATGCAAGACTTTTTGTTCACCCTGAATGTGAAAAAGAAGTGGTGGATCTAGCTGACTATGTAGGAAGTACATCGGGAATTATTCGCGAAGCAGAATTGTCAACAGCTGACGAGTTCATTATAGGGACTGAATATGGTGTTGTTGAAAGGCTTACAGAATACAATCCTCATAAGAAATTCTGGCTTCTTACACCCAGCCTTGTCTGCATAAATATGAAGATGACATCGCTTATTAATCTCAGAGATTGTCTGAGAGACCAGATAGGTGAGATTTCAATGCCAGAAGAGTTGAGACTCAAGGCATTTGCACCACTCGACAGGATGATGAAAATTTAGGAGAAAGAAAAATGAAAAGGTATCTTTATTCCGGAGATACGGAGAAATTGGAAAGAGTTCAATGCGATGTACTGATTATAGGTTCAGGAATAGCAGGACTTTACTCAGCACTTCATATCGACAAAAATCACAAAGTAATTGTTATAACAAAGACACAGGTTGATGGTTCAAACTCATGGCTGGCTCAGGGAGGAATTGCTTCTGTAATTGCCCCTGATGATTTCTTTGATTCACACATCGAAGATACTCTTGTTGCTGGAGCAGGACTGTGCGACAGAAAAGCTGTTGAAGTACTTGTTGATGAGGGACCCAGGAATATTCAGGAACTTATAGCTGACAATGTTCCATTTGATCACAACCCGGAAGGCGACCTTGAAATAACAAGGGAAGGCGGACACAGCCACAGAAGAATTGTTCATGCAGGCGGGGACGCTACGGGAAGAGAAACAACCAAACGATTGGGTGAAATAGCTCTTACAAAGGAAAACATTGAAGTCAAATTCAACACATACATGGTGGATCTTTTCACTGATGAGCACGGTGTTACCGGCGCATTGATTAATGATGGTGAATACAAGATTGTTGAGTGCAGTAACATTATTCTTGCCACAGGTGGTATAGGCCATATTTATCTCAGTACAACTAACCCCAAGGGCGCTATAGGTGATGGTATTTGCTCAGCTGTAAGAGCGGGAGCAGAAACATATGGAATGGAACTTGTTCAATTTCATCCGACCACTCTGGCAATTGGCTCAATGGAAAATTCAGAAAGAGCATTTCTCATCTCCGAAGCTGTAAGAGGCGAAGGCGGTATTTTGAGAAACCAGAGAGGCGAAGCATTTATGCAGGGTAAGCACCCGAGAGCCGATCTTGCTCCGAGGGACATAGTGACAAGAGCTATTCTTGCTGAAATGAAAAAAGAGAATATTGACAACGTCTGGCTTGATGTTTCATCGATGAGCGAAGAGTTCTTCAAACACAGATTCCCGACTATTTATCAAAAGTGTCATGAATCGGGAATAGATGTTCCGAGAGAGTACATACCGATCAGGCCATCGCAACACTATCAGATGGGTGGTGTAAAGACAGACCTGAACGGCAAGACAAATGTAGATGGATTGTATGCTGCAGGTGAATGCGCATGGACCGGAATACATGGAGCAAACAGACTTGCAAGCAATTCAATGCTCGAGTGTCTTGTGTTCGGAAGAAGAGCTGCTGAATACATAAATGATAATTTCCGTCCAACTGTCAAAAATATTGAGGTGTCAAAAGACAATTCCTCAATTGAAAGCACGGATGTTGAAAGAAAACAGCTTGAAGTCAGAAAGATAGTTTCAACTTATGCAAATGCTGTAAGAACAAGACAGGGATTGGCAAAGGGCAAAGAATTGATTGATGATATTTCTGCAAAAGCAGACAAACTCAAACTTGTAACGCAAGAGGATTATGACTATTACAACATGGTTTGCACTGCCAAGATGATACTCGACGGAGCAAACAACAGAAAAGAGAGCATAGGTGCTCACTACATAGAGGGCTGATTATGATACTAGACAGAAAGACAGATGAATTTTTGCTTGCCGCACTGAACGAAGACATAGGTGACGGAGATATCACAACCGAGTGCACTGTCAAAGACGGTACGCAAGCAAGCGGAAGATATATAGCAAAAGAAGACGGCATAGTTTGCGGCGTTGACATAGCTTGTCGCGTATTTGAACTATTGGGTGGAAAAGTCAATTTCAAAAAGATAAAAAATGACGGCGACACAGTAGTTAAAGGCGATGTTATTGCCGAAGTATCTGGTGAAGCCAAAACCATCCTGATAGGCGAGAGAACAGGTCTGAACATTATGCAGAGATTGTCCGGAATTGCCACCAGAACAAATCAGGCAGTCAAGGCTATTGAAGGAACGAATGCCAAGATTGCCGACACAAGAAAAACAACTCCTCTTATGAGAAAACTTGAAAAGTACGCTGTAAGAGTAGGAGGCGGTTCAAACCACAGATTCGGTTTGTCCGATGGCATCCTCATTAAGGACAACCATATAGCTGCAGCTGGCGGAATAACAAAGGCTATTGAATCAGCTAAGGCAAAAGCGCCTCACACAATAAAGATAGAAGTAGAAACAGAGACACTGGACCAAGTAAAAGAAGCTTTAAAGGCTAAAGCAGATATTATAATGCTCGACAACATGAACCTTGAACAAACAAAGCAGGCAGTTGAACTTATAAACGGCCAAGCCATAACAGAAGCTTCAGGAAACATGGGAGACAAGACGAATGAACAGCTGAAGGCAATAGCTGAAACAGGTGTTGATTTAATAAGCATAGGGGCACTAACTCATAGTGTGAAATCACTTGACATAAGTCTGAAATTCAAGATAGTTTAACGATAATTATGGAAGAACTGGGAAAGAACGACATTTACGAAATAATATCGGATAATATGAAACGAACAGATGAATCAATTTCTCATGGATTTGAGATGAGAATTGCTCACCTGGAGGATTTGTCCGTCATTTTTTCTGAAGAGATTGTTAAACATTCAGAATTTGATGATGTTATGGATGCAATTTGTCTTGATGAAAGCATACCCGGTTATTACGAAGAAAATGTTTCTTTTGTACCTAAAAACTCTTTTGGTACTCCAAATGAAGGTCAATACCAGTTCTATAGAAAAAGCATCACAGAATTCGACAAAATAGTATTTTCCAAAATGCTGTCGGAAAAGTCAGAAAAAAGTGAGTTTAAAGATTATACTTACTGGCTCAGCGGAGAAAAAAACGTGAGCACGGTAAAAGATGTGAGTATTGCCACAACTATAGGGAAACAAACAAACGAAGCATTTGAGTTTTTTGCAACAAAGTTTTCCAATTGTTCTCCAAAAGAATCTGACAACTTTATGGATGTTTGCGACGCCGTTTCTAAAGGCGAAGCGGATTTCGGGATTATTCCTGTTTCCAACACAATAGACGGAAGGCTCAGTGCTTATTGTTCATTTATAGAGAGCAATCAATTGTTCATCGCAATGACAACAATGATTGATTCTCCCGACGGAGAGAACACAACTGAGTTTGCTCTTGTTTCTTCAAAGCTATATTCTCACATAGAAGACAATATGGTTTTCAGAATCAGGATTACTCTTGAAGATTATTCGGAAATAGAGAACATTTTCAAGTGTGTTGACTACAACAAAGGAACTCTTTTGAGAACAGATGTTTTGCCACAATCAGAGGCGACCAGAGATAACTCACTTGACATTTTGATCGATGTAACAAATGCTGACATTAAAGCCATTATTTGTTACTTAAAGCTCAATTATCCACAGTTTGCAACTGTAGGTTTATACACAATTAACGGAGGCAATCGATGGTAATACTTGGAATAGACCCAGGGGTTGCAATTGTCGGATATGGATTGATTGAGTCTGAAAAAGGAAAAATAAGGATGATTGACTGCGGAGCCATTACGACTCCTGCCGGACAGGAAATTGAAGACAGATTGCTGACTATATACAACGACTTAAATGAAATAATCGACGAATATCAGCCGGCTGAAATATCCATAGAAGAATTGTTCTTTAACACAAACCAGACAACAGCTATCGCCGTTGCCGAGGCTAGAGGGGTAGTGCTGCTTGCTGCAAAGCAAAAGAAAGTTGACATTTATGAATACACTCCTCTTCAGGTAAAGCAAACAATTGTCGGATACGGAAGAGCACAGAAAAAACAAGTGCAGACAATGGTTAAAAACATATTGAAGCTGGATTCAATTCCAAAACCGGATGATGCGGCAGATGCATTGGCTTTGGCAATTTGCCATCACAATTGCAGAGGATCAAGAATAAAAGATTTCTATAACGGAAGAAAAACCAAACTGGTTTAAGTTCCGAAAGAAAGGATAAAACATGTTTTATTATCTAAAGGGAAAACTTGCAAGTACATCACTTCAGACAGCAGTAATAGATTGTGGAGGAGTCGGCTTTATGCTGACTGTATCCAACAACACGCTCTCTCATTTGACAAGAATAGGGGAAGAAGTGACTCTGTATACATATTTACAGGTAAGAGAAGACGCAATGGAGTTGTACGGATTCTATACTGAACCCGAACTTGACATGTTTAAACAGTTGCTCAATGTATCCGGTGTAGGTCCTAAAGCGGCAATATCTGTTCTCAGTGCTTTTTCTCCGGAGAGACTGGCAAGCGCCATAGTTACGGGTGACGTCAAACTGATATCCGGAGCTAAAGGAATAGGTAAGAAGACAGCTGAGAGAATTATTCTTGAACTGAAAGAGAGAATAGCTCTGATTGAATCAGAAGACGGAAGTGAACTTGTCGATGTTTCATCAACTCAGAGTATATCCAGTGTTCAGAAAGATGTAATAGATGGTCTTATTGTTCTCGGTATAAGCAAAGCAGATGCAATAAGAATTGTTAAAGATACAACGGGAAGCACAGTGGAAGAAGTAATGCGTGAAGCATTGCGCAGATATAATTCAGGAAAGTGAGCGAAATATGGCAATAGAAAAAAGCAAAGTCAAAAAGATTGATGAACAAGAAGACAGATTGCTTGATGAACATCTGTCATATGATGATGCAACAGTTGAACTGAGCCTTCGCCCACAGACTCTGGAAGATTATGTCGGACAGGAAAAGGCAAAGAAGACTCTCAGAATCAGTATAGATGCAGCAAAACAGAGAGGTGAGTCACTGGACCATGTTCTGATTTATGGGCCTCCTGGACTCGGTAAGACAACTCTGGCTACAATCATTGCCCACGAAATGGGAGTTAACTTGAAAACCACATCAGGCCCTTCCATAGAAAAGCCTGCAGATTTAGCTGCTATTCTGACAAACCTGGATGAGCACGATGTATTGTTCATTGATGAGATTCACAGACTTAACAGAATAAGTGAAGAAGTAATGTATCCTGCAATGGAGGACTATACCCTTGACCTCATAACAGGAAAGGGCCCGGCTGCAA
The DNA here is from genome assembly GCA_016282315.1 of Clostridiales bacterium. Classification (GTDB taxonomy): domain Bacteria; phylum Bacillota; class Clostridia; order Oscillospirales; family CAG-272; genus CAG-841. Next base: position 56,454 of record JAEEKG010000075.1, on the reverse strand, counting down.
ATACATTAAAAATGAATTTGTCTAAATTCACACTTATAGGTGCTACAACAAGGGCAGGTCAGATTTCTACACCTCTTCATGACAGATTCGGAATACTGTTAAAACTCGATCTGTACAACGATGATGAAATAAAGAGAATTCTCAAGCGCAGTGCGGGAATTCTTGATGTTGAAATATCTGAATCCGGTTTGACGGAACTTGCTAAGAGATCAAGAGGCACACCTAGAGTTGCAAACAGACTTCTGAGAAGAGTCAGGGATTATGCTCAGGTCAAAGGCAATGGTATTATAACCGATGAGATGGCAGAAGAAGCCCTCAAATTGCTTGACATCGACGAAATAGGACTTGACGATGTCGACAGAAGAATACTCAAAACAATAATCGGGACATTCAACGGAGGTCCGGTCGGAATTGACACTCTGGCAGCCATTATCGATGAAGAACCCATAACAATAGAAGATGTTTATGAGCCTTACCTTATGAGACTCGGATTTATCAACAGAACCCCAAGAGGAAGATGTGTGACAAGAATTGCTTATGAGCACCTTGGCATACCATATAACAAAATCAGCAGTGCGCAAATCAAATTTGACACAAACATTTAAGAGGAAACAATGATTTCATCAAACAATTGGAAAGACTATGAGCTCCTGGATTGTTCCGACGGAAGAAGGCTTGAGAGATGGGGAAAATATATACTTTCAAGACCAGACCCTCAGGTAATCTGGAAGAATCAGAAAAAGAGTCCGCTGTGGAATAAAGCCGACGCTGTTTATGACAGAGAAGGCGGAGGCGGAAGCTGGATAAAAAAAGATGTTCCGGAATTCTGGACCATCTCATATGCTGATTTCACTTTGAAAGTAAAACCCATGGGATTCAAGCACACAGGTGTTTTTCCGGAACAGGCAGCAAACTGGGATTTTATTCAGGATAAAATCAGAAAAGCAAACAGAGAAATAAAAGTTCTGAATCTGTTTGCATATACTGGTGCAGCCACAATTGCAGCTGCCGCTGCAGGGGCATCGGTATGCCATGTTGACGCAGCAAAGGGAATGGTTGCACAAGCTAAGGAAAATGCCGCTTTATCCGGACTGGAAGACGCTCATATCAGATATATTGTCGATGATTGCAACAAGTTTATCGAAAGAGAGATAAGACGCGGTAACAAATACGATGGCATCATAATGGATCCTCCTTCATACGGAAGAGGACCATCGGGCGAAGTTTGGAAACTGGAAGACAATATAGGTCAATTCATAGAGTCAGCAGCAAAACTGATGTCAGATAATCCATTGTTTTTCATAGTTAATTCGTATACTACAGGTCTTTCACCATCCTCAATTGGATATTTGATGAAATTAGCATTAAAAGGCGGAAATATAGAGTGCGATGAACTTGGGTTGAAAGTGACCCAGACAGGTGCATGTCTGCCTTGTGGCGGAACAGCCAGATGGACGAAAAAATAACAAAGGAATCATAGTATGGCAGAAACGGTTATTAAGACCGAAAATCTAAATTTTCAGTATGACAGCGACAACAAAACAAAACAAGTCCTTTTTGACATCAGCTTGGAAATAGAAAAGGGCTCGTTTGTCTGCATCCTCGGCCGCAATGGTTCCGGAAAAAGCACCCTTGCAAAAGTATTCAGCTTGGTCAATAAACCAACATCAGGCACGCTCGAACTGTTTGGAAACCAATTTGATGACAAAACAACTGAAGATCAGGAATACGAGATAAGAAAGAAAATTGGCATGGTCTTCCAGAACCCGGATAACCAGATGGTTGCAACTATAGTTGAAGAAGATGTTGCATTCGGACCTGAAAATCTGGGACTTGAACCAACCGAAATCCGAAGAAGAGTAGATGAAGCCTTGGACATTGTCGGAATGAAAGAATTTTCAAAACACTCCTCAAGTCAATTGTCCGGAGGCCAGAAGCAAAGAGTGGCAATAGCGGGAATAATTGCATTATCTCCTGAAGTAATAATATTTGACGAATCAACTGCAATGCTTGACCCTATCGGAAGAAGAGAAGTAATGCAGACAATAACAAAGCTTGCGAAAATGGGAAAAACAATAATTCTCATTACTCACCATATGGATGAAGCTGTCAATGCGGACAGAATACTGATTTTATCCAATGGCAGGATTTCTGCAGACGGAACTCCCAAAGAAATCTTCTCAAATGACAAATTGATAGAAGAAACAGGACTTGAATTGCCTCAATCAAAAAAGATATTGAACATGCTTTCAGAAAAGGGCATAGAAATAGATACAAATGGTTTGGATCCTCATAATGCGGCGTTGAACATTGCTGAGGCTCTCAAGAAAAGGAGAGCGCAATGACAATAGCTGAATTTAAGAATGTTTCTTATGTTTACAGCAAGGATACTCCTTTTGAAAAGGCAGCTGTAAACGATGTTAATATCCAGTTTGAACAGGGAAAGATTACCGGAATAATAGGTCATACAGGATCGGGCAAAAGTACATTGTCACAACTTCTGAACGGATTGCTCAAAGTGTCATCAGGTGAAGTGTACGTAAATGACAAGAATATTTGGAGCGAGCCCAAGAAAATACGGGAAGTCCGATTCAAGGTAGGCCTGGTATTCCAGTATCCGGAGTATCAACTCTTTGATGAGACTATAAGAAAAGACATTTCTTTCGGTCCTAAGAACATGGGGCTCAGTGCAGAAGAAATTAACGAAAGAGTTATCGAATCAATCAAATTCGTTGGTCTTCCGGAAGACGTTCTTGACATGTCTCCATTCGACATTTCAGGTGGACAAAAGAGAAGAGCCGCAATTGCCGGAATAATGGCAATGCGACCGGAAATTCTTGTGTTGGATGAGCCTGCTGCAGGTCTTGATCCATCAGGAAAAAGAGAAATCTTTGAGAGACTACGAAAATACAAAGACGACACAAAGTCAACTTTGATAATAATAAGCCACAGCATGGAAGACATGGCAGAGTTTTGCGACAACATAGTTGTGATGTCAGACTCCAGGGTCTTCTTATCAGGCTCAGTAGAAGAAGTATTTTCTCATTCAAGTGAGCTTACAAGTGTAGGGCTTATGGTTCCGCAAGCTACTCAGATACTTATGGAACTTAAAGAAATGGGATATGATGTCGACACAGGTGCTTATACATCGACTGATGCAGTTTCTCAGATAATGAAACTGTTTGAAGGCGGTGATGATCATGCTTAAAGACATCACTCTCGGACAGTATTTCCCGATAGATTCTCCCATTCACAAAATTGATCCAAGGATGAAACTTATAACGGCAATTGTGTATATAGTTTCAGTCTTCTTTGCAAGATCTGCTGTTGCATACGGCTTTATGCTGTTGACTGCAATTCTGCTTGTGATTGTTTCCAGGATACCGATTAAGACAATTCTGAAGAGCCTGAAACCATTGATTTTTATTGTGGTTATAACGGGAATCATAAATATCTTCTGGTACCAGCCCAAAGACTCTTCCACATTATTGGTTTCTTTCTGGATAATAAACATCTACCTTGAAGGTATCATTTCAGCAGTATATATGCTGACAAGAATTGCCTGCATTATCATAGGAACAAGTGTAATTCTGACATATACAACATCTCCGATTGCTCTAACAGACGGACTTGAACAAATGTTGGCTCCACTTGGAAAACTGCATTTGCCAGTACATGAATTTTCAATGATGATGACAATTGCTATGCGATTCATTCCTACAATCGTTGAAGAGACAGACAAGATAATGGCGGCTCAAAAGGCAAGGGGATCAGATTTTTCAACAGGAAACATAATCAGGAGAATCAAGGCAATTATCCCGATTCTAATTCCGCTGTTTGTTTCATCATTCAGAAGAGCTGATGAACTTGCAATTGCAATGGAGTGCAGATGCTACAGAGGAGGAGAAGGCAGAACAAAAATGACAAAGTTGAAATTCAAGTATTATGACTTTTTATGGCTTGTACTTGTGGCATCTTTGATTGCCGTCATGATTGTCATTAACACTTATTTGCCTTTCTACATCGTATGAAATACCTGATAAAAATATCTTATCTAGGCACAAAATACTGCGGTTTTCAGATTCAGCCTAATCAGATTACAATTCAAGGCGAACTTGAAAGAGCTGCCAATACAATATTTGCTAAGAACAATGCTGTTGTATCCGGATGCAGTCGAACTGACACGGGAGTTCACGCAAGAGAATATTATGCATGTGTTCAATCTGATGACTGTCCTAGTATTCCTCCGGATAATTTCACAAAGGCAATGAACACTTTTTTGCCTGAAGATATTTGTGTTAACGGTTCGTGGACTGTCAAGGATGATTTCAGAATCAAAAGAGCAGTTATTGGTAAAAGATATGAGTATGTCATAAGAAATACCCAGACTCCCGACCCTTTTGATTGCGACAGATCATTCTATTATCCAAGAGAAATCGATGACTCTGTTATGAACAAGACAGCTGAGTACTTTATAGGCAAGCACGATTTCAAGTCATTTATGGCAAGCGGAAGCGAGATAGAAAACACAGTAAGAACAATTTCCGAGTGCTCGGTTAAAAGAGACGGGAATTACGTAAAGATAAGAATAGCTGCAGACGGATTCCTTTACAACATGGTCAGAATCATATGCGGCACTTTGCTTGAAGTATCTGAAAAGAAGCTAAAAAGTGAAGATGTCAAAGAAATCATAAACAATTGCGAGAGAAAAGAGGCCGGAAGAACCCTTCCGGGATGCGGATTGTTTTTGGATGAAGTGTTCTTGGATAACGAATACGTAAAGGAGAATCTTATAAGCTAATGAAGCTTTGAAGGGAGGGGCAGATTTTGGATAGCGAACAAAAAAACGATTACTATTCAAAGCGCGTTAAGATATTCCGCATTTTGAAATATGTGACCCTCATAGTGCTTATATTGTTCACGGTTATAACTTCAATAGCCGGAAGATCCAAGTTATCTATAAACAGTCTTGACTCTTTCTTCAACTATCTGAGGATAAATCCAAGACTAGTGAATGCTGAATACAAAGGAATATATTATTCACCCTCGCTCGACTCGAAATTTGGCATTTATGAGAATCAGTTTGTGGTGTTGTCAAACGGAGTGCTGAACATATACAGCTTAAGCGGCATCAGACTTGCAAGCTTTGACAACGGCTCTGACAGACTAAGTAAGAATGGCAAATATCTTTGTAGTTACAACACAAACGACGGAAACATACACTTGTATAACTACTATTCCGAGATCTATTCTTTGAATGCCGGAAACACATTGTCTAGTGTCGTGACTGGAAAAAAAGGCGGCTTTATAACATTGCACACTTCGGGCTCGGAAATGAACGGAGAAGTGTTCAGCAAAGATTTCAAATCCGTTTTATCAACCGAAAAAACAAGCGACACAATTTATAGTTGTGCTTTAAACGAGAGCGAAGACAGAGCTGTATTCCTGATTCAGGAGCAGGGAGAATCGTTCAGAAATTCACACATCGTCGTTTACAACATAAGCGATAAAAAAATAATATTCGAAGAAAAAAACGAAGGAGAGGTATCAATACAAACAGGTTACCTTTCCAACACGCTCTACAGCGTAACAGACAAATACATAAGACTTTATGATTCATCAAACAAAGAAACAGCAAAAATAGAAATTGAAGGCAATCTTTTCAGAGTGTTCAGCGACGACTCTTTTGTTGTTTTTGTGACATACAACAATGGTGTATCAACCCTCACTTTGTTAACAAAAGAAGGAAAAAGTAAACTTATTGTTAATTGTGAAGGCAAAACATTGCAATGCATTTTTTCTGAAGATAAAATGTTCGTACTCACAACAAAAGGATTGTATTCTTCAATTAATGGAGTTGTTACACTGAATGATTATGAGGGAGTTATGGACATGGTAATGTTGAACTCCGGAAAAATCATTTTGTGTTATGATGATCACACAGGTCTATTAGAAACGGAAAAGGAGGCGGAACAATGATTTCCAATTATATAGTCCCATCTGTATTTTTGCTTATCGTAATTATTTGCGGTATTGTCGGAATGAAGAAGGGATTTGTCAAACAATTAGCCGGAATGGTTTCGTTTATTATTTCTGCCTTACTCGCATACATTTTCTGTGATCCACTGGCAAACGTAATTCAAAAAATGCCGTTTGTTCAGACAATGATAACTGATGTCGAAATGCCTGATTTCAGTGGTACAACATCGTTGTGGGATAAAATTCAGACAGTTCTCACATATGCTGCCAAAGCATTCAATGAAAACGGAGAAGTATCAGCTCAGGCAAACCAGGTAATGAACAATTACATGGCTCTTGCTTTCTCATACATTATGGCCTTTTTGGTAATTTTCTTTGTAACAAAACTTGTTATAGCTTTGATTGCATTGATTGTTACGGGCATATTGAAAAAATCTCCTCTGAACCCGGTGAATGTAGTGCTCGGAGTTGTACTCGGTGTTGTTGAAGGTTTTATGATCACATGGCTTTTGTCCCACTTCTTTGCAAGTACGATTCTGCCGTGGCTATCATCGAGTTACCCCAATGCATTCAGCATGGAACTGGCGGATACGGTTTACTACAAGATATTTATGAACTTTAACCCGGTATCACTGATATTGAACCTCTTCATGGGTTAATTAACAAGCGAAAACAATTAGGCTTTATGCCGGAAATGGATAGATTAAAAGATGCAATTATGTTCAAGATGCCACAAGAGAATGGCAGTAATATTTGTAACTAAAATAGAAAACGGAGAGACCAAAAATGAAGGTCTCTGCTTGAAATGCGCAAAAGAAATAGGCATTCCTCAAGTTAACAATATAATTCAAAAACTGGGCATTTCCGATGAAGATTTAGAGGGTATGGAAGACAGCATGGGTGAGTTGCTTTCAGCAAACCAAAACGGCGATGAAGACGAGAATTCTCCACATGCACCATCTCTTGACATAGGCAAGATGCTCAATCAGATGAATTTCGGTCCGATTGGAAACCTTCCTCAAAAGGACAATCCGGAAAACCCGAACATCAAGAACAATGGTTTGGGAAGGAACGGAAAGAATTATCAGGAACAAAAGAAAGAAAAAAGACCATTTAACAGAAAATTTGTTCCGATGTATTGTCGCGACCTTACACAAGCTGCAAAAGACGGAAAGCTTGATCCTGTAATAGGCAGAGAAAAAGAAGTTTCAAGAACAATGCAGATACTCACAAGAAGACAAAAGAACAATCCTTGTCTTATCGGTGAAGCAGGTGTAGGAAAGACTGCTATTGCAGAAGGACTTGCTCAAAAAATTGCAGAAGGCAGCGTTCCATATAAGCTCAGAGATAAAGAAGTACATCTTCTTGATTTGACTGCGCTTGTTGCTGGAACTCAGTTCAGAGGCCAATTTGAAAGCAGAATCAAAGGTCTGATCGAAGAAGTCAAAGCTTTGGGAAATATAATACTCGTAATCGATGAAGTTCACAGCATCGTAGGTGTCGGAGATTCTGAAGGCAGTATGAATGCAGCAAACATTCTTAAGCCTGCACTGTCAAGAGGCGAGATTCAGATTATTGGTACTACAACTCTGGCAGAGTACAGAAAATACATAGAAAAAGACACAGCTTTGGAGCGTCGTTTCCAGCCGATTTATGTCGAAGAACCTTCAATTGAAACTGCCAAGCAGATGCTTGACGGAATCAAGAAGTATTATGAAGATTACCACAGAATTCATATCTCAGAGGAGATAGTGAACAGTGCGGTTGAGTTGTCTGAAAGATATATCACAGACAGATATCTTCCGGATAAAGCTATCGACCTTATTGACGAAGCAGCTTCATATGTGGCTTTGAATTCTCCTATATTGTCAAGAGTTGATGAAGTTGAAAAGAAACTTGAAGAACTCAAATCAAAAGAAAAAGATCTCGAAGACAAGCAGCCTGACAAGGATGAAAAAGAAGAAGACACAAACAGGAGATATGAAGAGGTTGCAGAGATCAAGTCCGAAACATTGAAAAATGAGCAGGAATATGAAAAGCTCAAAGTTGAGATGTCTACTATCGAACTCGATCTTGATGCATTGGCTCACGTAGTTGAAGTTTGGACAGGAATTCCTGCCGGTTCTATTACAGCAAACGAATTTGAAAGACTCAATGGTTTAGCTGATAGATTAAAATCCAGAATCATCGGTCAGGACAAAGCTGTCGATGCTGTTGTAAGAGCAATCAAGCGCAGCAGAGCAGGAGTGTCATACAAGAGAAAACCTGCTTCATTCATATTTGCAGGTCCGACCGGTATAGGTAAAACGGAACTTGTAAAAGTCCTAGCGAATGATTTGTTCAGTTCACCCGAATCAATGATAAGACTCGACATGAGTGAATACATGGAAAAGCACACCGTGTCAAAACTCATCGGATCACCTCCGGGATATGTCGGATATGATGATGCAGGCCAGCTTACTGAAAAAATCAGAAGAAGACCTTACTCGGTTGTACTGTTTGATGAAATTGAAAAAGCTCACCCGGATGTACTCAACATATTACTTCAGATCCTTGATGACGGCAGAGTAACTGACGCAAGAGGCGTCGAAGTCAAATTTGACAACTGCATTATAGTTATGACTACAAATGCGGGTAGTTCAACGGGAATGAATATGACAGGATTCGGAGCAACAACAGATCAGATTTCCGAAAACAGAACTGAAAAAGCGCTTCTTGAATTCTTAAGACCTGAGTTTATAAACAGGGTAGATGAAATAATCACTTTCAGATCCCTCGACAAGGATGATTTCAAGAAGATTGCATCAATTATGATGGGCGATCTGAAATCTGCACTGCTGTCAAAGGGCTTGTCTTTGACATGGACAGACAAGGCAATTGAATGCATAGCCGAAAAGTCATATTCTCCGAAATTCGGAGCAAGAAACATGCGCAGATATATAACCAAAAATGTTGAGGATGTAGCAGCAGAAAAACTGATTGCTGGATACAAGAAAAAACTGAAAAAGATATCAGTTGATTCAGATGGGGAGAACATTATTGTAGATGTGAAGTAGTTAAAACATCTTACATAAATGGTCAAAAAAAAAACAATATACAAAAAGGAGAAATAATTCAGATGAGCAACAAAGAACTGTACAAGAAAACATTGTGTTTTTCGATTCACAAACTCGTTATCGATCTCATTACGCTGGCTGTCGTAGCCGGACTTGCAACCGCAGGATTCCTCATAATGGACAAAGTTAACAGCATGGGAATGCTCGGAATGGTCATCGGTTTGTTTGTCGGAATAGTTATTGCGGCATTTGTAGGTCACTTTATTTCTTATGCAATAAAGGCCGGTCAAATAGCTATGATGACTTACGGAATAGCTGAAAACAAGCTTCCGGACAATGTATACAAGGAAGGCAAAAAAGTAGTAAAGGAAAGATTTGCAACTGTTGCAGCATTATTTGCTGTGACAAAAGTAATCAAGGCAATCTTCAATCAGATTGGACGCGGTATTACAGCACTTGGCAATGCGATAGGCGGAGAAAACGGCGGTGCCGTAGGTTCAGCCATATCAAGTGCCATTCAAACAATAGTTTCATATATGTGCGACTGCTGCCTCGGCTGGGTGTTCTTCAGAAAAGATACAAGCAGTGCAAAGGCTACCCTTGAAGGTGCAGTTCTTTTCTTCAAACACGGAAAATCCTTTGCAAAGAACGTCGGCCGCATATTTGGCATGGGACTTGCTTCTCTCGTACTGGTAGGAGGTCCATTCTTCGGAATTTCGTATCTCATTTTCCAGTCAATGCCGAATACTTTTGCAAAACTGGCAAGCGAACTTGCTGAATTGTCAACACGTGAAAACATAGAAATACATGAGCTGCTGACCAATCCCACAACACTTATGCTCATAATTGCAGCAGTGATTGGACTTGTAATCTGGGGATTCATCCATTCAAACTTCATCCGTCCGTTTGTTCTCGTGGGCGTTCTCAGAAACTTCATGGAATCCGGAATGAAAGACATTCCGTCAGAGAGTTCATTTGCGGAACTCGAACAGAAATCTGCGAAATTTGCAACTCTCCGCAAATCCTTGAAAGAATAGTATTCTTATTTGATAGAAAAAGGGTGCTGTCAAACTGCAACCGCAGTGAAGACAGCACTCTAATTTTTTATTTAATTGTGAATCTGTGGAAGACTTTTTTGCCTTTTCTTATGACAAGACCCTGGTCTCTGAGTTTTTCGGCATCAACCATTGTGTTGAAGTTGTCGACTTTTTCTTCGCCCATAACTACGCCGCCCTGCATAATCAATCTCTTTGCTTCGCCTCTCGAAGCGGCAAGTTTTCCGATTGTCATAAGATCCAAAACGCCAATCTGACCATCAGTTAAATCGGATTCGGAAAGTTCAGTAGTCGGCATATCTTCGCTTACTTTTCCTGATGAGAATACGTCTTTTGCAGTTGCAAGAGCTTTGTCTGCTTCGTCTTTGCCGTGAATGAGGAGAGTCAACTCATAAGCAAGTCTTTCTTTTGCTTCGTTGATAGCAGAAGAACCTTCGAGTTTTCTGTATTCTTCGATTTCCGGAACAGGAATGAAGGTGAGCATTTTCATGCATTTGATAACGTCAGCATCTCCCACGTTTCTCCAGTACTGGAAGAACTCGTAAGGAGTTGTCTTTTCTGCATCGAGCCAAACAGCGCCTTTTTCGGTTTTTCCCATTTTTTTGCCTTCGCTGTTTGTTAGGAGTTTGAATGTCATTCCGAATGCATCGACTTGTTTTTTTCTTCTGAGCAGTTCAACACCGCCTATGATGTTAGACCACTGATCGTCTCCGCCGAATTCAAGTCTGCAGTTGTACATCTCGTTCAGTTTGTAGAAGTCATAACTCTGCATGAGCATGTAGTTGAATTCAAGGAAGGTAAGTCCTTTTTCCATTCTTGACTTGTAGCACTCAGCAGTGAGCATTCTGTTGACTGAAAAATGCACGCCAACTTCTCTCAGAAATTCGATGTAGTTGAGATCCATTAACCAATCTGCGTTGTTGACAAAAATAGCCTTGCCGTCGCTTGTGTCAATGAATTTTGCCATCTGAACCTTGAAACAATCTACGTTGTGCTGAATTGTTTCCTTTGTCATCATTTTTCTCATGTCGGTTTTTCCTGAAGGATCTCCGATCATGCCAGTGCCGCCTCCGAAAAGGGCGATAGGTTTATTGCCTGCTTTTTGCATGTGAGACATGATCTTCATCTGCATAAAGTGTCCAACGTGCAAACTATCCGCAGTAGGGTCAAAACCAATATAGAAAGTGACAGGACCTTCGGCAAATGCCTTTTCTATAGCATCAATATCCGTTGTCTGAGCAATAAGATCTCTGTCTCTGAATTCTTGTAAAATGTCCATTTTGATTTCCTTTCGCATGTAAAAAATAAAGTCCCCCGCATAGAGCAGAGGACGAAATGTTCGTGTTACCACCTCAGTTTGCATTTGCTTCGCAACAAATGCCTTATCAAGTCATAGACTCTCAGCTGTAACGGGCATACCCGGCAACGCCTACTATTTTGTTCAGCGTGCAGCTCAGAAGTGTACTTCGATGTACCGTTGTTATTGTCTTTCACCAGCCGACAATTCTCTGAAAACTTCAATACATTTACTCTCTTCATCACAGCTAACGCGGAAATTATATCATCAATTGACGGAAAAAGTCAACAACTACCGGTTTTTCTTTTCACAATGCGGTAAAAATGCAAAAAAACACTGCAGATTATAAACACTTGTCAGTAAAAAATGCACAAAAAGAAAAATTGCATAAAAAATAAAAAAATATTGTTGATTTTACAAAGTGTAATGATTATAATATATGCGTATAGATATGTGACCGCAAGAAATTCATACCATTTAGTGTATTGGTTGGAAATAGATTGGGTTTCAAATTAAGAAAATCATAACGTTAAGGAGATAGTAAAATGAAGTCAATGGTTAAGGTATTTGCTTTGGTAATGGCAGTTTGTCTTGTTATCTTGGCTATAGTTTCATGCTCACAGAAAGTTGACGAAACAACTGAATCTACTACTGTTGAAACGACTACTAAAGAAGAAGTTACTAATGTTACAGAAGAAGTTACTACAACTGAAGAAGTTACAACAACAGAAGAAGTTACTACAACTGAAGAAGTTACAACAACAGAAGAAGTTACTACAACTGAAGAAGTTACAACAACTGAAGAAGTTACAACTACCGAAGAAACAGAACCTGCATTGTATTGGCTTACAATTCAATACTTAGACAACGCTGACGGAAGCACATTGAGCCAGCCTTATCAGTACAGATACGTAGATGGAACAAAGGTTCAGGTCGTATCTCCTGAAATCCCTGGATATCAGGCAAGAATTCCAGTAGTAGTTGCAATCATGGATAAGAACATTGTTATCCGTGTTTACTATGATGCAGTAAACTGAACGAATTAAATTAAAGATGAATAAAAAATCGGTGGACTCTGTCCACCGTATTTTTTTATCCTCTTATCATTTCTTCAGCAGCTTTGATTGTTTTATCTGTCACTGTTTCTCCGCCTATTATACGCGCTATTTCTTTGGTTCGTCCTTCAATATCCAACTCTTGCACCGAAGTTAATGTTCTTCCGTTTTTCTCATGTTTTGAAACAAGAAGGTGCAAATCAGCCTGAGATGCAATCTGAGGGGAATGAGTGACACAAATTACTTGAGCAGTCTTAGAACAAGACTTTAATTTAACGCCGATCTTGTATGATGTTTTGCCTGATATTCCGGTATCAACTTCATCAAATATCAAGGTCGGTGTTTTTTCTTTGTCAGCAAGAGCACTCTTCAAAGCAAGCATAGTTCTTGACAATTCGCCGCCTGATGCTATTTTGGCCAGAGGAGCCAGAGGCTCACCTGCGTTAGCGGATATTAAGAACCTTACAATATCAATTCCGTCCGGTCTGTAAACATCAGACTTGGAAATATCGACAGAGAAACTCACTTTGTTCATTTCAAGAAAAACAAGTTCTTCAGTCATTTTTTTCTCAAGCGCTTTTCCTGCAGTTTTTCTTTTTTGTGTGATGATTGAGCAGAGGGCTGACATTTCTTTTGTAATCTGTTCGAGATTGTGTTTAAGATCAATTATTCTGTCATCTGCAGTTTCAAGTTCATTCAGTTCGGTTTCAGCCTTGTTTTTGAAATCAATTATCTCTTCTACAGTGTTTCCGTATTTGCGCTTAAGTGTTCTTATTAAATCAAGTCTTGATTCTATCTGGTCAAGCAGTTTTCCCGGATCCTGAATATCCGACCCACATTCTTTCATAACTGTTTCAGCTATGTCTTCACACATGTATGTGAAGTTGGTCAAATATTCAGAATACTCGCTTGACTTGGGGAGAACTTCACTTAAGGCATCGATAGCTTCTGTTGCCTTTGTGGCTAGATCTGAAGCTGAATTGCCCTTATCGTTCTGATATAGAGCTTTATAGATGAACTTGGCGTATTTAGATAGTTTTTCGGCATTTTCAGCCTTGATTTTCAGCCTTGAAAGTTCGTCTTCTTCACCTGATTTAAGTGATGCGTCTTTTATTTCATTTATCTGGAACTTCAGCATTTCAATGCGTCTGTTCTTTTCTCGGACATCTTTTGTCAATTCGGAAATTTTTGATTTTATCTCTGATGCCTCAGCATAAAGGACTGAATATTTTTCCAGTTCTTTTTCTGTATTTGAAAACTCATCAAGATACTTGATATGGTTTTCTTCATCGAGCAAAGCTTGACTTGCGTGTTGACCGTGTATGTTAATGAGAAGGGGAGTTATATCCTTTAATTGAATTAAAGGAATGGTTTTACCATTGATTCTTGCAACTCCGTTGCCTGATTCATTTATTTCCCTTGAAATTGACAACTCTCTGTTCTCGCATGTAACACCGAATTTTTCAAGCTCATTTTTTGTATAGTCATTAATATCTGTGAAAAGTGCAGTTACAACAGCTTTTTTCTCTCCGGATCGTAGACTTTCTTTGGAAGCCCTTGCTCCTGCTATCAATCCGACTGAATCAATGATGATTGATTTTCCTGCTCCCGTTTCACCTGTGAGGACATTAAAACCAGGAGCAAATCTAATGGTTTGCTCCTTGATTATTGCTATATTGTTAATCTGCAATTCAGATAACATATGGTGCCTCTGTATGGATTATTTTCTTAGCGTTTCGTTAATTTGTCCTGCAAAAACGGAAGCTTCTTCAGACAGTTTTGTAACTGCGAAAATGTTGTCATCGCCTGCTATGGTTCCGACTATTCTGTTGTTTGCTATATGGTCAATAGCAGCAGCTGCTGCATTTGCCATGCCCGGATATGTTTTGATAACGATTATATTTCCCGCATTGTCTGCACTGATTACTGTTTCTTTTAAAATGTTGATGAATTTTCTTTCAAAAGCAGTTTCTTTTGTTTCAGGAGCAACATATTTGTAATGATTTATTCCGCCCGGTTTTTTAACAAGTCCGAGTTGATTAATATCTCTTGAAACAGTTGCCTGTGTGACGTCAAATCCGCACTCTCTGAGTCTTTGAGACAGTAATTCCTGTGTATCTATATCTTCGTTGTTTACTATTTCCAATATTTTTGCGTGTCTAGTGTTTTTCATTTCCTTGTTTTACCTTCCGAACATTTTTGTGCTTATAATATCATAGAATCTGTTGCTTCCGATTCTGACCAGTCTGGTTTTAAGATCGCTCTTAATTACTTCAACCATAGCATCCTTTGATACCTTGAATACTTCTTTTCCATCTGCACAAACACAAATATCTGTTTGATTTGATTGTGTTTCACCTTGGATTGTAAGTGATGAGTTGCCTGAGAAAACAATGGGTCTGGATGCAAAAGAATGTGGACAAATAGGGGTGACACAGAATGTTTCAGTTGATGTGTCAATTATCGGTCCGCCGGCTGACAGAGAATAAGCAGTAGATCCAGTTGGTGTAGCGATGATAATGCCATCTGCTTTAAGATTTAAAGCGGTATTTCCGTCACAACAAATTTTGAAATCTGCAATTTTTGCTCCGACACTGCTTGAAACAACCAAGTCATTCAAAGCACAAAGCTCTCGGATAATACTGCCATCACGTATCTGAATTTCCATCATCATTCTTTCATCAACGAAATATTCTTCCGTTGCCAATTTTGCCAGTTCTTCCAGGTTGTCGCTCTCAACTGTAGCTAAGAAACCTAAATGACCCAAATTGACTCCGACTATAGGCAATTCGTGAAGTGCAGCTCGTTCACAGATATCTAGAATTGTTCCGTCTCCGCCGAGAACTACAACAAAATCTGATGAACTCATGAGTTCTTCAATGTAGGTATAGTATTCAACCATACCCGGCTTTTCACCTACAGAGTAATGATACCTTCTGTCAATGCAGACTTTTATTCCTGCACCGTTGAGTATTCTTACAACTTCCTTTGTGTAAGAAAAATCCGGGTCTTTATCCGGATTTGGAAAGACCGCAATTCTTTTTACGTTTTCACTCTCGTTCATTTTGTTCCTCGCAAATTATTGTTTTTTTATGAAAGCTTCAGTTACTTTTCTTGATCCGTTTTTTCTGAACAATACCAAAAATTCTTTGTTGCCGTCTCCTCCTTTAATCGGGGAAGTGGTAAATTGTTCAGCAAATAGTTTTGATGTTTGGGCTTTATCTATAACTTCATTCACTACTTTGTAATGAATGTTCTTATCTTTTATTACTCCATTTTTGGTGTTGATGTGACCGGCTTCAAATTGAGGCTTTATGAGGCTAACAAATATTCCGTTATCTGTAAGAGTGTCATACACGGCAGAGAACACTTTTGTCTGAGATATGAAGGACAAGTCAGAACAAATAAAAGATATGGGTTCACTGAACATATCTGGGTTAATTGTTCTTGCATCCGTGCCTTGCATATTAACCACTTTTGGGTTTTGCAGCAATCTTGAGTCCAGCTGGTCATGGCCTACATCTACGGCATATACTTTTGATGCACCATGCTGCAGCAAACAATCGGTAAATCCGCCTGTAGAGGCTCCCAAATCAATTGCAACTATTCCATTAACATCAAGTCCGAAAGAATCGATTGCCTTTTCGAGTTTGAGTCCGCCCCTGCCAACATATCTTTCAGGGTTGAGCACTTCAATGTCGGATGTGTCTGCGTCATCGGGCAAATCAAAGGAAGGTTTTTCAATTAACGTTCCCCTGAACAGGACGCCTCCTGTAATCAAAGATTGCGCCGAAGTCCGGCTTTTTGCTATTCCGTTTTTATAAAGAAAAACATCGGCGCGCATTGATTTCTTCTTCCTTAAAAATATATATACATTGTATCACTGTATATTCATTTATGCAACACAAAATGCATAAAAGCCACAAAAATGCATATCTTTGTGGCTTTATAATGTATATTTACATTTTTACATTCGTTCAATTAATCCCATTCCATCCATCCAATATAGAATGTGGGAAGCAAATCCATGACAACAACTCGCTCTTGGAGACATGAATTCCCAAAGGGTTCCCGTCGACAGCGCCATGTCGTAAAAATATCCTTTAATGTTGTCTATAAGCACATCGTATAATTTGTTTCTGAAAAAGACCTCAAGTCTTAAATAATTGCCAATGAATGCTTCAGACGGCCAGATTTCTTTCCACAGCCCCTTTTCAGCTCTGTCAGGACCGAAATCATCAAGAAGAGTCTTCCATAATTTCTTATTTTTTTCAGGTGTGGCTATGTTAAAGAAGAAAGCATAATACTGACAAGTCTCCGTTATTTCTCCGGATAACTTCAAGTTTCCGTTTTCATCGCGGACGGCATTGTCGCAATAAAAGTCGCCTATGAGCGATTGTTCATTTATTGTCTTTTTGATCTCTTCGCTTTGCTTTTTGCAATCTTTGTCATCATACAGATACGCCATTGCTTCGAGCATTCCGGAGAAAACCATGTTGACAGGGTAGTTGACATCCATTGTAAGATCGTTGCAATGTGACCACTCTACAAAGGTCCATCCTTCTACTTTTTCAAGAAGGCCTGATTCATTTTTGAATTGTTCAAGCCATTTTTTCAGCCCGTATACTTTTCCTTTTGCTCTGTCAACAAGATCTTTGTCATGAGTTCTGTCGTAGTATTCTTTTAACTCAATTACAAACCACATTGCCCATGTGTTTATAAATGTTTTAGAAAATGATTCTCCCGGATAAATCATAGGAATCATTCCGTCCGGAATGTCATCGAATTTTTCCGGCATCAGGAAATTTTCCAAGAACACATGTTCTATTTCGCTGTTTCCATACAGAGTTTTTTCAACTCTAGAAGTAAAGAAACTGTCGCAGAGCCAGCCGGCTCTCTCTCTTTCAGGACAATCCATGTAAACAGTAAAGGTGTTTTCTCTGAATGTCATGACTGCTGCGTCGAAAATCTTCTGAAGCTTTTCATCTTTTCCGTTGTATCTGACTTTGGGCTCATTTGCTCCGAAAAAGATAATGTGAAAATCCTTGAGCGTGAAGCTACCTTTAAGAGCATACACTTCAACAAATTTCATTGTGTAAGGCTCCATTGTTTCTATACGATGAGTGCCTTTTTCCTTGATTCTGATCAGGTTGTTCTTCAGGGTAGTAGTGACTCTCCAGTTTATGTTTTTGTCAGTTCCGTCTCTTAGTATTTCATCGTGTCTTATGAGCAGTTCACATCCGTCTTTACAATCAACTGTAATTGACATTATTCCCGTGACATTATACGGCATCTGGAATGTATAATACTCACCCTCATTTACTACAGTGCCGCTGACTTTGGAGTCATATTCCTCCAAAGAATCATGATCGATATTCCTTGATAATAAAGCAACATCTGTTGTGGGTTCTTTGAAGTAGTTTTTGTACTGGTCAGAATGAATATAGTAAGGGTATTTGAACTCTTGCGAATGGTCACCAATATGGAAGCTGCCCCTTGCTATTACCTTTTCTGCATAAACAGGGAAATATGTGTTGTAATAAGAATCTCTGCATATGAAATTCTTGCTTGACTGTATTGCAACTTCCGGTTTAGGCAGACTTGGAGCACCGATGTTGTATGTTTCAACAAAAGTTCTTTGATAACTGAATTTCTGAGCTTTTTGCTCATATTCAGATACTTGTTCGCATTCAAAGCCGTTTACGCCCGTTGCGGATATAACTTTTCCTCTTTCAACTACTTCTGCACACAAAAATGAATCTTGTTCAAAAGTATAAAAAGAAGGGAAATAGTAGCCGGCAACTCTTATAGAGATGGTATTGAGCTGTTCTGTCATGACTTTTGACAAATCCAGTTCATCAACTCTGTAATAGCCCTTTCCGCATCTTGCGGGGCCGAACGCAAAAAACTCACCATTGACTCTGACAACATAGTTTGTGCTTCCTGTTACGCACAGCACACAATCCTGAGTCTTTGGAACAACTGTTGTGAAGTCTAACCAGAGGTTAAGTTCTTTTTCTCTGTTTTTTGCCCAAACAGGGACCGCTTTTTTGAAATTGTATTTTTGCATATATATCTCCAAAAAATATGGCAGACAAAAGCCTGCCATATTTATTTTTCAATCTTTATGATTATTTGAGTTCAGCGAAGTACTTAATTGTTCTTACCATCTGGCTTGTGTAGCTGTTTTCATTGTCATACCATGAAACAACTTGAACTTCATACAAATCATCAGCAATCTTTGAAACCATTGTCTGTGTAGCATCAAAGAGAGAACCATATCTCATGCCGATAACGTCAGAAGAAACGATCTGATCTTCGTTGTATCCGTAAGATTCATTTGAAGCAGCTTTCATAGCAGCGTTGATGCCTTCAACTGTAACATCAGCTTTCTTAACTACTGCTGTAAGAATTGTTGTAGAACCTGTCGGAACCGGAACACGCTGAGCTGAGCCGATGAGCTTGCCGTTGAGTTCAGGAATTACAAGACCGATAGCCTTAGCAGCGCCTGTTGAGTTAGGAACTATGTTAGCAGCGCCTGCACGAGCTCTTCTGAGGTCGCCTTTACGATGAGGACCATCAAGAATCATCTGGTCGCCTGTATAAGCGTGAATTGTGCTCATGATACCGCTCTGAATCGGAGCATAATCATTGAGAGCCTTAGCCATTGGAGCAAGGCAGTTTGTTGTACAAGAAGCTGCAGAGATGATTGTGTCATCTTTTGTAAGTGTCTTTTCGTTTACGCTGTAAACGATTGTAGGAAGATCGTTTCCTGCCGGAGCAGAGATAACAACTTTCTTAGCACCTGCATCGATATGAGCCTGTGATTTAGCCTTTGAGCAATAGAAACCTGTGCATTCAAGAACTACGTCAACATCAAGAGCGCCCCATGGGAGATCCTGTGCCTTTGGCATAGCATATATTGTGATTTCTTTTCCATCTACTGTAATAGAACCAGGAACCTTAACTGTTTTGCCGTCTTCTTCAAAAACGGGTTCCTTTGAATCTACTGTATGAAGACATTCGCCGATCTTTCCAGCATATCCGCCCTGAGCGGTATCATATTTAAGAAGATGAGCGAGCATCTTTGGGCTTGTCAAGTCGTTGATAGCAACGATTTCATAACCCTCTGCATTGAACATCTGGCGGAATGCAAGTCTACCGATTCTGCCAAATCCATTTATAGCAACTCTAACTGCCATAATAAAAAATCCTCCAAGTGTGTTTTTTTGGAATTTAATTCCATACGCGCTTATTTTATATCAAAATAGAATAATTTACAATAGTAAAAATACAAAATCGGGGAAAACTTGGGTTGGAAACGATTATATTTGGATGTATAATTGAGTCAGAAAAAGAAAGAGGCAAATTGTCAAATGAGAAAAGTTTTAGCGTTATTACTAGCAATAATACTCGTCGTGTCGATTTTTGGATGCAAGAGTAATAAGGATAGTGCTGTCACAACAGGCTCGGCAAGTGAAAGCATTGAATCAACCGAATCTGTCACATCTACCGTTAAAGAAACGACAGAAGAAACCACGACAGAAAAAGATACAAAGACTGAAGAAGTAAATACAACTCAGGAGTCAACAACAGAAAAAGTAACTGAAAAGATTGATGTTAAGGAAATAGACAGAAGCATTCAGGGATTGTGGAAGATAGTTGATGTCAGTCCCAAGACAAATTATTCAACAAGTAACTTTCTTTTTTCTGACGGCATTCTTTTGGGCGGAAGCTCTGAAGAATTCAAACATGAATACAAAACAATCGGTAGATACACGATAACAGAAGACGGAAAAATAGAGATACAAATGATGTCTATTGTATTTGGAACAGTTACCAAAGTTGTATATACTCCAGCAATGTCTGATACAGGCGAAGAACTGAAGCTGTATTGCGAAAATTGTGAAGGTATCTCATATTTTGCCGGAAAAGAAGACGAGAGCGATTACACCATCACTTTTGCACGGACAAACTATCCATCTGAAAGCAAATCCAATGATGCCCGCCTTAAAGGGGTATGGGTTGATCAGAAAAGCGGTGTGATGATGAGCTTTGATTACGCTACGATTAATTCAAATACTTTCAGTTGCAGCGTAACAATAAACGATGAAAAGAAAACGGGAACATGGAGAGGATACTCGGGTGAAATCATGATTGTTTTCACTGATGGAAGTAACGAGACGTACAAATACGTTTTAAACAAAAATTGCACCCAGTTGATGGTGACAATTAAAGACAGGGAATATCAGCTGACAAAACTTGTGCCTGATTATTAAAAAAGAAAAGAAAATGATACAAAATGTAGCATAATTGCGTTTGCATCATAATATAATTATAATGTAATGGTATACGTATATCATTTTGTTAATTTTTTGTAAGTAATTCTTCTGGAGGGTTATTATGGAAGGAAAGAAAAGTGGATTCACGCTTCTTCAATTAATAATTGTAGTCGTTGTTATTGCAATTCTTGCAGGTGTTATGATAGGAACATTTGTATCTGTTGTAAGATCAGCAAGAGAGGCTAATGCTAAGCAGCAGGCTGCTTGTGAAGCAATGATTAAATCTAATGAAGATTTGATAGATATAATTAAGAACTCAAATAAGAGTGCTCCTGATACCGATGCAATTGCAAAGGCTGTTTCTGACGCAGTTAAAGAATCATTCGGAACAGGTTCATTAACAACAGTAGAAATCGACACAGATGCCCTTGTTGATAAATTGACAGTGGTTGTAAATAATGCTGTTACTAAGGCAGTTTCTTCTCAGCAGACTCTCACTAGAACTGATATAACAAATGCAGTTGAAGAAGCTTTGAAGAACAACACACCTGAATCATCAAGCACATTGACAATCAAAGAAGTTGAAGATATTGTCAAAACATATGTAATAAGATTTACAACAAACCTTGCTACAACAGACGACATCAACTATATTTCACAACAACTCCAGCAGCTTGAAAGTGACATAATGACAGCAATCAGCGGCGCTGCAGAAGGTTAAGAATTGTTTACAGATTAAGGAGGCGCGAGCCTCCTTGTTTTTTTACTATTACAATATTGAAAGCGTAGAAGAAGCATGATATACAAGGGCGAATATTTAAATGAAATATCTTTCCCTCTGGGCGGAATCGGATCAGGAAGCATAGGATTATCCGGCAACGGAATGCTTATGGATTGGGAAATATTCAACAGACCGAACAAGGGTAGTATTAATCCCTATTCTTTTCTGGCAGTTGTAGCCGAGTACCCGGATGGTAAGATGATCATAAAGGCGTTACAGGGAGACAAGACAAACGAATTGTCCGGCAGATATACTGGCAGGAATGGGTTTGGATATGGTATAGAATCCTCCACAATGAGCGGTGTACCGCATTTTAAAAATGTGGCTTTTGAAGGTACTTTCCCAATTGCAAAACTTGTGTTCAGTGATGAAGATTTTCCCGGTAAAGTTGAACTCGTTGCATGGAACCCATTTATCCCTCATGATTCGGACAATTCCAGTATACCAGCAGCTTTTTTTGAAGTGAAAATCAAGCGCGGAAACAAAAATATAAAATACTCGATTCTTTTCTCTTTGAGAAATCCGTTTGCACAATCTGAAAACCATCAGATAGAAAGCAAAAAATATACAGGTATAATGCTGTGTAATGCCATAGCAGATAAATCAGACAAAGAATATGGTGATCTTTGTATTGCCATGAATAAAAAAGACGGGATGGCTCTGGAATATTGGTACAGAGGCCCGGGAAGAGACAATATAACTGTTTTTTGGAGAGAATTGGAAGAAAACAGATTGACAAAAAGAAAATATGACACTCCCGGCAAAAATGACATCTGTACATTAATGACAGATATTAAGCCAAACGAGAGCGTCAAGTTCGTATTGTCCTGGAATATTCCCAATTGTTATAACTATTGGGATGAGTACAAAGATGAAAATGGTAATGACATCACATGGAAAAACTACTATGCCACTTTGTTTTCCGATTCTGTTCAGTCTTGTCTGTATTCGCTTGATAATTATTACAAGCTGTTTAAAAGAACGAAAGCGTTCAAAGACACACTTTTTTCTTCCACACTTGATCCGGCTATAATAGATGCTGTTTCTTCAACAATCTCCGTGTTAAAGTCGTCGACGGTAATGAGACTGGAAAACGGTGCTTTATATGGATTTGAAGGCACACACGAACATGCTGGATCCTGCGAAGGAACATGTACTCACGTGTGGAGTTATGCATATGCATTGTGTTTTCTGTTTCCTGACCTTGAAAGGTCGATAAGAGAAACCGAATTTGAATACGATACTGCAGAAACGGGAAGAATGAATTTCAGGACCAAACTTCCCTTGGGAAGAAAAGAATTGAGAAGACCTCATTGCCTTGATGGACAAATGCTTTCCGTGGTCAAGGCGTACAGGGAATGGAAAATTTCGGGCGACAACGAGTGGCTCGGAAAATACTGGAGTACGATTAAAAAGATTATATCTTATGCCTGGAGCGTAGAGAATTATGGCATGTGGGACAGAGACAAAGACGGAGTACTCGAAGGTCAGATGCACCACACATTGGATACGGATTTGTTCGGACCATCTTCCTGGCTTGAAGGCATATATCTGCTCGCACTGAAAGCAGGAGAAGAAATGGCAGTGTTTTTCGGTGAGCCGGATACGGCAAAAGAATACTCGGACTTGTTCAATAACGGCTACAATTACATGAAAAATAATCTGTTCAACGGCGAGTATTTTATTCAGAAGATTGATTTGCACAACAGAGAATACATAGACAGGTTTGATTGTGAGAGCTATTGGTTTGATGAAAAGCAAGAACTGAAATTCCAAATAGGAGAAGGATGCGAAATAGACCAAATGCTGGCTCAATGGCATTCA
Organism: Clostridiales bacterium; assembly: GCA_016282315.1. Classification (GTDB taxonomy): domain Bacteria; phylum Bacillota; class Clostridia; order Oscillospirales; family CAG-272; genus CAG-841. The sequence continues at coordinate 33,125 of JAEEKG010000075.1, read as the reverse complement.
AACATATTGGGACTGGGAAATGTTTTTGATGCTGACCAAAAGAAAATAGCGCTCAGAAACCTATTCAAGAATAACTTCAAGGACAATCTGAGGAGTTTTGCAAACATCTGGAGAATATATGCTTTAAATGGTGAATCCGGAACCATCATTTGCTCTTATCCAAACGGAAGAATCAGGCCAATCATTCCGGTTCAGTACAACTCAGAATGCATGACGGGATTTGAATATTCGTTTGCAGGATTGCTTATATCTGAAGGAATGTATGATGAAGGCATCCGTGTTGTAAAGGCAGTGCGTAACAGATATGACGGAAAGAAGAGAAATCCATGGAATGAACTTGAGTGCGGAGGCAATTACGCCAGAAGCATGGCCAGCTTTGCACTGATTCCCATTATTTCGGGTTTCAAATTTGATATGCCAAATAAAAGTATTGGTTTTGCACCGATCATCGAGGGCGATTTCAAATGCATATTCAGTGTTTGTGATTGCTATGGCATGTATGAAAAAACAGATAAGACAACAACACTGTCAATTAAAGAAGGAACTTTGACTATCTCTTCAATAGAACTGGACTATATAGGGAAAGTAAAAGAAGTTAAAGCTGATGGACATAGGATGGATTTTGTTCAAAAATGTAACAAGCTAATTTTTGAAAAGAAATGCATTAATCATAATTTGGTAATACTCGAAGGAGATTGATACATGGTAGATAAACAAAGAGTAGCAGTTTTCTTTGATGAACTTGCAGACAAATGGGATTCAAACGAAACAAAAAAAGATGACATAATAAACAAAATACTGGATAATGCTGAAGTATCATGTAAAAACAGAATATTGGATGTGGCGTGCGGAACTGGAATATTGATTCCTTATTACATTAATAGAGATGTATCTTTAATCACTGCAATTGACATATCCTCTAAGATGATAAGCATAGCAAAAAGCAAATTCAAAGATAACAATGTCGAGTTTATTTGCGCAGATGCTGAAGAGTATGCTTTTGGAGGAAAATATAACAATATTGTAATTTACAATGCGTTTCCACATTTTTCTTCTCCGGAAAAACTTATTGCCAACCTCTCTTCATGTCTTATTGAAGGCGGAACTTTGACAATAGCGCATAGCGCCAGCAGGGAAAAGATAAACCATCATCATGACGGACTAGATGAAACATTGTTCTCAGAATTAATGCCTGCTGAAGAATTGGCAGATTTATTTTCAAAGTACCTCCAACCTGTAGTCTCAATTTCTGATGAATCTATGTATCAAGTAGTAGGAAAACGCAATAATATATAAAAAAGTGTTGCGCATATAAATATTTTGTGATATAATAACGCGGCTTTCCGAAAAAGGAAGTCACTTCACACACAGTCTGTATATTTGCTCGGTGCCCGAAGGGGTTGCAAATATAAGTATCAAATTGTGGAGGAAAAAACCAAAATTAAAAGGAGAAAAGATATTATGTCAGTAGTATCACTCAAGCAGTTGCTTGAAGCAGGTGTACATTTCGGACACCACACAAGAAGATGGAACCCTAAAATGCAGGAATATATCTTCACCGAAAGAAATGGAATTTACATCATTAACCTCGAAAAAAGTGCAGCTAAGATTGAAGAAGCTTACAGCTTTGTAAGAGATCTTTCAGCTGACGGCGGAAACCTCCTCTTTGTCGGAACAAAGAAACAGGCTTCTGATGCAGTTAAAGAAGAAGCTGAACGTTGTGGAATGTATTATGTTAACACACGTTGGCTCGGCGGAATGCTCACAAACTATCAGACAATCAAAAAGAGCATTACAAGACTCGAGGCTCTCGAAAAGATGGAAGAAGATGGAACATTTGCACTGCTTCCAAAGAAAGAAGTTGCTCAACTTCTCAAGGAAAAATCAGACCTTGAACGCAACCTCGGCGGAATTAAGACAATGCCAGGTATTCCACAGGCTATTTTCATAGTTGACCCACACAAGGAACACAACGCTGTTCTCGAAGCTAAAAAACTTGGTGTACCGGTTATCGCTATCGTAGATACAAACTGTGACCCTGATGATGCTGATTATGTCATTCCTGGAAACGACGACGCAATCCGTGCCGTTAAACTCATTGCTTCTGTTTTGGCAGATGCTATTATCGAAGGAAGACAGGGCGAACAGAATACTCCAGCTGAAGAAACAGAGACAGAAGAAGTTGTTACAGCAGAAGAAGCTGAAGCAGAAAAAGCTGCTGAAGAATCAGCTGAATAATACTTAGACTAATTAGGAGGAATATAAAATGGCAGATGTAAAAATCACAGCCGCTATGGTTGGCGCGCTCAGAGATAAAACAGGTGCTGGTCTTATGGACTGCAAAAGAGCTCTTGTTGAAACAAACGGCGATGAAGAAGCTGCAATTGTAATTCTTAGAGAAAAAGGTCTTGCTGTAGCAGCTAAAAAAGCTGACAGAGTAGCAGCTGACGGACTTGTAGCTGTTATGACAAAAGGCGAAAAAGTTGCAATGGTTGAAGTTAACTCTGAAACAGACTTCGTTGCAAAGAACGCTACATTTGTTGAGTTTGTAAATGGTCTTCTTCGTACAATTCTTGAAAAGAATCCAGCTGATCTCGATGCACTCAAGACAGAGAAATTTGATGGAACAGAATTCACAGTTGAAGAAAAAGTTAAAGATATGATTTTCACAATCAAAGAGAAAATCGACGTAAGACGTTTCGTAGTAGTTGAAGGAACAACAACAACTTATGTTCACGGCAATGGTGCAACAGGTGTTATTGTTAAATTCGATGCAGACGATACAGCTAAGAACAATCCCGGATTTGCTGAATTCGCTAAGAATATAGCTCTCCAGCTCGGCGCTTTCTCAACAACTCCATATCTTGACAGAGAATCAGTTCCGGCTTCAGTTATAGCTCAGGAAAAAGAAATCATAGCTGAACAGATTAAGAACGATCCTAAGAACGCAAGCAAACCGGAAGCAATTATCGAAAAGATGGCAGTTGGTCGTCTTGGCAAATACTATGAAGAGAATTGCTTGGTAGATCAGGCTTATATCAAAGATGACTCCATGACCGTAGGCAAATATGTTGAACAGACAGCTAAGGCTTTCGGCGGAAGCATCAAGATCGCTTGCTTTGTAATTTACAATAAGGGCGAAGGAATTGAAAAGAGAGTTGACAACTTGGACGAAGAAGTTGCAAAGATGCTCAAAAAATAATTCTTAAATAACAAAAAATACACAAGCGGTTTCGCTTGTGTTATTTTTTGCATGAAAAAGGCATAGTACAAAAATTATCAAGTACTATGCCATAATTATTATCTGTGGATTGAGTGGAACGCAACACCAACCGAATCAGGACCGCAATGGGAACCTGTTGTAGGGTTTGTTACAACGATATCATAATCAATGTTGTCGCCGAGTTCAGCTTTAAGTGCAGTGGCCAGTTGTTCAGCCAATTCCAACGCATCGGTATGTCCTATTATTATCTTGTAATCCTGAGGTTTATCACCTATTTCTTTTACATAATCAACAAGTCTGTTCAAAGCTTTTGCTCTTCCGACTTCTTTTCCTATGCTTCCCATTTTGCCATCTTCTGCCATGTTGATGATCGGACGAATTCCAATCAAAGTTCCCATAGCTGCAGACAAACCGCTGACTCTTCCGCTCTTTTTGAAGAATTTTAGATCATCTGCAAAGAAATATACTGCATAGTGATCTACTTCTGTCTTGGACCACTCCAATACTTCTTCAACTGTTTTTCCTTCTTTGAGCAATCTGCTCACTTCTTTTGCAATTAAGTTGCTAAGTATTGTTATACCTTTTGTGTCTATTTCATAGAACTTTCTCTCAGGGTATTTCTTTTTCAATTCATCAATAACTTTATGCATGTTGTCAAAAGTCATTGTCATAGCAGCTGAGAAGTGAACATATAAGATGTCGTTTCCTGCTTGGAATTCAGGTTCGAAATACTCCTTGTATTTCATTTCTGAAATTGCACTCGTTGTGGGTATAACACCCTGTCTTAAAGTGTTATAAAAAGACTTTGAGTCAAAGATTTTGTAATCTTCATATGGATATACAGTTTTGCCGTCAATGCTGTATGGCATACTGATCATTTTGTATCCATATTCTTTACAACTTTCCAGAGTCATGTCCATATCTGAATCACAATATAATGTAAGCATACTTACCTCAAAATGTTTTGATTTTGTGTTGACTATAACACACGTGTGTATTATACTATAGGGGTGTATTAAAAAAAGGCCACGGACAAGCGTTTTCAGAAATAATACACAGATTGCGGACAAATGGTGTAAAAAAAGTACTATGGAAAAGAAAATTGATAGAAGAATCTTAAAAACAAAAAAAGCTATAAAGAGCGCATTCATTGATTTACTGGCTCAAAAAAATGTTAATGATATCACTATAACTGATATTGCAAAACTGGCAGACGTCAACAGGAAAACATTTTACAACAATTATTCGGGAATTCATGAAATAATAAATGAAATAGAAGATGAATTGTTCGAAAGATTCAAGACTGCAATCAAAGGCCTTGACACAAAAAGTGAATTAGAAGGTCCTTACAATGTTTTGATAAGGTTAACAAAACTATTGGATGAAGACTTTGATTATTTTAAAAAAGTGATGAATTCAGATTTGAAAACCAACCTCTCGGAAAAAATAATCTCATACTTAAAAGATAAACTCAAAGATGTTCTTAAGAGACAGAGATGTGATTATACAGAATATGAAAACAATGTTGTTGTGGAATATTCTATATCAGGTATGTTTCAAGTATACAATAAATGGCTATATAACGGAAGAAGAGAACCTGTCGAAAAATTGGCCATGATAATCAGCAATTTGTTCTTTGATGGGGTTAGAAAGCATTTGAAATATTAATATTTAGCAAACAATTAATGCCTGCACAAAAAGTGCAGGCATTGTTTGTCACCAAATAACCACGCGTTTGTTTGGAGCTATATACATTTTATCTTTCTTTGTAACGTTGAATGTGTTATACCATTCTTCAAAGTTTCTGGGCGGCATATTCGCTCTCAAAATTGCCGGTGCATGAACATCTATTGTCAAGAGCAATTGCAAGTATTCCGGTTTTGCTTTCAGACACCATACTCGTGCCCAGTTTTTGAAATACTCTTCAAAAGATGCGCCTTTAGATTTGTTCATGATGTCAATGGTAACGGCCATCCCGCCATTGTCTGCAATGTTTTCACTTACAATCAATTTGCTGTTGACTTTTCCCCAAGGAAGTTCAATTCCTTCAAATTCTTTGATCATAGCTTTTGTACTTGCATTGAATTTCTTTAAGTCTTCTTTTGTCCACCAATTGTTAAGGCTTCCGGTTTCATCAAATTTTGCTCCGTTGTTGTCGAACGCATGTGAAATTTCGTGTCCTATAACTGCTCCGATACCGCCCAAATTCTCACTTCTTGTCTGGTTAATTGAATAGAAAGGAGGTTGAAGAATAGCAGCTGGAAATGAGATGTCATTGAACATTGGATTATAACCTGCGTTTACAACGTGTCCGTGCATAATCCACTCGCCCCTGTCAACCGGTTTGTGGAGTTTGGAGTATTCATACTCTTTTTCGATTCTTTCTATCATAATAGCTGTATCTAACAAAGAGTCAGATTCGTCGATCACTCCCTTGTCGTACACTGGATCAATGTAATCTGCATAACCGATTTTTATTGCCATCTTTGACAGTTTGACTATTGCCTGTTTTTTTGTCTGTTCTGTCAAAATGTTATTTTTTTGTATTCTTTCTTTGTATTGTTCAATGATCTCTTTCACTATTTCAGTTGCGTCTTCTTTTGCCTTTTCACCAAAATACTTTTCTCCGTAATAATTTCCTATTGGATTAGCAAACGTAGCTGAAACATATTCATATGCGCGCTTTTCTGCAGAAGGAACTTTTTGAACACCTGTCAATGCCATCATGAACATACTTCCCAATTCATTTAAATGTTCACTCAAGAAAGAAGTGGAATCAATCAATTTTCTGACATATGCCCAGTGCTTGAATTGCTCAAAAGTTTCAGCATTGAAAACGGTTTTAAAAGATTTGAAATATCTCGGGTCAGTTACAATTATTACTTCCGGAACTGAATCGAATAATGAAGAACAAAGTTGTCTGAATTTAATTGGTTTTAACAATCCCGATACAGTTCTTGTACTCATTGGATTGTACATTTTTGTGTATTCGCTGAGTTCTTCGCTTGTTTTAACGAGCGAACCGATTGCAGCATCAATTTTCAATGCATCTGAAATGTACAATTCCTGGTTTTCAGGGCTGAGCTTTGATTCGGCCAGGATCATATGTGCCATATTTGTCCAGAGACCAATCATCATTTCCTTTTGTTGTGCATTCTCCGGTTTGTAATACGAAGAATCCGGGAGTATGGTTCTGGGAGGGAAAACGGCAACGCAGCGCTTGCTTGTGTCACTCATGTCCTCCATGACTTCTACTTTGAATGGAAGAGGATAGCTGTTAAGAACAAGCTCTTTCAGATTTCTGTTTAAACTTGAACAATCTTTTAATTTTTCGATTTTGCTTAAATACTTCTGTACAGGACGCATTTTTTCTCTGTTGCGTCTTTTTGTATCTTTGTATTTTGAGTACAGTCTGCAGGCATTTTCCATGTATTTATTGCTGTAATTGCCTTTTTCACACATTTCATTCAAATCGCGGATTAAAGTGTCTCTTACACTTTCATCCAATGAAGCGAAGCCGCCTGTCATAGGCAAATCATCTGGTATTGTTGCCTTATCTAGCCATTCTTGATTTACGAATGTGTATAAGTCGTCCTGAATTCTTACTTTTTCCATGGGTTTGCTCCTTTTAAAATATTTAAGATAAATAATATGCTTTGGCACAAAACTGCACCAAAGCAACTACTTTATGGAGCTGATAACCAGATTTGAACTGGTGACCTCGTCCTTACCAAGGACGCGCTCTACCAACTGAGCTATATCAGCAAGCGCAAAGTAAATTATATCAATTGGTTTTTGTCATGTCAAGAAACAAATGCTGTAAAAACCTATTGCAGAATGAATACCTACATTCGATGGAAAATGACTGAACAACATTTGTCTATTTGTGGCATTTAATAGGTTGAATTAATTATAATTATGATATATACTATTAAAGTATTTTTATCTTTTGTAAAAAAATATTATTCTTGTTAGGTTAATGAAATGAGATATAACAATATCGCTGGTTTTAAAAGCATTGATGAATTTGTGAATCACAAATTGTCTTGTCTTGCTCAGACGGACAAGAGTATGCGATCTTTGTACGGGCTGATGTTTTCTGAAAAGAATAACGTTTTTTGTGAAAGCACCGATGGCTACAGAGTAAAAAAAGTGACATATGGTCAGAGCGAAGAATGCATAGAAGGTTTAGCCGGTTCACTATCAGCAATGCTTAAGGAAAAACCTGTTGGCACTATAGTCGGTTTATATTTGGAAAATTGTCGTGAATGGCTGGAGTTGTTCTGGGCAATATTGAAATCCGGATATAAACCTCTTCTTGTTAATACACGAATTGATGATGAAACATTGGAAGATGTTTACAGCCAATACGGCGTGGGTGCAGTTATCTCAAGAAACAAGAATTACAAAGTACAGAACATTCATGTAGAAGACATTTACAACTGCGACAAAAAAGATCAGGTTAAACAGGAAGTATTTCAGGATGAAGTTTTTTTGATGTCTTCAAATACATCTTCTCACTTAAAGATTTGTTCTTACTCGGGAGAAAAGTTTTACTACCAGATAAAAGACAGCAGTGAAGTTATAAAAACAAGCAAGAGTGTTAAAAAACACTACAAGGGTGAATTAAAATTACTCGCCTTTTTACCGCTTTACCATATATTCGGCTTTGTGGCAATGTATATATGGTTCTGTTTCTTTTCAAGAACGCTTGTGTTCTTAAAGGACTATTCACCAAAGACAATAGTCAACACCATAAGAAAGCACAACGTAACCCATATATTCGCAGTGCCGATTTTTTGGGAAAAGATTTATGATACTGCAATCCGTACCATCCAGGATCAGGGTGAAAAAACATATAAGAAGTTTTTGCGCGGAATGAAGATTTCCGATTCATTGGGAAACTCAAAAGTTTTGCATCACATCTTTTCAAAGATTGCATTTAAAAGAATCAGGGATGGAATGTTCGGAGAGAGCATATCATTTTTGATAAACGGCGGAGGATATGTTTCCTACGATGTAATGAGATTCATCAATGGAATCGGTTATCACCTCACCAATGGTTACGGAATGACTGAGTTGGGAATTACATCTGTAGAACTGACAGATATTCCGAATGAAAGAAACAAGTGCTCTGTGGGAAAACCATTCAGTTCGCTTGAGTATAAGATAAACGACGGAAGTGAACTGTTGGTAAAAGGCAAATCTATTGCGGATAAAGTTTATTCGGATGGACAACCGACAGAGTCAAAAGGAGAGTGGTTCAACACTCACGATTTGTTCGAACTCAAGAACAACAAGTATTACATCAATGGTCGAAAAGACGATTTGATTATTTGTTCAAACGGCGAGAACATCAACCCGAATATTATTGAACCCAAATTGATGTTCGATGGTTTGAAGAGAATATGCCTTGTAAGTAATCAAAACAGTGTAGTGCTTATTTGTGAGATTAATAAATACATCGACTCTCAGCAATTCGAAATAATCGAAAAAACATTGAACGAAAGAATAAGCGATTTGAACATGAGTTCAATGATTAACAAAGTTGTTTTCACATCATCATATTTGATGGGCGTAAATGACTTTAAGATAAACAGAAACAAGATTAAAGAAATGCTGAAGAACGATCAATTGACAATTGTCAGCAGATCCAGTTTTGTTTCTGATAACACTGAGGACGATGAATTGACATTGAGAATCAAACAATTGTTTGCCAAGGCAATCGGTAAACCGGTTGAAGATATTAGAAATGACGGACATTTCTTCTTCGACTTGGGAGGAACCAGTCTTGATTACTTCACAATGATTACGAATATCCAGACAGAGTTTGAAGTACCGTTTCCTTCAACTTTGCAAACAAGTATTTCAACGGTTAATGATATGGTTAAGTATGTGCGTGAGCATATAAAATAAAAAGAGGTAAAAAATGGTAAAATCACTAGACAAAAAATGGAAAGAGTTGTTATTTGCAGCTTCAGGTTTCGGACCAAACTTTTTGATGGTTCTTATGGGAGCATACTACAGTGATGCTGTGAACCCGGCCGGTTTAAGCGGAAATGTCAACGGACAGACAATTGTCGGCAACATTTGTCTTGTAGTTCCGGCATTGTTTTCAGTTTTGATGATACTTGGTAAAGTATTTGACGGCGTAATAGATATTCCATTCGCTGCAATTACAGATAACCTGTCAACAAAATGGGGTAGAAGAAGACCACCTATCGCTATTTGCTTTATACCGATGGTTGTTTCTTTTGCTTTCTGTTGGTGGCCTATTTTCGGAACTGATTCATCAGTACAACTCGCAAACTCAATATGGTTCTTCTTCTGGGCACTTATATTCTTTGCATCATACACAATGTGCTTGATTGCTTTCTACGGCAGTTTGAGCAATGTATGTGAAGATGAATCACAAAGATTGAGAGTTTCTTCATTCAAATCATTCTTCGACACAATTTCCTATTGCTTGGTTTATGCACTTGTTCCGCTTATAATCCAAGGCATATACAACGGCACAGGAATGGGAATAGATAAATTCGTGTTTATGTCACTCCCGTTGATGGGTACAATGCTCATCCCTCTGTTCTTGATCAAAGAGGGTGAAAAGTATGGCTATCCTGAGAACAATGGACAAAAGACACAAGAAAAGATTAAATTAACAGAATCATTCAAGATCACATTCAAGAATAAAATTTTCAGAAACTGGCTCGTAGTAAACTGCTGTTCTTTCTTCGGACTCCAGATGTTCCTCGTAGCCATGAATGCTATGATTCTGGGAGGAATGGGATTTAACGGCGCAGAAATGGCTTTGGTCAACACATGTGCTTTTGCTCCTGTCCCGATCATGCTTTACTTATTCAGAAAAGTTAAGGAAAAGAAAGGTATTAGATTTACTTACCAGACTTGTCTGTTGACATTTGCTTTGGCAATCCTTTCATTCTTCTTTGCTTCAACATATGTTTGCGGAACAAACAACAAGATGATTCAGTATATCATCGGTTGTGTAGGCGGAGTTATGGGAAGCTGGTCAATCGGTGCTTTCTTCATGATGCCGTATATGATTCCTGCCCAGATTTCTTCAGTTGAAGAAAAACTTACAAACAAGAATCACAGCGCAATGTATTTTGCAGCACAGGCATTCACAACAAGTATCGTAGGCGCTATAGCTTCTTATGGTGTTTATGACATTCTAAAGAACATATTCGTAACAAAGAGCTTCTCATTCACATGGGCAAAAGCAACAGAGACAGCAAGTGCAATCGAAGTAGCAGGCCAGAACCTTAATGTAGGTACAGGCGAACTCTTCAACTTCGGCGTTATGATTGTTCCTTTCATAGTTGCAATCATGTGCATTGTAGGCTTTATATTCGCTTTCAAGATGCCTAAGGAATATACTCCTGAATGCGTTGCAAAAGAATTGAAAAAATATGACGAAAGCCTTGACATCAGTCAGATTACCGATGAACCTGAAACAAAGAAAGACAAGGGCGAAATAGTATTCGTTCAAGTTGCGCTTTCAATTCTGTCAGGATTCATTTTCGGGTTCATCTGGACTGCATTCCTGTTCAAATCAATAGATAAACTCACAGAAAAGAAGAGAACACTTCTTTATTGGATACTCGGCTGTATCATTCCTTTTGCAGGAATATTCGTACTGATAAGTCAATTCAAAGCAGTTGAAGGAAAACTCAGTGCAAAATATGTTGTACTGTCTGTAATAACAGGACTTGTTTTGCCTATATTGCCTTGCAACATTGTTTCTCTTGCTGTACTTCAGAGCAGGGTAAACAAAAAGCTTAACAGCGCTCAATGATAAAACTATTCAACGCTTTTGTAAAAATTACTGCGCTTCCAGTGCAGTGGGTTTGTTTCAGAACAAAAGTGTATTATGAAGACAAAAAAATACAGAGCAGAAGAATTAAGGGACAGGCAATAATCGTCTCGAATCACACTTCTGTTTATGACTATGCGGTATTTCTGTTTGTGTTCTTTTTCAGAACATTGAGATATCAGATGGCAGAGATACTGTTCAAAACCAAATTGTTAAAATGGTTTTTGCGAAGACTAGGCGGAATCTTTGTAGATAGAAATTCTTACGATTTCCTATTTGTCAAAAAATCTGTGGAAATTTTGAACAAAAAGGGAATCGTGGGGATTTTCCCTGAAGGAAGAATACCCAAAGAGGGTGAAGAAAAGCCATTGGAGTTTAAAACCAGTGCAACATATATCGCCCTTGAGAGCGGAGCAAAAATCATTCCTCTTTACACAAACGGAAGCTATTTTAACAAAAAAAGAGCTCGTGTAATCATTGGCTGTCCGATTGACGTACAGGAATTGTGGGATGACAGTCTCGATGAAAAAACAAATATTGAACAAATAACAAAAACAATACGAAAAAAGGTAATTGATTTAAAAGATGAATTATCAAGACAAACAACAAAAAAAGAAAAAGTATAAGAAGTTCCGCTTCAAATACTTTATTTATGATTTTGTAAAGTGGACAGGTGCATTGTCAGCTTTTTTGGTTCTAAGACCAAAGGTCATTTATGAAAACAAACAGGCAAGGAAAGTATTAAGAGGACCGGCTGTATTGGTTGCAAATCATGAAAGCGTTTTGGATCCGATTAAAATTCACTTTTCATTTTGGTATAGAAGAATACACCTTGTGGCGACATCCCAATTGTTTGACACTAAATTCAAAAATTGGTTTTTCCACAAAGTTTTGTGCATACCTGTCAACAGAGAACATCTGAATATTCAGACTTACAGAGACGTTAGTGACAGATTGAATGAAGGCGCCGTTGTAGGGATATTCCCAGAGGGCGGGTTGAAGAATAATGAACAGGGACAAATAAGCTCATTTAAAGCAGGCGCGGTTATTATGGCACTTAAGAATGATGCTCCTGTTGTTCCTGTTTATATCAAAAAACCTCTTCATTGGTATAATCGTCAGAGAATAGTGGTAGGCGAGCCAATAGTACTTGACTCAGAGAGCGGCAATATACCACTCAGCGAAGTTGAGAGAATATCCACCGGTATAAGAGAGAAAGAGATAGAACTAATTAAACTTGCAAAGTAGGTGATTTTCATGTTCGAAAAGTACACGGATAAAGAGACATACAACAAGATAGTAGATTACGAATCTGTTTCGCAGATGTGGAATCACAGTGTTAAAACATACCCGAATAATATTGCAATAACTGATGACGGAAAAGAGTATTCATTTACAAAAATTGAAGAAGACGTATCTCAATTCAGAACTGTTCTGACTGACAGTGGAGTTAAAAAAGGCGACAGAGTAGCTCTTCTTTCACCTAACTCTTATGATTTTGTCAAAGCATATTTGGCTATTACAACATTGGGTGCTGTAGCTATATTGCTGCCTCCGCATCTGGACGAAATGACTGTTTTCGGTTGTTCAATGAAGTTTGATTTCAATTTCATTGTGTATAACCCTGTTATGGAAGCAAAACTGTCTTTTGTCAAAGAAAAGAAACCCAGTGTTGTCGTGATCTCTACAGACAAGCAATCTGATAAAAAAACACCGGCTCAGGATGTGAGCGGTGACGATCCTTGTTCAGTACTTTTCACAGGTGGAACTACAGGAAACAGCAAAGGTGCTTTGCTTAACAACAGAGCAATGATGAGAGGTACAAAGAACGGCTGTTATGGAGTAAATGCCGTATTTGAAGAAAGATATTTGCTTGTATTGCCTTTGACTCATGTTTTCGGACTTATAAGAAACCTTTTGACAAGTCTTTACACAGGCAGTAACTTATACATCTGCAGAAACAATAAAGACATGTTCAAAGATATAGCTATGTTCAGACCTACAATGCTTGTAATGGTTCCGGCTCTTGCCGAGATGGCACTGAATATTTCAAAACAGTTTAATAAGAATATGCTTGGCGATTCACTCAAGTATATTATTTGCGGAGCCGCTATGGTTCCTCCTTACCTCGTTAAGGAATATAAGAAGATAGGAATCACACTTTTGCCGGGTTATGGTCTTACCGAGAGCGCTAACTTAGTCAGCGGCAACCCTGAAGTTGAATCTAAGCCTGATTCCGTCGGTTATCCTTATGATGGTCAGCAATTGAAAATCGTAAACGGAGAATTGTGGCTCAAAGGTGACAACATGTTTACCTGCTATTTAGGAGACCCTGAAGAGAACAAGAAGGCATTTGAAGACGGATGGTTCAAAACAGGAGACTTAGTAAGAATCGATGAAGACGGATTCTTATACATTGTCGGAAGATGCAAAGAAGTTATTGTTTTGTCAACCGGAGAGAATGTTTCTCCCGCCGAAATAGAAAATGAATTTGATAAAATTGCCATAATTCAGGATTCACTTGTGTATGCTGAAGAAGAGGATGGAAAACAATATCTCGCTCTTCAAGTCTATCCAAGAGCAACTGAACTTGCTAAATATTCCGGTGTAGATAAAGAAGCTTTCATTAAAGAAGAGATAAACAAGGTCAATAAGACATTGCCGCCTTTCAAGAGAATAAGCAAGATAATAATCAGAGATAAAGATTTTAACAGAAGTCCAAGTATGAAGATATTGAGGAAGCAATAATATGACAAGAGACGAAATTGTTGAAAAATTAAAAACAATATTGAAATACACTGTAAGCAATCCCGAAGAATTACTTTCCAATCTCACAGAAGAATCAAATCTTTATACAGACCTGAGCTTGTCATCTGTAGGAATGCTATATATCATCATTGCAATCGAAGAAACATTTAAAATAAAGTTCGAAAATGTCAATTTTGAAGATTTTCAAACAGTTAAAGATGTAATCGATTATATTTCAAAAGAGATTGACAAATGAAATGGACCATGCAAACTCCCAAAAAGGGAGACATTATAAGAGTTGCCATAGGAGATATCTATCACTATGGAATATATGTTTCGGATGATGAAGTAATACAGTTCGGGATGCCGCCAAGAAACATCAAAATGATGACTGCAACAGATGTTGTGGTGTTGACAACAAACATCGATGTCTTTTTGGGCGGGGGATTTCTTGAAGTAGGATCCATGTCTTTTACTGAAAAGCTTAAAGCGAAAAAAACCGATGCTATAGTAGATTATGCAAGGAGCAGAATCGGCACAGGCGGTTATAACATTTTGTATAACAACTGTGAGCATTTTGTCAACGAATGTGTATTCGGAGTTAAAAAATGCGATCAGGTTGAGGATGTGAGAGCAAAAGTTTTAAAAGATTTGGAAGGAAAAGTATAACTAGTTACATTTGAAGGAGAAAAAAATGTATTGTAAGTATTGCGGAAAACCAACAGATAATCCGGAAGCAATATGCGAAGATTGCGCAAAACAATTAACAAATACCGACAACGATAATCAGCAAAAATCGACAGTAGAAAACAAGGAAAGCAAATATACCAGAATGTACGGGTTCGGTCTTGGGCTTGCATCTGTCATACTATCTGTTGTCGACTTAATTATTTTGTCAACAATGATGGTTTTCTATTGGGTACCTATTTCCAAGGTAGGATTCTATGTAGGACTTGCCATATTCATAATTATCGGAATTTTGTCTATGGTTTTCGGATTCATATCTATAGGCAAATTCAAAGAGGCAAGAAGAAACAACGGTAAAAAACCAATTGCAACTCTTATTTTGGGTATTTCCGGAGTTTCATTATCTGTTTTATCTTTCTTTTTAGCAGTATTGATACCTGTATATTTCAAAGCTTTGGAATACTTTATCGACTATCTTGATCAAGGTGGAATTCACATTTACTACTAATAGATAGACTGGAGTTTTTATGAAAAAATTGCTAGCTGTTGACGGAAACTCAATAATCAACAGAGCGTTTTATGGCATCAGGCCGTTGAGCGCTCCGGATGGGACTCCGACAAACGCCGTATATGGATTCATGAATATAATGCACAAGCATCTGGAAGAAATACAGCCAGACTATTTTGTCGTTGCTTTTGATGTGCATGCTCCGACATTCAGACACAAATTCTATTCCGATTACAAAGCCGGAAGAAAATCAACTCCTCCCGAACTTCTTGCTCAGTTTGCTCCAGTCAAGGAATGTCTGACTGCTCTTGGAGCAGTTTGCGTTGAAAAAAGCGGATATGAAGCAGATGACCTCTTGGGTACATATTCAGCCATTGCTGAAGACAATGGGGTGCAAGCATATATAGTTACGGGAGACAGAGACTCTTTACAGCTTATAACAGATAACACGTTTGTTCTTTTGGCAACCACGGGAGAGTCGGTAAAATATGACAGAGAAGTGTTCTTCAATAAATACGGTATTTATCCCGATCACTTTGTTGACATGAAAGCACTGATGGGCGACTCTTCAGACAACATCCCCGGGGTTGCGGGAATAGGCGAAAAGACAGCTGGAAAACTGATTGCGACATACGATAGTATAGAGCAGTTATATGAAAAAATTGATGAAGCAAAAGACATAACGGAAACAAATAAAACAAAGTTATTGGCCGGAAAAGACAATGCATTCCTGTCTAAGAGGTTAGCAAGAATAGACAAAGGGGTTCCGGATGTTCCTTCGCTTGATAAGATTGCATATAAAGGAACTGACAAGCAGGCACTTGCCGAAATCTTTTCAAGACTTGGATTTAAAGCACTGATTGCAAAATTTGATCTTGAAAAGCAGAACAATGAATACTTAGAAAAGACATTCAACTTGCCCAAAACCGAAAAGATCAGTTATTCGAGCATTCCATCAGGCCAATTGTCTGCATACATAGATTACGACTCGAACTGCATTTATTATTCTGATGGGCAGAAAATATATGAATGCGAAAGAATAGAAGAACAAAAAGAGATACTTGAAGGTGAAAAAAGGCTCATAGTTCACGATTTAAAAAGTGAATGTCACACTTTATCTTCATCCAAAATCAACTTGAACGGATGCTGTGATGATGTGATGCTTATGGGTTACATGTGCTCTAGCGGAGAAACGGATTTTTCAATCGAAAAACTTGTTTCAAGAACCTTCGGAGCAACAGCTCAATCACCTGATGAAAAATCTTATTACATATACAAACTTCACGATTATTTCAAAAATGAATTAGTCGAAACAAATCAATATGACCTTTACAAAAAAGTAGAGTTGCCATTGGCTTTCGTCCTGTATGACATGGAGCAGAGAGGATTCAAGGTTGATGTAAAAAAACTGTATGAGTTTTCTTCACAACTGCAGTCAATGATGAACGAAATCCAAGATAAGATATTCCACTTGTCGGGCCACCCGTTCAATGTCAATTCTCCAAAGCAGCTGGGCAGTGTTTTGTTTGAAGAGATGGGACTCCCGAATCCGAATAAAACAAAGATTTCAACCAGCGCCGATGTTTTGGAAAAACTGAGACCCATCAATCCGATTGTTGGATATGTGCTTCAGTTCAGGGAGTATTCCAAGTTCAAGAGTACATATGCAGATGCCTTGCCTCTTTGTGCTGATGAAAACGGAAGGGTTCACACAAACTTCAAGCAAGCCCTTACATCAACAGGACGATTGTCTTCAACTGAGCCTAACCTGCAGAATATCCCAATAAGAACAGAATTGGGAAGAAACTTCAGAAAGTTTTTTGTCTCAAAAAACGATGATTATGTTCTAATTGATGCAGATTACTCACAGATTGAACTCCGACTGCTTGCGGCAATTTCCGGAGATGAGAATTTAACTGAAGTATTCAACAGCGGAGGCGACATTCATGCTTCAACTGCCATGAAGTTATTCGGTGTTGAAAAGGATGAAGTTACAATTGAACAGAGAAAACATGCCAAAGCAATCAATTTCGGAATAATGTATGGTATGGGAAGTTATTCGCTATCTCAGGATTTACAGATTCCTGTATATATGGCTGATGACTATATCAAGAATTACATGAGAACATATCCCAAAGTGGCTGACTACTTTGACAAAGTTATTTCTGACGCACGCATGAACAAATATGTCACAACAATGCTCGGAAGAAGAAGATATATCCCGGAATTGTCTTCTCCAAAAAAGATGGAAATTGCATTTGGAGAGAGAGTTGCAAAAAACAGTCCGATTCAGGGAACAGCAGCTGACATAATAAAAATTGCGATGGTCAATGTTTATGAAGAATTAAAAAAGAGTAATATAGATGCTCACTTAATAATGCAGGTTCATGACGAATTAATCATTGAATCACACAAGAATTGCGCTGAGCAAGCAAAGAAAATATTAAAAGATTGCATGGAAAATGCAGTCAAACTGAGCGTTCCGCTGACAACGGAAATTGGAAGCGGCCAGAATTGGTTTGAAGCTCATTGAAAGGAACAGAATGAAAAAAGCAAAAATCGTATTACTCATTTTGCTGTCTGCGATAATGATATTCGCGGCGGGTTGTGCCAAAAAAGTGGAAAAGCACGACATTGATGAGTATAGACAGAACATGGAATACAAAGAGGGCTTCAAAATAATGATGCTGACAGATGTTCACATCAGTATGTTGACTAACCTTGACGAATTGACAAAATATCTTACACACAATATCAATGAAGCTAAGCCTGATTTAATTGTACTCAACGGAGATAATTTCTTTGAAGCTACAAAAGCTGAAGTAGATTTCTATTTCAGTTTTATTGACAGTTTCAAGATTAATTGGGTGTTTATTCAGGGCAATCACGATCATCAAGGAGTATATGAATATACATATCCAGATGAAGTAGTGTCAAAAATGGAGTATTCATTGAATGTTGACTATCCAAATGATGGAATAGACGGAACTCAGAATTTCCATGTTGATTTGATGAAAGGCGACGATTTGGTATACAGATTGTTTATGATTGACGGCGGTTCATATCTGAGATTGAATCCCATCCAATACACTTACAATCAGATTTCCGATTCTCAATTGGCTCACATAGAAAAAATACAAGCTGAGGAAGATGACGACGATTATACTTCACTTGCTTTCTTCCACATACCTCTTAAGGAGTATAAAGATGCTTATGAAGGATATCAGGAAGGCAAATATGAGGGAAAGGGCACAAACAGAGAACCATCTTGTCCTTCAGTGTTCGAGTCAGATCAATTTGAAAGACTCAAAAATGCAGGCATAAGAGGTACATTCTGCGGTCACGACCATATTAATAACGCAGTTGTTGATTATGAAGGCGTCATTCTCGGTTATGGGGTAAAATCCACAAGAGAGATTTATCACGATGATGATATACTGGGTTATTGTCTTATTACGCTCACAAGTGAAGAATTCGGCTTGGACAACATAAGCAGCGTTTATGTAGATTATGGCAAAGTTGTGGGAGGTAATTGAGATGAGTGAGAAGAATAAATCAATTTTCTTGCAAGACGTTTTGTATTGCTTATTAACTACTTACCCGACTTACCTACTTGTTAATACTTTGATGATCGTAATCGGCTATTACGCCAACAACATCATGCAATGGATAGGACCAATTATATTGTTTGCACTGGCTCCTGCATATTTCTTTACTTTTGTTAAAAACAAATACATCAATCCTGTAAGCAAAAAAGGATACTTGGTTTTTGAAATCATAGTTATTTGTCTAAAAGTCATTGCTGCTGTATTTGTTGCTATTAATCTGCCTTTGTATTTCACAAATTTGAAATATCACGGCTTTAACTTGGTTTTCCCAATCGACATGTTTGTTATGTTTGCTATATATGTTATAGTGGACGTAAAAAACATTATGAACCTGAAAAAAATAGGGAACACGGAAAAGAAAAAATACTCCAAATCTTTCAGATTCATGGCATTTGTGACAAGAGTATTTGCAATTCTGATGTTCTATTCGTCATTGTCGTTTTTGACAGGACTCCAGTCAATCGCTGTTCTTAAAACAGAATACGCATTTGGCTATTTGCTGATTGCACTTTTGATGATTGCTCCGTTTATAAGCACTATTGCCTCATATGTGAGATTCAAATGTGACAGATTTGCATTATTCCAAAAAATATCTGTAACACTTAGCATAGTCTTGATAGCAGTTCTGATGATTTATCAGATGATAGATCCTAATTTTATGATTAACAGTGCAAAAATGTTTTTGCCACTCGATTTTATAGGCAGTTTGGCTTTGGGACCGATATGGCTTACATTCATTAACATAATTCCATTGTTCTTTTTGATAGCTCAAAACAAAAAGAATCAGATAGATAATAGAGAGGAGAAAAACAATAATGGGTAAACGAACCAAAAAGAGACCACCGATTCAAAGAGTTGAAGCGGATGTAAAAACTGGACTCAATTCTCAACAAGTCAAAGAGAGAGTTGACAATGGTTATGTCAATGTTGTAACAGACAAGAATGACAAGACCTTTTTGCAGATATTGGCTGGAAATACGTTCACTTTCTTCAATGCTATTCTGTTGTCCATAGCACTTGTATTCATCGCATTCATGATTTACCTAAAGGCTATAGGTCATGATGAGATAGTCAATCAGTACTTTGGCTTTTCGAAGTTCATATTTTTGATTCCGGCAATCATGAACGTGACTATGGGTACTTTCCAGGAAGTTAAAAGTGCCAAAGTTATTAAAAAGCTCAGAATAGTCACTGAGACAAAGGGTAAAGTCATAAGAAATGGCGAAGTAGTTCAACTTGATGCAAAAGACATCGTAATTGACGATATCGTTTTATTGAGTGCCGGAGACCAAGCTTCTACAGACATGGTAGTTCTCGAAGGAGAAGTATTCGTTGACGAGTCGATGCTGACAGGCGAATCCGATCATGTCAAAAAGAATGCAGGCGACACGATTCTTTCAGGATCATCAATAATTGTTGGTTCCGCAAAGTGTCGTGCTACTGAAATCGGAAACGATACATATGCAGCTAAGTTGACTCAAAAGGTCAAAGGACAGAGCAGCCACAAATCAGAACTTATGACATCTATCATTAAGATACTGAGATTTTTGACTGTAGCATTGTTCTTCGTAGTAGTAACTGTAATAATTACATTGGTTGTTAAGATATCTCAGACAGGTAATAATCCTGACATATGGAACAATCTGACACTGACGCCAAACGATCCGGTAACATGGGCATTGATTGCCGTTACCAGCGGTTCATTCGGAATAGGAATGATTCCGTCAGGATTGGTTTTGACAACATCAGTTGCGCTTGTTGTTTCCATAGCTCAGCTGACAAAGAAAAAAACACTCATTCAGGAATTGTATTCACTTGAAAACCTTTCAAGGGTTGATGTTATTTGTCTTGATAAGACAGGAACATTGACAGATGGCACAATGAATGTTGTGGATGTCAAAGCATTTGCTCCTATGGAAGAAATACAAAAGTATGCACAGAACATAGTTTTGGCTGCGGGTGACAGAAACTCAACCATGGAAGCTGTTTACCAACGTTTTGGAATTGCAAGTGAGCCTGCATACGTCGAAGATATTCCTTTTTCAAGTGCAAATAAGTATTCCGGAGTTATACTTGCCGATGGCAAAAAAGTTCTCATGGGAGCTCCTGAATACTTGATAGACAAAGAAGACCCAAGATTAGAGTTTTCAACTGAATGTGCTAAGAAGGGCCAGAGAGTCGTAGCTATAACAGTAGATGGTGAACTCAAAGCGTTTATTGCTATTGAAGACCATATCAGAGATACAGCTCCTGACACACTTAAGTTCTTCAGAGAAAACGGCGTTGAAGTTAAAGTTATTTCGGGCGACAACCCGCTTACAGTAAGCAAGATCGCAGAAAACTGCGGAATCAAGCACGCTGACAGATATATATCCCTTGCAGGTGTTTCTCTTGATGAAATTCCTGAAATTGCAGATGAATATACAGTATTTGCAAGAGTATCACCGGAACAGAAAGAGGCGTTGGTAAGAGCTCTTCAGGCTAAGGGCCATAAAGTTGCCATGACAGGTGATGGTGTCAACGATATTCTTGCACTGAGAAAAGCTGATTCCTCAATTACATTCGCCAAAGCCACAGATGCAGCTAAAGCATGCTCTGACGTTGTGCTTTTGGACAATGATTTCTCACATCTCAAAGACGTTGTCGGAGAGGGTAGAAGAGTTATAGGTAACATTCAAAGAACTGCAGTCTTGTATCTGATGAAATCAATAGCAGTATTCATTTTGGGATTTGCATTGATTCCATTGGAAAAAGGACAGTTGTGGTTCTCGGTTGAAAACATGTACATGCTCGAAGCAGCAGTAATAGGTACAGGCGGTTTCTTGATTTCGCTTGAATCTCAGCGGAATCCGATACGAGGGTCGTTTATGAAGATGATAGTCTTACAAGCCCTTGCCGCCGGCATTCTGGCAGCAGTGGCGATATTGACCCCGATTATGCTGAATGTTATTCCTAAGATGCTGAGTGTTGCTCCATTCATTTCAGATGCGAATGTCAAACCAATGATGACCGTCATGATGACAATGGCCGGAATTGTTGTTATATTTGCTAAGTGTATTCCGTTCAACAAATACAGGATTGCCACACTTATTGCTTTGGTATTTGTAGCTTCCACGCTCGGATTTATGTTCCCTAGTGCGTATATAGGCGGACATACAATCGGTTCAGATATGCTCGCTTACGATGCTGCTGCAGGCCAGTCCATTTTTGACTCCAGATTGTTCCATGAAATGTTCCAGCCTTGGAATTCTCCTTACGTACAAGGTGTAGTCGGAGATTATAACAACTTCGTTGTATTGAGAATCTTCTTGTACATCGCTATTCCGGTTTTCATTCTTGTAATGTTTGCTTTGGAAAACTTTGTAAGAAAAGATTACGGAAAAGATGTTCATTTGCACAGAGCATTCAGAATAGGCAGAAGAATGATGCTTACAGCAGGTATAGTTCTCGTTTTGAGAGCACTCCTTTGCGGATTTGAATTGTTCTTCCAGAATAAATCCATACTAAATATTCCAGGTGTTCTGGGAACGATAATAAACATTGTTTGTCTTATATCTTTGCTTGTAATCGGATATTTTGGATACAAACTATGGAAAGATCCGACAAAGACAAACATCAGGATTGCAGCTGGCATGGGTATAGGACTGGTTGTCTTGAGCGTTCTTGAAATTGTTATTTCTGGCGGAGTACTTACAGAAACATTAGTTCTTTACCGTTTCGACCAAACAATAATCTGGATAATAACAGCATTGTACTTAGTAGGCTCAATCATAGTAAGAGCTAACTATAAGTTGGGATTGTTAAAGCCAAGAGACAAATAAAAAACAAAAATGAGATGGCGGAGCCGATTTGGCTCCGCCATTTAAATTCTTTTTTTCACTGAATGATTATTGTTCTGTCGGTGTGTCTGTTTTAACAAGTTCAGTTACTGATGTTGCAAGCCCTGCGAGTGACTGAATGTTGCTCGGAATAATAATCTTAGTTGCTTTTCCGTCGGCAGCTTTAGCAAATGCTTCAAGGCTCTTGATAGCGATAACGCCTTCATTTGGACTTGATTCATTGAGTTTTCTGATACCTTCAGCTGTAGCTGTCTGAACTTGGAGAATAGCTTCTGCTTCACCTTCAGCTTTTCTGATTCTTGATTCTTTTTCAGCTTCTGCCAAAAGAATCTGTTTTTGTTTCTGAGCTTCAGCATCAAGAATCATTGCCTGTTTCTTACCTTCTGCAACAAGGATTGTTGAATTCTTTTCACCTTCTGCACGCAAGATTTGTTCACGGCGTTCACGTTCAGCCTTCATCTGTTTTTCCATGGCATCCTGAATTTCTCTAGGAGGCATGATGTTCTTAAGTTCGACTCTGTTGACTTTGATTCCCCAAGGGTCTGTTGCTTCATCAAGAATTGAACGTAATTTTGTGTTGATAATATCTCTTGATGTAAGAGTTCCGTCGAGTTCAAGTTCACCTATGATGTTACGAAGAGTAGTAGCTGTTAAGTTTTCAATGGCAGCCATCGGATTTTCAACTCCGTATGCATAAAGCTTACAGTCTGTAATCTGGAAGAAAACAACTGTGTCGATCTGCATCTTTACGTTATCTTTTGTGATAACTGCCTGTGGCTCAAAGTCCGCGACTTTCTCCATCAAAGAAACTTTCTTTGCTATCTTGTCAATAAAAGGAACCTTGAAATGAAGTCCTGTGTTCCATGTTGCGTGATATGCTCCGAGACGTTCAACTACATAAGCGTGAGCCTGCGGAACAATGTGTACATTAGTTATAATGAAAACAAATATTACAACTGCGAGAGCTACCAAAAAAATGATCAAACCTACATCCATAATACTATACCTCCTAATCTTCTTTTACCTTTTCAAGAATGAGTTTAACTCCGCGTATTTCCTTAACGACGGCAATTTCTCCTTCTTCAAAAGTGGTTTTTTCATCACTTGATCTAGCCGTCCATACTCTGCCATCTATTTTACAGGCTCCGGCCCCGGCTATGTTGTCTATCCGGTCAGTGACAACGGCTTTTTTCCCAATTACTGAATCAGCATTTGTGTGAACAAATCTTTTCTTGCGCACAATAGGCATTAAGAAAATCAAGCACAAAACAGACAAAGCTAAAAATGCTGTTATCTGAGCCCACAAAGGTAATCCGACTAATGAGAAAATTGTAGCCGTAATTGCTCCTGGGATAAACCAAATGGTTACAAGTGTTACTGTGATTGCTTCAAAAATGATTGAAAATACTGTTATTCCAATCCACACCCAAGTATTTACGCTCATAATGCCACCTCCTTTTGACTTTTTCTGTAACAATTATATCACGCGGTAATATGGTAGTAAAGAAAAATCGGTTCGAATCCGACCGATTTCGGACGAATAATGAAATGATGAAATCCTTGCTATAGTCAACTGATATTGCTATAATTATTATAAGATTAAATATATGTCATAGTTAAAAAGAAGGTATTTTTATGAAGAAGTTGATTTCCATAATATTTGCTTTAATACTGGTAATAGCAATGGTGTCTTGTCAGGGTCCACAAAGTGTTCCGACAGAAACACTTCCTGGAACAACCGACAGCAATTCCGCAGAAACTGAGATTACAACAACAGCGACTGAAACAACAACTTCAGAAGAGATAACAACAACTGTAGAAACCACTACAAAAGAAGATGTTACCACAAGTGAAGAAATAGAAAGAAGAGTTGAGGGAGTATGGAGGGCGGTACAAGTTGAACTGCTTGAATCACACTCATTCTATAACGTAAAAGATGAAGACATCATGATTAGTATAGAAAATGATAGTCTGAGTTTCGGTTCCTCAGAAGATATAAAACAGCAATACAGGAGAATGGGATCAATTGAACAAACCCAAGAAGATGTAAATGCTTATATAGTAAGCATGTTCAGTCTGGCTACCGGTCGATCACTTTCTGCTACATATAAATTCAGGTTCTATCAAGATAGTTCCAGAGTAGTATATATGGAGATGGAATTGTTGGATCTCAAAGGGGATCCGACCATGTTCGGTTTTGCCAGTTACCTGGGCTTGCCACATAAAATAACATTTGTTGAAAGCGGTTTTGCCAAAGCAGACCAGAATCACGACCCGGAATTGTTCAGAAGCTCTGACACAACTTGGATTGCGATGCTCAATGTGAAGGAAAGAATTAAATTCACATATGGAGACAACTTTGTTGTGTATATAAACAACACTAACGTCGGAGTATGGAGCACAACTACAATTGACGGAGATAAAGTGGTCATAATATCTTGTTATGACGGAACAACAAGACAGGGAAGATACAACGTTGGTACAAATGCAATGACCATAACATGGGATGGAGAAGATTTCCCAACAAATTACATGGTAGAACAACTTCTTTACGATTATTGACACAAAAACAAACCGGAGGATAGCTATGCTAATTAAAAGAAAGATAGCTGAAGGTATCAATCTTAACTATATTGAAGATAAAAGATTCAAAGTCAACAGGGTAAGCATAAAGTTTTTATTGCCTTTGCAGACTAGCAAAAACTCTTCCAGATCTTTGATCTTTCCTGTTATCATACGAGGAACGGAGAATTATCCGACTGAAAAGGATATCAGTATTGAACTTGAAAACCTATATTGTAGTTCAGTAAATTCTTCATATTCAAGACAGGGTAATATTTCGGTTCAAACACTAAATGTGTCATTTCTGAGAAAAAAATATATACAGGATGATACTGACGTGGAGTCAGGAGTTCTGAAATTGGTGGAAGATGTTTTGGTTCATCCTCTGACAGAAAACGGTACTTTTAAATGCAAGAATGTTGAAATAGAAAAAAGTCATTTAGCAGATTCTGTAAGAGCTGAAATAAACAATAAAGGAAAATATGCAATAAACCAGTGCGTAAGGAATATGATGAGTGATGATCCGTTTGGATACCCTATAAACGGAACGGTCGATGATATAGAGAAAGTTACGCCAAAAGATGTATATGAAGAATACCAATCCATGCTCAGAACAGCAAAGATTGAAATCTTTATCTCAGGCGATGTAGAAATGGAAAAGTATGCAGACTTTTTCAAAAACATTTTTACTGCAATTGACAGAAATTGTTGTCAAGATTTAGAACCTCTTCCCGTAAAAACGCATGTGGGAGAAGTAAAAAGAATAAGAGAAAAAGACAATGTTGTTCAAGGCAAGATGGTTATTGGATTCAGAGCATTCTGCAGCAATGAAGACAGTCTTGATGATATTATTCCTTTCCTTGTAGGACTAAATGTGTTTGGATCAGGCTCAACAAACAAATTGTTTGACAATGTTCGTGAAAAGATGAGTTTGTGCTATTATTGTTCTGCTTTATTTATTGCGGACAAAGGATTGATGATTGTTCAGTCCGGAGTGGCAAAAGAAAACGAAGAAAAAGCATTCAAAGCAATAATTGAACAATTGGAAAAAATGAAAAACGGAGATATAGAAGAAAAGGAAATAGAGAATGCAAAATCCGATTCTATATCTGAAATTGTTGCCATTTTCGATTATTCAAAGAGCATAATAGCCTGGAATTATGAAAAAATGTTCTATTCCAAACCTTTGGATCCCGATGAATACATTGATAGAATAAAAAAGGTAACTAAAGAACAGATATCTGACAAATTCAAAAAAGTCGAACTTGATACTTACTACTTCCTTTGCGGGGGTGATGATTGATGAGTGATTACAGAGTATTAAAATACCCATCTATAGATGAGCAGATTATCTGTGCCAAGCATAAAAGCGGTTTGCAGGTCAGGTTGATTCCTAAAAAACTGAGCTCGGGATGCGCAGTTTTCGGTACAAGATATGGAGGCAAGGACAATTGCTTCAAACTATCTGGCGAAAAGGAATTCACTGAGATGCCGGCAGGTGTTGCCCACTATCTGGAACACAAAATGTTCGAAAACGAAGATGGAGAAGATACATTTGCTAAGTTTGCCAAGTACGGCACATATGCTAATGCGTATACAAGTTCCAATGTAACTTGTTACCATTTTACTTCAACGACTCATTTCCTCGACAACCTGCGCATTTTGCTGGACTTCGTCTCACACCCTTACTACACAAAAGAAAATGTAGAAAAAGAACAGGGAATCATAGGTCAGGAAATAAGGATGGGAGATGACAACCCGGGAAGAGCACTTTATTACATGCTTCTAAATTCTTTGTACGAGAACAACCCTGTGAAGACAAATGTTGTCGGAACAGTAGAATCCATAGCAAGAATAACGCCTGAACTCCTTTACAAATGCTATAACACGTTTTACAATTTGTCTAACATGAGATTGTGTGTTTCAGCAGACATCACAATGGATGAAGTATTAGGTGTTTGCGACGAAATTCTGTCGGTTCAGCCGGAAAACGAAATAATCCGGAAACCTTTCGAAGAAAAAGACGAAGTAAATGTTAAATATTCCGAAAAGGAGATGTCAGTTTCCAAGCCCATTTTTATTGTCGGGATCAAAGACAATAAGATATTGAGTGATGGAAATGAAAGAATGAAGAGAAGTATGGTCAGTGATATTTTGACTACAATTCTTTTCGGTCCTTCAAGTGATTTTTCAAACGAAGTGTACGAAAGCGGCCTTGTTAACGATTTCGGATACGGAAATAACTCAGCTGACACATATTCTTTCTGTGAAATTAACGGAGAGAGCGATGAGCCTGAAAAAGCATATGAGAAATTTTTGAATTGCATCAAAAATGCAAAGAGCATAATAAAACCCGAAGATTTCAAGAGATGTAAAAACTCGACAATCGCTTCATATATAAAAGCTTGCGACGGAGTGGGCATTGCTCAAGCAGAGTTCAATACGGCTATTTTCGGCACAGAAGTATTTGATATTTTGGATTTAGTTAAAAATGTGACATTTGATGATGTAATAGAATTGTCTGAAGAATTGTTCGATGAAAAATTCATTTCATTGAATGTAGTTAAACCAATTAACGGAGAGAATAAAAAATGAATTCAATGTTAGTAGCATCAAAAACATTATATGATGTTTCAAAAGTTTCATTCCCGGGACTCGGGATCGGCGAATTTACAGTGAATAATGTCGCATTCACATTGTTTGGACACGATGTGATGTGGTATGGTGTACTGATTTGTTTAGGTATTATTTTGGCTGTAGTTTATGTCGGATACAGAGCAAAACAAGTAGGAATAAGATTTGATGATGTCCTTGATTATACTTTGTTTGCTGTGCCTATCTCGATTATAGGTGCAAGATTGTATTATGTCATATTCTACGGAAATTACACTTCCTTTTTGGATATAATTGCTGTCTGGAACGGCGGTCTGGCTATATACGGCGGCATCATATTCGGTCTTATTACAGTTGTGGTTGTATCAAAAGTTAAAAAGCAGAATTTCTTTAAACTGTTTGACTGCATAGCACCTGCTGTAATGTTTGCTCAGGCAGTAGGCAGATGGGGCAATTTCATGAATGGTGAAGCATTCGGAAGCATGGTAACAAAAAGCAGTCCGTTGTACTTCATAAGAATGGGACTTGAAAACAGCATAACCCTTTCAACTTTCCATCAGGAGGGAATGGTTTATGTTCACCCGACATTCCTCTATGAATCACTTTGGAACGTTATAGGATTTATTCTAATTAATTTGTTCTTCAAGAAGAAAAAGTATCATGGACAGATTCTTTTGGCATATTTGGGATGGTATGGTCTGGGAAGAACATTCATAGAAATGTTGAGAACAGATTCTTTGTATATCGGTTCATCATCTATCAGAGTATCTTCACTCGTCGGAGCAATATGTGTAGTAATAATTGTTCCGCTCCTCATAATACTTAACATAGAATTCAACAAGAGAAGAGACAGAGGCGAAATACCAAGTTGGTATGTTCCTGACATGTTGTATCTGATGGGAATAGGCAAGAGAGTCAGCGATAAAGATATGCCTATTGAAGAAAAAGTAGATAAACAAGATGAAAAAGACGAAATGAAATCTGAAAATGTCAAGGCTACAGATATAGAGTTTGAAGACACAATTGACACAAATACAAACGATTATGATGTTAAGATATTAGTCGACAATTCCATTGTTCAATCAATTGCGCCTGATGACAATACAAGCAAAGAAAAAAATAATGAAACTGATGTTCAGCAAGAATCCGGCATAGAGGAAATCAGCCCAGAAGAGGAACCAAAAAGAGAAGAAGGTCAGGAAGATAAAAATGAGCACAATAATTGACGGAAAAGAAACATCTGCTCAGATCAGAAAAGAATATGCTGAAGAAGTAAAAGAATTGGCCAAAAAAGGCATAGTGCCCGGACTTGCGGTAATTATAGTAGGTAATGATCCCGCTTCGGCAGTATATGTCAGAAACAAGGGAAAAGCATGCCAGGAAATAGGTATTCATTCCGAAATCATTGAAATGCCCGAAGATACACCTGAACAGAAACTCATAGAAGAGATTCAGAAGTTGAATGAAAGAAAAGACATTGACGGCATTCTTGTTCAGTTGCCTCTTCCAAAGCACATTAACCCCAGCGCTGTAGTTGACAGTATTTCTCCCCAAAAAGATGTCGATGCTTTTTCTGAAGTAAATGTTGGAAAGATTATGCTCGGAAGACAAAGTTTTGTACCTTGTACTCCCGCCGGAATTATGGAATTGTTGAAAAGATACAACATTGATATAACCGGCAAGAATTGTGTAGTTGTAGGCAGAAGTGACATTGTTGGAAAACCGATGGCAATGCTTTTGATGCAACAAGACGGAACTGTTACAGTTTGCCATTCAAAAACTCAAAACCTGTCAGAATATACTAAGAGAGCAGACATTCTGGTCGTCGCAATTAAAAAGCCAAGATATGTCAAGGCAAATATGGTAAAAGAAGGCGCAGTTGTCATTGACGTAGGCATTAACAGGTTTGAAAACGGCAAGTTGACCGGAGATGTTGATTTTGATGAAGTAAGTAAAGTTGCTTCATACATCACACCTGTTCCTGGAGGTGTTGGACCAATGACAATAACAATGCTTTTAAAAAACACTATAACAGCTGCAAGACAAAATAGGGAAAACAATTAACACAAGGAATTGCGATATTATGAGAGCATATTTTGCCGGGGGATGTTTTTGGTGTGTCACACCTATTTTCAAGATATACGGAGTAGACAAAGTGACTAGCGGATATTCCGGAGGAGAAGAAATTAACCCTTCATACGAAGATGTAAAAAAGCAGAAGACGGGACACCGCGAAACAATTATGCTGGAATATGACCCTTCGGTTGTGAGTTATGAAAAACTACTGGAAATATTCCTTGACAATGTAGATCCATTTGATGTGGAAGGCCAATTCATCGACAAAGGACACTCATACACTCTTGCAGTGTATTATTCTTCAGAGAAGGAAAAAGAAATTGCTGAAAAGCAGATTCAGAAAATCCAAAAAGAAACCGGTAGAGAAGTATTCATAGCATTGGAACCATTTAAGAGTTTCTATGCTGCTGAAGATTATCACCAGGATTATTATTTGAAGAATCCAAATGAATTTGAAAAAGAACTTGAAGAATCAGGAAGAAAAGAATTCTTTTCAAACAAGAAATAACACCTCAACTAGTTTTGGTACTTGACTATATAAGAACACCACCGATGCGGTGGTGTTCTTGGCTTATTGCTTTTCTGTTTTTGTCTTGTCTTTTTTTACAAGTTTTTTGAAGAATAATACGGCAAAAGGCATAGTTATAGGGAATGCCAGAACAAGAGAAACCGGGAATGCTTCCTGGATGCCGGATAGGCCTCTTAAATCGGAAAGAATGAGCAGTGCCGGTATGAACAATATCCCATTTCGGAGTGCTGACAAAAATGCTGCGCCAAGTCTTTTGCCGGTGCTTTGATAGAGCATTTCGGTAGCCATACAAGGTGGCAAAAGAATATGTGCCAGTGATTGAAGCCTAAGTGCCCTTGAGCCTATTTCTATTACTTGCGGATCGTCTCTGAAAAGACCTATTAACTGGTTTGAAAAAATGTATAAAAGAATGCAGCCTACTATTATGAATGATTCAGATACTATGAGTGTGAAACGGAATCCTTTTCGTACTCTGTCAAAGTTTTCAGCTCCATAGTTGTATGCAGCTACCGGCTGGAATCCTTGGCCTACACCTAGTGCGATCGAGAATGCAAAGAAAATAATTCTGGATACAATACTCATTGCTGCGACAGCAGCGTCTCCGTAAATTGCGCATTGCGAGTTCAGTAGTATTGTTGTATAGCTCGTGAGAACCTGCCTTAAAAAACTAGGAAACCCGGTAGCCATGATATTTAGATACACAATGGGATTAGCTTTGGCCAATCTCTTGAAACTGATGACTGAACTTGATCGTTTGAAAATGAACATTGATATAAGGATAGACCAGCTTACAAATTGACTTAAAGCTGTGGATAAACCGGCGCCTGCTATGCCCATATTCATGCCGAACATGAATATGGGGTCTCCAACAATATTCAAAATTGCTCCTGCCATGAGGCCAATCATTCCCAGATTTGCTTTTCCTTCATATCTTAAAATGTTGTTCAGGGTCAAACTGCTGCTCATGAAAGGAGAAGCGACAAGAATATACCCTACATATGTTTTTGCATAAGGTGCTATGGTCTCTGTGCTGCCCAGTATCATTACTATTTCGTCGAGCCAAATGAATCCAATAATTGAAATAATGATTCCGAAAAAGAAAGAACCGAAAAAACCTGCAGTTGCAGTGATGTTTGCATTTTCATTATCTCTTTTTCCGAGTGAGCGTGAAATAATGCTTCCGGCACCTTGTCCAAACATGAATCCAATCGCTTGGATTATGGACATGAATCCGAATACTATACCAACAGCACCGCTTGCACTTGTGCCTAATTTTCCGACAAATGCCGTGTCAACCAAGTTATATATATTTGTAACCAGCATTGAAATAATGCTGGGAATGGAAAGCGTTATAATAAGTTTGGGGATTGGTGTATCAGCTAACTTGTTAAAGCTTTTTACTTTAGTACTATCATCCATGATTGCATACTTTCCGTGAAAAGAATTACCGTAATATTGTAAAATATAAGAGAGAAAAATTCAAGAAAAGAATATGTCAAATACAAGAAAAGAATATGTCAAATACGTTTGACATATCTAATAAGTGATGATATACTAGAACAGACGCGGGTGTGGCGGAATGGCAGACGCGCTAGACTTAGGATCTAGTGGGCTTCCCGTGCAGGTTCAAGTCCTGTCACCCGCACCATATTGAAACAATAGCTTTGATACTTGGTATCAAGGCTTTTTTGTTTTTACATTTAACCATTTGTTATGTATTAATAAAGATAACTTGCAAATGTAAGAAAAGTAAGATATAATTGGAAAAGTAAGATATATATTTGGAGGAATATAAATGAAAGACATAAAAGAAGATAGGTTTATAGTTAGTGTCAAGGTTGGCCCTAAATCCCAAATTACAATACCCGCTGCAGCAAGAAAAATGTTTGATATAAAAGAAGGCGACACTTTAATGGTGATGGGTGATAAGGAAAAGGGAATCGCGCTAATTAAGGATGATGTATTCTATCAGTTGATGGGAGGAATGTTCAAAAATGAAAACGGCGATAAAAATCAGTGATCTTACTAAACAATACAAAGATGTCACAGCAGTTGATAAATTAAATCTAGAAATATATGAAGGTGAATTGTTTTCTTTACTAGGTGTAAATGGAGCAGGGAAGACAACAACTATAAAAATGCTAGCAACACTTGTGAAACCAACAAGTGGTGATGCTGATATTTTTAATTATTCGATATTGAAAGATGAAGAAGCAATTAAAGAGATTATCGATATTTCCATGCAAGAGACTGCAATTGCAAGAAAACTAACAGTTGAGGAAAATATTGAGTTTTATGGTAAATTATCTGGACTAGATAAATTAGAATTAAACGAAACAAAAAAAGCTATTTATGAATCATTCGGATTTGATAAAATTGCCAAAAAGCAGGCTTCAAAATTATCTGGTGGCTGGCAAAGAAAATTATCAATTGCATTAGCTTTGATTTCCAAACCAAAAATTTTATTTTTGGATGAACCAACATTAGGACTTGATGTAATAGCTAGAAGAGAATTATGGAAAACCATAAATGAATTAAAAGGAAAGATGACAATAATCCTGACTACTCATTATATGGAAGAGGCGGAAGCATTATCTGATAGAATTGGCATAATGAAGGATGGAGAACTGTTGTTTGTTGGCACTAAAGAAGAATTATTTAGTAAAACAGGCAAAACAAATGTAGAGGATTCTTTTATTGAAATAGTTTCTGGAGGTGAAATATAATGAAAAAATCATTATCCAGAATTATCACTTTAACAAAAAGAGATTTCAAGGAAATAT
Organism: Clostridiales bacterium; assembly: GCA_016282315.1. Classification (GTDB taxonomy): domain Bacteria; phylum Bacillota; class Clostridia; order Oscillospirales; family CAG-272; genus CAG-841. The sequence continues at coordinate 118 of JAEEKG010000075.1, read as the reverse complement.
TAAGGGATCCACTATCATTAATATTTACCTTGGGAATGCCTTTGTTTATGGAAATACTGTTTTATCTGATATTCCATAAATTAACACCTCAATTTGAGATGAAGTATTTGGCTCCGGG
>JAEEKG010000074.1 GCA_016282315.1 Clostridiales bacterium | reverse complement strand
GCTTACAACTATGTTGTCGTTGTCGATGAAGTATGTTCCACCGTCAGTGAGAACTGGTTTAAGTGTTGCTGCATAAACTGCTTCAACATAAGTGTTGTATCTTACGGAGATTGCGCCAACCTGAGTTGTCTTTGTCTCGAAATCAACTGCACTTGTGATTGATGTTACAAAGTAGTGTGTGCCTGTTTCATCCATTGTGATTACAGACTTACCGCTTGCTAAGTAAACCTTTGTTGTAGGTGTTTCTGGGTTAACTACCTGACCGCCGCCAATGCCGCCGTCAGCGTTGCAGATTTCACCTATTACTGTGAAGAGGTTCATTGATGTACCACTTTCAGTTACAACATATTTTGTATAGAAGAGTCCCTTGCCATTGTCAGCGAGGCCGGCAATTGTTGTGACTGTTCCTACTACATTACCTGTTGTGAAGTCAGGTGTCATTACGATTACGTTTCTGTTTCCAGCTGCAACGAATGTCTTGCCGTCAACTTTTACTTCGTAACTTTTTATGGGGTATCCACAATGAGGGCAGAACAATGCTTTGTCGCTGATTTTCTGAGAGCACTCAGTACAAACGACAATCATAGGTGTCTAGAGAAGTAAGTCCTCCTGTTTAACACATATGTGAGTATGGTTCTATATTCATTTTTAATCCACAGCTTCTCGGTTCTGGCATTGTCGATTACGAATTTGTTCTTCTTGGCAACATTGATGCTTGCCTTGTTGTCACTCATAATTTTGGCTGACAATGAATCAAAATCGAGAACCAAAAAGCCGAATTTGAGTACCTCTCTGAGTGCTTCAGTAGCGTAGCCGTTTTTCCAATATAAATCGCTTAGAACATAGCCTACTTCAGCACTATTTTCTTCAAAATAGATAGAAGTAAAGCCACATGTTCCAATCATTTTATCGGAATCTTTTAAAGCAATTGCCCAGTCAAAAAATCTCTTTCTAGCATATTCTTTCTTTATTCTCGCAAGATAGCTTCTTGTGTAATCGAGATTTTCATGAGGATACCACAACAGAAATTCAGATACCAGGGGCCTTGATGCATATTCATATACATTTTCAGCATCAGATGGTTGTATTTTTCTCAATCTTAAACGTTCGGTTTCAATTGTAGGAATGTTTTTGAACAGTTCAAATTGTTTTAAAACCATATGACTTTCACCCCCTGACTACTGTCTTTCGTAATTATATTATATCATAACATTTAAATTATTGAACACGAAAAAAGCATATAAATACACATAATTTTTTAAACTGCGTTCAATATTTGTTAATAATTGTGGTGTATCATAAAGTCACAACATGAGAGGAAGTGAAAAACATGTTTACTGACGAAGAAAAGAACAACAATCAAGAAAACGAACAACCTGAGAATAACTTGAACGACAACGATCAAACTCAGGAAGATAATGAAAAAGAAAATCTTGATAATGTAGAAAATAACGATTCATCTGAAGACAAAAAAGCAGACGATGATGGTTCAGATGAATACAATAATCTGGAAAACAGATACGATGGATGGCAAAGTACTGAAGCTTATTATGAGCAACAGAGAAGAGAACGTGGCGAATACGAAGAAAAAGAAGAAAAAAAGAAAGATTCTGCAGTAGCAAAAAAGACAATTGGATGGCTTGTTGCTCTTTGTATCATGGTTTCCTTAATTGCTGGAATTGGTGCGGGTGTATTGCTCAGATCAGTTGGTGACAACAAAAGCACTATAACAACTACTGTCAATGATAAAAACACAACTGAAACTAAAACAACCGAAACAAATGAAGGCATAGTTACTGAAACCACAAAAAATCCTGAGACAACAGGTGCAACTCTAGTTGATATTGTTACAACAGTTGAAACTGGTAATGCTTTGACTCCAGCACAAGTCTTCAAAAAGACTTCATCATCTGTGGTAATCATTAATATTACAACCACTACAGGAAGCGGAGCCGGAAGCGGTGTTGTGATTTCAAAAGATGGTTACATAATTACGAATTACCATGTTGCAAATGAATCCTGCACATCGATTAATGTAACATTCTATGATAAGACAAAATATACAGCCACATATGTTCTGGGCGATGAAGTATCTGATGTAGCATTGATTAAAATAGAAAAAAATGATTGTGTTCCTGTTGAAATAGCAGATTCGAGCAAAGTCGAGATGGGTGATGCAGCAATTGTAATAGGAAACGCACTGGGCAATGGTATTTCTATCACATCCGGAATAGTCAGCAGCATAAACGGAACATTTGTTTTAAATGATATTGCAACTCCTGTAATTCAGGTAGACGCAGCAATTAACCAAGGCAACTCAGGCGGTGGATTGTTTAACGACAATGGCCAGCTTATAGGTATTGTTAATGCAAAAACAGGCGGTACTTTGGTAGATGGCGTTGGATATGCTATTCCATCTAATGTTGTTGTAAATGCGATGAAAGATTTACAAACATACGGATATGTAACAGGCAGAGCAAAAATAGGCGTTGTTTCAACCAGGTCAAACACAAATTCAACAGAGTATTATTTGTATTCATATTACGGATTATTCCAGGTAACATCAATTACCGAAGGTGGATCAGCTGATGGTTCAGGAATCCAACCAGGCGACATATTATATACCCTGGATGACCAAAAACTCACAACTCAGAACCTGAAAGCTGTTTTAGCAAAATATTCTGTCGGTGATACCGTTAAGCTTGAAGTATTGAGACCGACAGCAGATATTTCCAACTATATTACTAAGTTTGGCTTGAGCACCACTTACGACTTTACAAGCTATTTGAATGATTGTGAAATTGTTGAAATAGAAATAACTTTTGTTGAATTTAACAGTTAATTAATTGAATAGACTCGAGACTGCAAAGAAATTTGCAGTCTTTTTATTGACAATTGTATGCTTTGTAGTAAAATGATACTGTACAAACGTACAATTTATTCGCGGAGTCATTTATGGATATAAAACAAGCAATACAATCCAGACATTCTGTAAGACAATACATGAACATGTCTATAAAAGCATCAAGCATAGATGCAATAAACCAAAAAATAGAAGAAATAAATAAAAAAACGGGACTAAAAATATGTTTCGATGTTGAAAACCCGGATGCATTCACAGGAATTCTAGCTCGCTATGGTCATTTTAATTGCGTCAGAAACTTAATTGTAATGGCTGGACCGGAAGGTAGAGATAAAGAAATAGGGTATTATGGAGAAGAACTTGTAATATTTGCTCAGCAACTCGGGCTTAATACTTGTTGGGTCGCATTGACATATAACAGGAAGAAAGTTAAATGCGAATTAGCTCCGGAAGATAAAATATATGTCGTTATTTCAGTCGGAATTGGTGCAAATCAAGGCACACAGCACAAATCCAAACCACTTAATGAAATATCCAACATAAGTGATGAGTGTCCTGAATGGTTTAAAAATGGAGTTGAATGTGCAAGTTTGGCTCCGACAGCTATGAACCAGCAAAAGTTCTATTTCGAGTATAAGGACAATGGCGTTGTTTCAAAATGTGGCAGAGGTCACTTGACGGAACTTGACTTGGGAATTGCTGAATACCACTTTGATGTCGGTTCAGAGAAATATGTCTTTGAAGAGAGGCTCAACTTTAATGGTAGGCAAATATAGGGTAATTACTTTGTGCGGAAGCACAAGGTTCAAAGATAAATTCATTGAGGCGCAAAAGAATCTTACGCTGCAAGGAAATATTGTAATAACAGTAGGATTGTTCGGTCATGCAGGCGACAACGAAGCATTGAATGATGAAGTGAAAGCAATGCTTGATGATATTCATAAGAGAAAAATAGATATGAGCGATGAGATTTTCGTAATCAATGTCGGAGGGTATATTGGTAAGAGCACTAGATCTGAAATCGAATATGCCATAGCTCACGGAAAAGAAGTTAAATATTTGGAAAACAACCAATAATTGTTGATCCGGTTAATAATTTGTGCTATTCAATTTGCAAAATAAATGGATAATTGAATAGCACTTTTTTGTATGATTTTTTCGTTGTTTTATTTGATTTTTACAATAAAAATATGTATTATATAAAAAGAATCTAATTGTTCTGGAGATGCATATGAAAATAGTAACAATCAGCAGAGAATTTGGAAGCGGCGGCAGAGAACTGGGAAAGAGATTATCTGAAGAACTCAACTGTGATTACTATGACAGGGAGATAATTACCGCTATTGCAGAAAGATGCGATGTAAACGAAGAATATGCAGAGTATCTATTGACTCACAATTTTCCATCAACTGCAAATATATCCATGCGTAATTCTTTTCACATTCCCGCAATTTTGCAAACGACACAAATACAGCTGCTGTGTGAACAATCAAATGTAATTAAAGAAATTGCTAAAACAGGAAGAGACTGCGTTATAGTCGGTCGAAACGCTGATTTGTTGCTTGAAGACTACTGTCCCTTCAATATATTTGTATGCGCTGATACTGAAACGAAACTTCAAAGATGCAGAGATCGCGCTTCAAAGGGCGAATTCATGACTGAAAAAGAAATGAAGAAAAAAATGAAAAAAATTGATAAGAACAGAAGAAAAACCAGATCAATGATATCTGATCTTCCGTGGGGCGACAAGCAAACATACAACCTTATTGTTAATACAACAGGGTGGAAAATTAAAGATCTTGTTCCACTTGTAGCAGGGTTTGTAAACAAGTGGTTTGAGGAGTAAAAAACAAAAATTCAG
>JAEEKG010000073.1 GCA_016282315.1 Clostridiales bacterium | reverse complement strand
TACCGATGGCGCATCCCGCACTCAACAGAATGAAGCCCAGCCGTCCGCCTAATCTTTCTCGCTGCATAAAGTTCTCTATCTATCTAAGCTGCTGTGGTTCAAAATGAAGTTGGAGCGGGTGACGGGAATCGGACCCGCGTCCGTACAGCAACAACCTTTATAAAACATAAATAGTTAAAAATCAAGGATAGAAAAACTGTAAAAACTTACTCGACTAAGGTTTCTTATCACGTTATTATCACGGTGCATGGGTATTTATCAAAGACCAGACAGCCAATACTGGTGGATTGCTTTCTCTGTAAAAGGTAAACAAGTGAGACAGTCAACACAAATCCCGCTCAGTGATCCAGATGGTCCGCAAAAAGCTCAATCGCTGTTTATCAGATACCAAGAAGAAAAGAGACGCGCACAAAAGGGCTTAATGACTAAGAAAACGGCACACAAGGCGATTTCAACCATTTATGAGGCATTTCACGGAGAGGAACTGGAAACAGAATCTACACGGTCATTTCTGGCTCGCTGGATAAAGCGGAAAGCGTCAGAGATAAGATCCATTGACGAATATAGGAACCATACTCAAGCACTTCTTGACGCTTTGGGAAAGAAAGCAGACGAACCGCTCTTTGCTCTGACGCTCAAAGATTGCTTTGAATTTAGAGATATTGCCCAGAAGAAAAACTCTAACGGCTCAGTGAATAAGAAGATAAAAACTCTCAGAGTAGCATTCAATGACGCTGTTAAAGAAAAACTTATACCAGAGAATCCTTTTCTTGAAGTTCCCCTATTGAAAGAGCGGGACAAGCAGACAAGAAGAGCTTTTACACAGCAGGAGATAGACGCCTTATTCTCGACCTGCACCGATCCAGAATGGCTCTCTATGATGATTTTTGCGCTATACACAGGGCAAAGGCTTTCTGATTTGGTCAATCTCACATGGAACAACATAGACCTCACACCAGGACACGAAACAATAACGATAAAAACCAAAAAGACAGGAATCATCATCAGCAACCCTCTCAGAGAAGCTGATCTCCTTGTTCACGTCAGGAAGCTGGCCGAGAAGCCACACACTCTTTCAACTCCTCTGCATCCCAGGCTATACGCCATCAGACAGCGAAGCCCAAAAGGAAGCACTCTTTCAAATCAGTTTTACGAGATTATGGTCAATGCTGGAATCGTACCGCCCAAAGGACAGCACACCGCCCAGAAAGACGGCAGAGACGGCCGACACACTATTTCGGAGATTTCTTTCCACTCATTCCGTCACACTCTCACCACTTGGCTAAAATCTAATAATGTTGGCTTGGCAACGGCCAAGGATATTATTGGACACGAGAGCACGGCGATCTCAGAAAATTACACTCACATTGACGACAGAACGAAGCGCAACGCTCTCAATTCTCTTCCAAAAATCAACAGCATTTTGAAGGCTATTAAAGGCACTCCATAAAGTGAAGTACAATAATAAGTATAGAAAGTTTTATACTTACTAAGTTTTTTGTTTTCTTGCGTTTATATTCAAGTATAGAAAGTACAGCCACACACGCGGAAGAAGTGTTTTTTTGTGGAAGTCTAAAAAGTATAGAAAGCTTTCTATACTTTTTGAGTAAGGATGTTCGCTTCTCTTAACAAAACATCCAATTCACAAAGCCCGCTACTCAATTTTTCAATCAATGGATCCATTTGCGTCAGCTTTTCAAAAAGTTGCTTTGCGGTGTTGATCTCTCCTTCTGGAACGTCTGTTTCTGCGTAAACAAAATAAGGAATTACCTTTTGAACCAGTATGGCTCCTTTTTTGGGTTTTGGGTATTGTATCAGCATTTCGCACCATGCCTTTATTCTTTGGAGACTGGCATTGATCCCTGAATAAATATGAAACAACGCTAAAACGTGCGAATTGTCCATTTTTACATCTACCTCATCTATGTTTAAAAACTCGTGAAAAGTGCAGATGTTCTTTTGTAATAATTGAAAATCTTCTGCAATCGTTATTTTTTCTTTTGGCTGTTCTAGTGTAACACCAAAAAACACAAGCTCCCCGTCTTTTACTTGAACGTGGAGTGCGTCTTTTTTTGAAAAAACAGAATACCCGTGAAAATCGGAATACTCATAATCATTCATGGATTTTGTATTGAAAAACGATTTTCGTTCAGGATTTTCTGAATCTATCAAGATAATATCTAAAACAGCTTGTTTCAGTGATGAAAGTGTTTTTGTGATCTCAAAAACAATAGACGTTTTAAATCTGTTTCTTTCTACTGCCCAATGATCTTTTATTTTCTGGCTCTCTTTGATTGCTTCTTCTAATACAAGGGCTTTTAATGGTTGGAATTTCTGAATAATTTTATCGTCTTTAATAACAGAAACTCGAACATAGTATTTATTTACACCTTTCCACAGGCCAGGAATCGGGATGCCTTCTTTAGAAAGTACCCTTTTTAATGTATAACGGCTCTTGTCTTTAGATAGTCCTTTATTTTTTCTCCCCATAGCCCAGCAAGCACAAGCAGAGCTATTTTACACAATATCAAAGAGTTGTAAAAAAGATTATTTTTTATAACTAAGATTAGTAAGAAAAAGTAAGAAAAAATTCTTGCATGGATCCACAAAAATCTCTATTTTTTCATCTGTAGCTACTGTAGCTACTAATTGAGATGAGCATTGAAAGTTTTTTTGATGATTGTGATGGCATTGGTGACGCGCTGAGGATTTTTGATGACAGCATGGAGCCAATTATTCCAGAAGGGAGTTACATTCTTACGAAACCAGGCGAAGAGGTTGAAAGCGGTGATATTGTTGTAGCTGGTTTTATAGATGTTGCAGGTGGCCTTAGAATAGTGATCAGGCGGATAATTATAGATAAAAATGATATAACATTTGTGCAATTAGTACCAATAAATCCTGATTATAAAACCTCGGTCAACATTGTGTTGGAACGTTTTAAATTTCTTATAAAAGTGATCGGGTACGCACAAACAGATTTCGATTTTTACTCGAACTTGAGAGAACTAACAGAAAAGGAGCAAGAAAAAACAGAATCAAAATATGGAACAGAATAAAAATCAGAATAATGTCAATGGCTGTCCAAAAGATTGGAAAAAATGGGTGCGCTTCCCCCAAAAAGGAAGAGAGGAACATTGCGGGCTGACACGTCCAACGGCTTATAAATTAGCCAGGGAAGGTTTAATCATATCCGCATGTATAAGGGTTAATGAGAACGACACACGGGGAACAAGAATTTTCTGGCTCCCCAGTATCTACGACTATTTGCAAGCAGTAGCCAAGGTGACAGCAGAAAGAGAGGTCTTGGACAATGAAACAGAAGAATAAAAGAGCGCACAAAAATATGTGCGCTCTTGAACGAAAAATAAATAATAAATTTTCTTTTTACCAAAAAGAGAACAAAGCGAACTTCACTCTGTCCGCTTTTGACGGTACACGTTTTTCAACGCGGTTTCAATATAAAAATTTAAAATAGGAGAAAAAAGAATGGAACCGCTTGAAAACAGAATAAAACGCGCACGGAATTATGTAGCCAAGATGCCAGAATCAATTTCTGGTCAGCGCGGACATGATACCGCTTTCAAGGTGGCACAAGCACTTGTAAGAGGATTTAGTCTCCCTATTCAGGACGCTTTGCCGATATGGGAAGAATATAACCTGAGATGTGTTCCCCCTTGGTCCCCTGCGGAGAGTAAACACAAGCTGGAAAGCGCACTGAAAGACAGCACTGTTAAAGCTGGCTATCTTTTGGATCAGAAAGAAGCCAGACAGACACCACGAAAAAAGGTTACTGAATATCGTTATGTAACAGCGCAAAATGTTCTTCAATTCACAAAGATTAGATTTGAACCTAAAGGATTTACCACTGAATTCGCCAATGGAGTCGTGAGCAATGAGTCTGTAAGGTCTTTACTTTACAGACTCCCCCACGTCAATGAAGCTATCAAACGCGGTGAAAAGGTCTTATTGTGCGAAGGTGAAAAGGACGCTCTGACGGCTGTTAGTTTTGGCTTTAATGGCGCGACGACTTCGGCATGGGGCGCGGAATCATGGAATGATCTAAACGCCTCACAGCTAAAAGGCGCGGATGTCGTTCTGGTTCCAGACACAGACGAGGCGGGGCAGATTGGAGGCTTTAAGCGCGCCCGCTCCCTGCTCAAAGTGGCAAAGTCTGTTTGCTGGCTAAGACTGCCTAAAGGTAAAGACTTAACGGAGTGGGTCGAAGCTGGCGGAACAAAAGAACAGCTTGTGGGACTTATATCTGAGCTTGAACCAATAAATGAGGAATTTGTCCAGAAGTTAGCGGAACGATATGAGAAAAAAGCTGAATCGAATTTGTTTGGCGGAGATGACACAGCGGAAAATGAAGAGGAACCTTTTCCAGATGCAATTTCTTATGAAGATTTAAAACCAGCAACAGCGGAGGACCCCTTGGAGCTTTTATGCGGATCAAAAACAGGTAAAGGCCGTGTGCTTTGTAAGCGTCATGTGGCTATAATGTCAGGTGAGACGGGTATTGGAAAATCTTCGCTTGTCACACAGATGGCGATCATGTTCGCTTTAGGTCAACCGCTTTTCGGTTTTGTGCCTAAACGCCCTTTAAAGGTGTTTATGTTCCAAACTGAAAATGACGAGCGCGACATGTGGGAGAAAATTGAAAGCATTTTAGAAAATGTTGTTAAACCTCTCAACATAGAAGGATATGAAACCACGCTGAAGCAGAATTTACTCTTTGAAAAAGAGCCTTGCGGTCTGCGCGGACAGAATTTTCAGGATCATGTTAGAAAATGCGGTGAAAAATATCATCCTGATTTGGTTATTGTAGATCCTTTATACGCTTATTTTGGTGGTGACGTATGCAATCAGGAGAAAGTTTCAAACTGGATAAGAGACTTTGAAAAAGTTTGCCAGAAAGAACTTTTTGCACTGCTTCTTATTCATCATTTCGGCAAGCCAAGAGAAGATAAAAAAGAAGATAGTGTTTATTTGGCAAGCGGTTCTTCTGAGCTTCAAAACGCACCGCGCCTTGTAATCAATGTGATACGGGCAAAAGGCAGATATTTCAAGTTGCGCGTTCACAAGCGGGGCGGTCGTCTGGGATGGGAAGACGCCGAAGGGAATGAAACTGATGAAATTTTAATAAAACGCGCTTTGCGTCCTGCTGAATTTTGGTCTGAATTAGATGATGAAGATTTAGCGGAATTAAAAGACGCGGGAAAGCGCAATGTTGCAAATATGGGAAGACCTAGAAAATTTGGCACGGATGCTTATTTAAAAATTCTATGTGATTTATATAAAGAAAATCCAAGTGGCATTTCTCATCATGATTGGGAAAGCACTTCAATGAATAAATTGCGGATAAGTAAAGGCTCTTTTGCAAAAGCCAGAATTGAGCTTGTTTATTCACAAGATGTTGCACAATATGATGAAACTGGTTTTTATTATCCAATAAGGAGAATATAACATGAATAAAGATAAACACACAAAATGGTTTGAAATAGTCGGATTGGACAACCAAGAGGAACCAGTCCAGATTTATTTTTACAAAGAAATTGGCTCTGGAGGTTTTGACCAGCGCAGAATCTGCGCGGAAGAATTTTGCAGAGAATTGGACGAGATACCAAAAGACAGACAAGTGATCCTGCGCATGAATTCGCGCGGTGGGTCATTTTATGACGGCTTGGCGATTGCTCACAAAATACATGATCGGGGCAAGGTTCACTGTTACATTGATGGGAATTGCGCTTCTGCTGCGTCCGTTGTGGCTATGGCTTGCGAAAAAGTGATCGCTGGAGAAGGAACAAGCATTCTGATCCACAATTCCAGAGGATCCTTTGAAAATATGGATGTGAACACCCTGAAAGACTTTGTAAAAAGCATGGAAGATGTTGATCTGCAAATGGCGAACATATACGCCAGAAAAAGCGGAAAACCTCTTTCATATATTCAGGCTTTGATGAACCGCGGAGAAAGGCTCTCAGCTGAAAAGGCTTTAGAGCTTGGCTTTGTGGACGAAATCAAAAAAATAGGCAATTCTGCTGACGATTCACTGTTTGCGGAAGATGCTGAAAAACAATCAAAATCATATATAACTATGAATGAAAACGAACAAAACAAAATAAACACACCAAAAGCAGAAAGCAAAAAAATAGAGATAACTGCTCAAAACTGGTCAGACTACTTCCCGCCGATGATGTCGCCGTCTGAAGCTGGCCTTATTTACGCAAAAGCAAAAGAAATCGAATTGAAAGCAGAAGCAAAACTTGAAGCGATGCGAGTAGAGAAGATTATTCAAAAACTAAATGACGCAATTGGTGATAGGAAAATAAAAAACACGTCAAAAGGCATTTGGCTTGAAGCATGCTTAAAAGATGATGGAGTTCTGAAACTTTTAGACGAATTACCACCAATGAATTTTGAGCCAGTTGAAGGAAGAAACTTGAGTCGTTATGAAAAGTTGGCGCTTTGTCCGTCTATAAATCAAGGCGTTAGAAGCGACTCAAAAAGCGTTGATGCTTATTCAAACTATTTGAAAAAAACCAAACAAAACTAACCTAAACAATAACAACAACTAACAAAGAAAGGATAATATATCATGAGTCTAACATTAGCGCCCCAAGAGGTATGTGTCGGAGCAATGGAAGCATTTAAGGAAAATCTTCCTTTTCTCAAAAACATCACAGCAGATTTAGATATTGAATCTGCACGGTATCAGCAAAACATTATTTCGAGGATCCCTTCACTCCCCCCTGTTACTGAATACAACGAAGTTGCAGGCACGGCAAACCAAGGCTTTGAAGGTGGCGGGGTCTCTGACGTGAAAGGATTGCTGAGCGATGTTCCTGTAAAGCTCGATAAATGGAAAAAGGTTTCATTGAGTTTTAACTATGTGGACAACTTAAAGGCAACCATTGACATCACAGAAGGAATGCTCCAAGTTGCAGGAAGCGCACTTGCAAAACAAGTGGCCTCTGATTTAATTGGGCTTATTTCTCCTACGAACTTCAGCTTGTCGGAATCTTGCTACCATAACGAAGTAAAGGCAACCACACTTGAAAAAATACGTTCTACCCTGAACGGTAAAGGCGCACTTTCGAGACGTTGGGGCATTGTCAATTCTGATGTCGCGTCTTCCCTGCTGGCTGACGAAAAAATCGCTTCAGCTGACTACTTACATCAATACAGCAGTGATATCAACGCACCGTATAGAACGATCAAGGCGGGCGGTTTTACTATCTATGAGATCCCTTGGCTTCCTAACACTGGAAATCTGATTGGTTTCTTTGCGGATCAGAGGGCTTTGCTTCTCGCGTCAAGACCGCCTCATGATTTTAACTCTGGTATGTTCGACGAAGGCCAGTTCGGTTTCAGGTCGATCTATACAGACCCACAAACAGGGCTTTCAATGATGATTGTCGGCTACCAAGTCACACCCACTTTGAATTGGGAGATTCATTTGTCTGTGCTTTATGGTGTCGCTGGTGGTAGTCAGGGGCTTCCGTCTGGGTTCTTGCTGGACTTTTCGGGCGTTCGTCTGGTGGATGGTGAAGCGACTCCCACGGTGACGGTCAAGCCCACTTTGACGGTCATTGTGAAGAATAAGCAAGTGAACTACGGCGACAACGCGCCACAGTATGAAGTGACTTATTCAGGCTTTGAAGAAGGAGACAGCGCGACAAATTTAGGCGGTTCTCTCTCGTTCTCTTGCAGTTATGAAGCAGGGAACGCGCCTGGAAGTTACGCGATCACGGCTTCAGGTTTGACATCCAGCAAATATAATATCGTTTATGTTGCTGGCTCATTGACCGTTGCAAAAGCACCGCTTTATGTGGCTGCACAGAATGAAACCGTAACGGCTGGAGAATCCGCGCCTGAATACAGCGCAACGATTCTTGGCTTTGTAAGAAGTGAAACTTCTTCTGTTTTAGGCGGTTCTCTGAGTTTCGCTTGTGATTATACCACTGAAAGCGAAGCTGGAGAATATGACATCACGCCAAGCGGTTTGACATCTAACAATTACGCCATCAACTACATCAAAGGAAAGTTGACGGCCACAAGTTAGACATTTTGAGGCAAGAGGTTTTGTCGAGTCTTCCTCTTGCCTTGCGCGTCATAACTAAGGTGACGCGCTGAGGTGAGTGGTTTTGTTGTGGGAATTTTTCCATTCACCTCTTTGTAAAGTGTCGCGTTTTGTTGATTGAGCGACACTGGGAGCAACAAGTTTCTTTATTCATGGTTCTTGTTGCTCCTTTTTGTATCTCTCACCCCCCCTATAAGGAATCTTTTTTCACTATGGGGAGAGCAGGTTCCGCCCGCCTTGGGCGCTATCGCTTCATGCGAGCGGAAAAAAAGTCACTTCCAAGTCCGGCGAGGTTTCTGTACTAATTTCCTTATAAATTGTTTAAAATCAGACTACAAAAACTATAATAACTATAATTTTATACTTTTTGAACCTCTTATTGTGTTAAAATCTCTTGGTGTGATATGTAAAATTTTCTATACTTAATACAAGTATTTGAAAATAAACTAGTTATAACTTAAAAAACTATTAAAAACACTTTGTGGACTTTCTATACTTAACAGGGTGGCATTTTTTAGATAAAAAACTATAGCTTCTATATATACTAAGAGGACTAAAATAAAAAAAGCTTATCACGTTTTCTATCACATTTTTCTTTTCTGGCCTGCCTCTTTTTGTATTTAACTAGATGATTTTTAAGAAGATGGAGCGGGTGACGGGAATCGGACCCGCGTCTCAAGCTTGGGAAGCTCGCATTCTACCATTGAACAACACCCGCTCTAATAAAGCGAGTCATAAGTTAGCAGAATCGTCCCGTGAATTCAAGCCCTTTGAAGAGGAGATTTTCGCGCCGGAAACAAAAAAG
>JAEEKG010000072.1 GCA_016282315.1 Clostridiales bacterium | reverse complement strand
TGTGCCGTCAAGAATTCATCACGGCCACTTCTATGCTCTTCCCCAGAGCCCTCAGATGTATAAGCAACTTCTTATGGTTGCAGGTTTCGACAGATACATTCAGCTTGCAAGATGTTTCAGAGATGAAGATCTGAGAGCAGACAGACAACCCGAGTTTACACAGATAGACCTTGAGATGTCTTTTGTTGACCAAAATGACATAATGGACATGATCGAGGGATTCATCACATATTTATTCAAGAAAGTATTGAACAAGGAAATCCCCGGTCCTCTTGTAAGAATGACATTTGCTGATGCAATGAACAGATTCGGTTCAGATAAGCCTGACACAAGATACGGAATGGAATTACAGGACATATCCGATGTTGTCAAGGACAGTGCTTTCTCAGTATTCTCTTCGACTGTTCAGTCAGGCGGAAGCGTAAGAGCAATTGTTGCTGAAAATGCTGCAGACAAACTATCAAGAAAAGAAATAGACAAACTCACAGAACACGCTAAAGGCATCGGTGCCAAGGGACTGGCATACATCAGGTGGGTTGAAGATGAACCTACATGCTCATTTGCTAAGCTTTTGGGCGAAGGTGAACTAGATAAGATTATTTCTAAACTCAACATGAAAAAGGGCGACTGTGCCCTCATTATAGCGGACAAGAACAAGGTTACTCTCCCCGTTCTCGGCGCTTTGAGAACAATTGTTGCCCGCAAGCTCGGCCTCATTCCCGAAGACAAATTCAACTTCTTATGGATTACTGAGTTCCCGTTCTTTGAGTGGGACGAAGAGAGCAACAGCTGGGTTGCAATGCACCACCCATTCACAATGCCTCTTCCCGAGTGTCTGCCATATATTGACAGCGACCCTGCAAGCGTCAGAGCTACTTCATATGACCTTGTATTGAACGGAACTGAATTGTTATCCGGTTCAATGAGAATTACAGACGTTGAACTTCAACAAAAGATGTTCGAGTCTCTGGGCCTTACTGAAGAAGAAATCGAGGCAAAATTCGGCTTCTTGGTAGAAGCTTACAAATACGGTGCACCTCCGCATGGCGGAGCCGGAATAGGCCTAGACAGATTGTCAATGATTATGTGTCATGCTGACAGTTTGAGAGATGTAGTTGCATTCCCGAAAGTTCAGAATGCTTCAGAACTGATGTCAGGAGCACCTGCTCTTGCTGATGAAAAAGCACTGAACGAACTGGCTCTCTCACTCACTGATATTGAAGAGTAATAGTAATATATACGAAACTAAAGAAAGGATTAATTATGCTGCAAAGTTTTTCAAGTTTTCTATTTGAAGAAGCAGAAACTACTCTGCTTGAAACTACAGAACTAATTCAAGAAGGAACAACAGTTACATCATTTTTCAAGAATCTGTGGGCAAAAATCTCAGATTATGCAGCAACAATGGGTATAAAGGTTGTTGCATCAATTTTGATTCTTATAGTCGGAATATGGCTCACAAAGAAATTGACAAAAGCAATTGCTAAAGGCAAGAAATTCCAGACATTCCCGCCATCAACTCAAAAACTCATAAGCGGCATTATAAAGATACTCCTCATAGCTTTGGTAGTTATTGTTGTGGCATCAATCCTGGGCGTTCCGATGACTTCATTTGTCGCTCTTCTCACAACAGGAAGCTTGGCTATAGGCATGGCTGTACAAGGAAGTTTGTCAAACCTTGCCGGTGGCATTATGCTTATAATATTTAAGCCGTTTGTAATCGGTGATTTCATCAACGACGGAAACACAATGGGAACTGTAGAAGATATAGGTATTTTCTACACAAAGGTTGTTACTCCGGATAACAAGAGAGTGACGATTCCTAACGGAACATTGGCTAACTCAACAATTGCAAACTTCAGCGTAAAGGATACAAGACGTGTAGACTTTGAATTCTCAGTTGCTTACGACTCAGACATTGAAAAAACAAAACAAGTCATTATGGATTGCATCAAAGCACACGAATTGACTCTTGATGAACCTGCACCGATGGTCAGATTGACAAGACATGGCGACAGTGCACTTGTATTTGTTGCAAGAGCTTGGGTAAAATCCCCGGATTATTGGACAGTTAACTTTGATCTGATTGAAGAAGTTAAAAAGAAACTTGATGAAAATGGAATTCAGATTCCTTATCCGCAAGTTGATGTTCACGTAAAAGAAAAGTAAAATAGGTCAAAAAAATGCACCTTTGATTGTATGATGACACAATCTTAGGTGCTTTTTTTCTTCTAGATAATAATTAATTCATTCGTGAGTTTTCTAGTCAACCCCAAATACGCGCAATTACTTTTCGATCAAATCCTCGATCGCGCATCCCAACACTTTTGAGATACCATATAGCGTTTCTGCACTTGCTTTGTTGATATCCTTGCGTCGCTGTTCATACATCTGAATGGAACGAAGCGTTGCACCGGACAACTTTGCAAGTTCCGCCTGCGTGCAGCCATATGCAGTACGAATACGTTTCAAGTTTGTGTCCTTGAAATACTCTCTGACTCTTTCATCCGCTATGTCCACAAACTTTGTGATATCAGCTTCGTGGAGAGTATAATACATTTTTTGCAGATCATTGAAGGTTAGCACTTTGAAAATGTCACTGTATCTTCGTGAAGAATACCACTGATAATACGCCACAGCCCACCCGATCCAGTATTCCACTGAGCGTTCCATACGAACCGTAGGAACAACTTCGAGCTGTTTGCCGGTTGTTTCAGATATAACCTCAATAGCAATCTCAATTCCACTTTTCCCGGAAAGTAGCGATGGTTCACCGTTTTCCATCCTTCGGCTTACCGAACTGACACCAAAGATTTTTACAAAAACATCTCCGGGAATGCTACAGGTGTTTACTGCATAGTCAAACGCGTCGCCTAATGCCGCTTGCGCGTTACTTAAATGGATTTCTTGGTATGCGTGGGTCATCGTTCTTGATACCTCCCCTCATGATATCTTGTATATACAGTCCGTCTGCCTCTTCTTCCAGTATTTTAAGATACGTTTTGTTGGCATCGTCATCTCTAGATTTGCGAAGAGTGTAGTATGTGTCTTTGTAGGCAATTTCAAAACCCTCATACTTGATCTTTGAAAATGCAAACTGCGATTTTACAACGATCTGCTCACCTAGTTTTCCAAGTTGCATAGCTCGCGCCAATTGCTCTACGGTGATCCCGTTGTTTACGAATGCTTCTGCGTAATCGAAGTAGGAATCGTCTGCTCTGTAACCGACGATCAGATCATATGCGTTCACGTTAACGCTGAAATTTTCTATTAAATATCTTTTTGCTCTTCTTGCAACAGGCGTCTTGATGGAAAACAAGCGATGCTCCATAAGAACGGCGATCCAGTTGAGTATGGTATAGTCTGGGCTATTTAGATTAAGAATTTTAAGGTATTCAGTATCTATCGTATATCTGTTGGAAAACCCGTCGCGTAGCGAAGAAACCGCCCACTCTTTTGCAAGATCATTGCTTTCGGTGCAGTAGAAACCCAAGCCAAAATCGTTATTCTTCTTTCCCTCACCGAAAACAGGCACTCCCACAATCTGCTTTGAGCCGTGATATATTGTAATCTTTTTTTCCATTTTTTTATTCCTCTCTGTCGAGATCGCTGATATTGTATCACTGTGGTGATAGTTTTTCAAGTGGTTAATCATTAAGACTACAAAAAAAGCACCTTCGATTGTATCACACAATCTTAAGTGCTTTTTTGCTTTTATATAACAATGAATTTATCCACAGGCAGTTCAACCATAGATGCTTTCAAGATTTGGATAATAAGAAACATCATGTCCTGAATTTAATACCAGCGACTTTACTATAGAGTTGTCTAGTAGTTTCTCGAATTTTTTAATATCAAATTCATCAACAATCTCACCATTCAGAATTTTTCCTGCGTAAATTTCCAGCGCATCTACGCAATCCTCTCTTGAAACAAGCTCACGAAAAGCATCATGGATTGATAGATCCACACTTTCACTCATTGGCGTTGAGGAAACGGAAAAAATCTGTTGACCCATGAAAGGTGTCTTCAGAAAATATTCCAATATTTCACCGGTAGAAGCAGATTTAATCTCTTCAGGAACACTCAAAAGCCATGCTGAGTATCCGGAATCTACTATGTATGTCTGGACAAAATCAGAGTCTAAATGAAATTGTCCGTCGGAATAAGTTAATTCTTTATCGTTAATGAATATTATGCCGTTTTTAATTCGGAATAAAAAGCTCTCGGAAGAAAACATCCTTCTTGTTATTATGTCGAAGTATTCCATCGATGAGAAATCAAAGATCCTCACACCGATAGAGCAAATTCCTGATCCAAAAGCATCATACGAAACAAGGTCCTTGGTACCGTTTTTATCGTAATCCCATAAGCATAATTGCAAATGTCTTCCGCCGAAAGTATCATATCGGTATATCTTTTGATCTTTCATCAAAAAACAATCATATCCGTCCTTTACAAGAAATATATCTATGCCACTTGTTTGATTGGCGATGCTTTGGGGAGTAATATTTACAACACTACTGATATTATTGGTATTGTAATATGTGAATATCTCTCCGTTTTGGTAATAGCCGTCACGTTCTAAGATATCAATGAATAATTCCGATTTTGACGAATCCTCAGAACCATAATTCGGAGCATAATACTCATATGAGATGGTTTCATGTTCTTGTACATGCGAGTCGGAGGATGTGGTTTCCGACGTACTTTCTGCTGCAGATTCAGAAGATGTGGTTTCCGACGTACTTTCTGCTACAGATTCATAAGAACCCCGCATTTTTGCGCAGCTACAAAAAACCGCAAGAATCAGCAACAAACTTATAGTTATGGAAACAATTCGTTTCATGAGCTTTCCTTTCTGTGAATATTTTTTTTTGCATTTTCAATTCATAAATTGCTTGCCACTAATGGTAAGTGGCACTACTTGCCATTCGATTATTTCTTATCTTCATACGACGCGGCAATGTTTTTGCCGACTTCGTCGTCGGTGGTGATAGTCTGCTTATGCGTCTTTGAGCCCACAAGAGTTTGCAGGTTTTTGACACGGCGCTCCGTCAGCTCTGCAATAACGCGGATGCGGTTTTCCTCCATATAGTCCTTTGCGTTTTCGTCGGAGAGGATCTCCGTAATCATTTCACCGACACCGTCAAGCGCTGAGAAGTTGATCCAATCGAATGACGAAACGAGTTTCAACTGCTCTTCGTGGTGCTTTTTGAACGGTTTACAAACTACTTCCGAGCCGTCACGCATCATAGGAACGCTCTTGTCGTAACCGAGAGACGAACCGCTATCGTAGATCGGTGCCATGCCGAGCCATTCAAGCGTTTCGGCGTTGCGGATAGCGCCAAAGTTGTTGAGATGTCT
>JAEEKG010000071.1 GCA_016282315.1 Clostridiales bacterium | reverse complement strand
CATATAAGATTTAATCTCATGCACGCTTTTACTTGAAATGTATTTAATAAGTTTTGTTCTGTCGCAGGAGTTTGGAAGAAGATCAAGAGCCTTTTTGATGATATCCATTGAAGAGACATCTAATGTATAAAAGGAAGAGATTTGGTTTAGTGATTCTTTAGCCAGATACAGCACTTCAGAAATTGTATATGTATCGACATCTCCTATAGCTTCTAATCCTGTCTGCATTATTTCTTTAAAGGAATCTCCTTCACGCTTAACTCTGTATACTTTTTCGTTATAGCAAAGCTTTTGTATCGCAGATTCATTTATGTCAGTATTCTTAATTATAGACAGGGTAACATCAGGTTTAAGCGCCATGAGTTTGCCATTTGTGTCGGTGAATGTAATTACATAGTCAGATATCAAAAAGTCTTTGTTTTTTGAGTACAGGTCATATTCTTCAAACTTGCTCATTGAGTATAGGGCATAGCCGAATTTACTATACAATTCCCGCAATTTAATGCTTATACTCTCATCAAACTTAAGTGTTTTCATTCGACATCTCCAATGCTTGAATTGCCTTTTCATATCCGCCGTTTCCGTAATTAATACATTTGGATACCCTTGAAATAGTCGCGCTTGAAAGGCCAAGCTTTTTAGTAATAGCTTCGTAATTGTCTCCGTTTTTAAGCATTATTGCTGCTTCAAACCTATCTCCCATATCTTTCAGTTCTTTTATGGTTAATACATCTACAAAGAATTCAAACAAGTCATCTTTGTTTTCAATATTCTTGATAGCATCTAACAATTTTTCTATTGATTCTGTCCTAATGTTTTTCATTTTTAGCGCCTCCTTGGTGTTACGATCTGCATTTTACCACTTTAAAGTACTAAAGTAAAGATGTTTTTTTAAATCCTTCGTAAAAATGCGAAGGATTGTAAAAATCAAATATTTGCAAACTGTTTTGGGAAATGACGTTTTGCATTATAGTACAGGATGTTTTCTTTGTCTTTGTCACTTATTCTGGCAAATAGAATCCTGCCAGTCTGAAAGCCGCAGGAATAAGTATCTGTGCCGAAGAAAATCTTTTCAGAGCCTACTTGTTCTACTGCATACTCCACAACATTGTTGAAATATGACCTGCCTCCCGATGTATCTGTATAGATATTTCCATGTTTTGCTTTTTTTATTGCTTCAACATGTTCGTCGCTTCCAAGGTGCGCAATTATCAGGTTCATGTCAGGGTATTTGTCTGCAAACTGAACCATGTCTAATATTTTGTCATTGTGCATTAGCACAAAGCATTTAAGCTCATTTGCAAGCGAAAATACTTTGTCGCCATATTCCACAATGTCATACTTATGAGTGAGACTCTGTATCTTTATACCGACTACTTTCTTGCCTGTTATCATTTTTCTGACTTGAGGGAAGAGCTTTTCTTGTCTTGGATCAAGTACAATCCATTGATAAACGCGGTCGTCACTCTCAGCTTTTTTGTACATTAGTTCGTTGCACTCGTATATATCACTTGTGCCTAATACAGCAGGAAAATGAGAAAAACACCCTGCAGAGATTCCGCAGTTTTTGTATTCTTCCATAAGAAATTCAAAATCTCTTTTGTGTATATTGTTATTGGGCACATCGTCTTTGAATCCGCAATTGAAGTGAGAATGGATGTCTATTATTTTTGTATTCATCTATCTTATAGTCCCTTCTATCAAAATTGATTGCTCTTTTCCGAGTTTCAAATGGAAAACAGTTGAATTGTTCTTTAACTTGGATTTCAAATCTTTTTCTTCTCCACTAAACGGATCGATTGATTTGAGATTGAATGAACCATCTATAACGATGTCAGAATCTGTGTTCTTAAAAATGGAAGCAAAAAACCAAATATCTTTTTTGTCTGTTCTTTTGTGAATGTACTGCAGGCCATATGTTTTATTGACAACAACAGTGTCCATGTTGGCATAATCAAGAATTGATCCTATATCCTGTAGTTCAGAATAGGGCAGAGATATGCACTTTCCAGATCCATATTTGTTTATGGTCATTTTTGAACCGACTTCTTCAGACCCGAACAGATCCCGGATTATTTCTCTTAGATCATTGTTGGCTGCTTGTTCTGTTTCCATTGCGGGCAATTCAGATACACTTATAAGGGTTCCGCCTGTTCTGACAAACTCTTTTATTTTCTTAGCCGACGAAATTGACATCGCCTTCATCCCGGGCATAATCAACACTTTATAGTCTTGATAATGAATGGAATTCGGGATGCTTAAAACACCTTTATTTGTGACGCACTGATCTGAAAGTGTTTCGGGATGAAGAAAAGCAAAATCGCAATTGAGATTTCTTATAAGGAATTGTCCCAATTTCATGTAATTGTTATTCTTGTAGCTTTTGCCGCCCTTAACAGGGTCGCCTTTCCATGAGAAACTGTAAACATATTGCAAACTATCTATCGGATATAATACTGCAACACTATTGACTTGTCCTCCGGTTTGGAGTCTGCTTTGAACTGTTGAACAAAATCTATTGAACTTCGGAAGTATTTTTCCGTAATACTCATTGCGATATGACAGCTCAGGCTTGAATTTAACTTTATCGTTGTCTTCATTCAGCCACACTGCATGAGGAACAAGCATGTTTATTCCTTTTGTAAATAAATCATAGCTTTCCCTATAGATACCTTGTTCCGTTATTCCGTCTATAGCTCCGAAGCATTCACACATTACAAGCTGTTTATTCCAGTTGACTGCAGAAGATGATACCAATTTATATGCCGTGCTTGCTCTACCTTCATGGAATATTTCATCAACTCCTGGAATTTCCTGATGTTTGAAAGAAAGCATCAAATCTCCTGTGATTCCGCATGGATTTTTCGCTTCTTCCTGGTCGACGTGTCCTGTAAGAGATATAGAGTGAGACGTGCACCAATCCTGAATAACTTTCGGATATCCCTGAGAATAGAGATCTGCTCTAACAGACAGCATCATGTGTCTTGCCCTTGCCGTGGTATCCCCTATATCGAAGAAAAGAGCGGGGTAGTAGGTTGATGGAGATTCTTTGTATTTTTCAAAGAATTTCTCGTTGAAACGAGCTGTCCATGCTCTTCCTTTTAAACTGTAGAATTGAGGTTCATCATAAAAAGAACTATCTATGACATTTCCAAAATACTCAGAGAATCTTTCGTAATATTTTTCATGGGTGCATTCAATGAATTTGCTTACTGACTCCGGATCCAAATAATCTACTCTGCCTAGATCCGAATTTCTTAGAATAAAGCAAAGCACTCTGAAACTGCGATCGGGAGCTTTCCAATTCAGCTTTGAATTTTTAACAAATTCATTCAGGTCTATTATTCCTTTTTTGCTGTATCCAACAACTGCCATAATCTGACCATCTTTGGGAAGAGTCAGGATGAACTCGGCATTGTCAGATTTGAATTCTTCCATATCAAGCCTTTTTGCACAGGCATCCGGGTATCTGTCTTTCAGTATTCCACCGGCACTTCCGCTTGGAAACCACCATTCATCGTACAGACACATTTTCAGATTAAGTCTTTTGGCTTCACTCAGCACAAATGAATACAAATCCATGTACTCTTGTCCAAGGTACTCAAGTTTACATGCCTTATAAGGCAATATTCCAAAACCAGAATACCCATCTTTGTCTGAGCAGTTTTCCATTAGTTTTCTGATACTTTCTTTTGTGGGTTTGTCGTTCCAAAACCAGAGAGGTCTTGTGGAATAATTCTTTTCCATATAAGAATCCTTTGCCAGATAGTATGTTAATATCACGCAATTGAAAAATAAATGTTTACTGATAACAATTGTACTACATTAGTGAGTAAAAACACAACAAATTGACTCATCCATTATTGGTTTTTGGCTTTCAATTAACAAATCATCAATATATTTCCTGTGGCATTTGTGCATAGAAATGATATAATAATCCTGAAGAAAGAAAGCACTTTTGGGAGAACAATATGTACGACTTTTTTGACAAGACAGCAGTAGAAATACCGGTCAATGATACTCCATATAAAGATAAAGACTATTCTCCTGAACTGAAAAAGAGACTGGATATTGAAAAAAACAGGACAGAGATTGTTGTCAACTATTACAGGATCAGAAAGAAATATGTTTTTTCTCTTCCAGTGGAAAATGGTTGGGATAAAGAGCTGCCTGTAGTCGTTGAAAATATAAACCCGTACCCGTATGCTATTTGGCTGATGTGGACTCTGAGGGAGAGATGGGACACTCTATATTCAGGATACGTTTTATACAATGATGAAGAATCCCGGAGTTTGCTTGAAAGCGAAATATTAAAGGCATTTTCATGGGACAAATATGCCATAGGCCGAAATGCATATCTTGGAACAGCACATTTTGCAATGTGCGTATCCAGATACTATTTAAACAATGTTTTTTCCTCGTCATCTAAAGAACAGATAAAGCAGTTGTCAAAAGAGTTTTTGGACAATCATTTCATGGGATGGCTCAAAGAATACGAGCAAGTTGACAAAAACAACAAAGTTGCACTTCTTCACAACATTCAGGTGATATTAGTCTTTTCGGGACTT
>JAEEKG010000070.1 GCA_016282315.1 Clostridiales bacterium | reverse complement strand
AAGCTATTTCCGCTTAGTTCTATTCTTAAAACCTTCTTTTTAGGCTACTCATGGTAGTCTGTTTTTGCATGCTTTTTTTCTGTTTTCAAAAAATCTTGTCTTTTTTCTTATTTTCCTATTGATTTAATGATAGTTGGCTCCATTATTTTGAACTCTAATTAAAGTATATTGTCATTATAGGTGTGCTGTCAAGCGGATTGAATACATTTCCCTTGTCTTGTGGGAATGATTCTATAGCGTTTTCTTCTACCACCACTGTCCCTTTTCGTACCACCCTTGAAGAACTCTGCAAAGTGATTTCATCCAAGTCGGCTGTCACAAAATGAACCTCTGTAATGCCCAATGCCTGAGCTTGAGCAGCTGTTTCATCATGCCAAACCATATCTCTTACAAATGAGAATATTGTCTCGTCTTTTTCTGATGTAAAGCTGCCTGATACTTCAGGTTTTACATTTCCTTCAGATCCTCCGACATACACTGTAACAAGTCCCTGAGCAGATTTTCTAAGTATTGTTTTCGATCCGTTTTCAGACACTTTATGATATGCACCTGCGCTGTGAAGAACAGATAAAAATCTTGCAACTCCGGGAGTTTTTTCCAAATTGTTTTCAACATTTGAAAAATTCAATGCTTCAAATTCCAGTTTCAAAGATCCTGTGTAAGCGCCCTCAGGACCACCATTACTAACGAGTTCACCACTCAAGGTGCACCTCATCTCATTACCTGGAATATTCCAAAATGTACACTTATATGTTCTGGTATTCTTTCCTCCATCAAACTGGATTTTCCAAACGCTTTCTTTATTATTGCTCTCGGCAAGCGCAACCGCTCTCCTACTGCATGTCGCATAGAAATCATTTACGATTTCAAGATTTTTCTCAAGAAGTTTCAAGTAGTTATCAAATCTCTCGCTTCCCTTTGACCAGTCCATTGCAACTTTAGCAGTATTGACAATTTGTCCCAGCATCGGAACTTTCCCTGTACCTGATTCAACACTCTGAGCAATTCTGCCTATTCTTCCACCATTTTCTATACTCTGCTGTACCACCATGGCAGCTGCATTTGAAGCTGCTTCTATTGTTACAGACTGCATTGCCGGATTCACTTCGCCATGTACAACCAGTGCGTAATAGTCGTTTATACCGATAGGTGTTCCGGGAGGTGTTGGAATATATGACAACAATCCCTCTATAATCTGATCTCCCCAGTACATTTTTGCATCTTTTTCTACCTGTGATGCTATTTTTGAGATGAGCTTTATTCTGTCAACAGTAAGATCCTTTTCTCTAAGAGTGTTTTGTATTATCTCATTCAATTCTTCAATTGAAATACCTGTTTGACCTGAGAGTTGGCCAGTAAAAGTCACTTCGCCCATCTTTAAGTCAACCTTGTATGACTGCTTTCCACCCTCTGCTTTTTGAGTGATTCTGTTGTAATCTATTCCCGGTATCTCTCCACCTGACGAGCCTTCTGCAGACATGGGAACGACACAAAGAGTCAAAGTCAATATCAATGACAGCAATACTGAAAACAGCTTAATTATTCTCCTCATATTAGTCCTCCCCCATATTGTTCAGCGCGTCGATAAGTGCCTGTTTCATCGTGAGTAGATTTTTATCTTCCGGAAAGACTGCCAGTCCTTCTTCAAGGTATTCGCCCATCAGTCCAAGTTGCTCAGCATACATTGCACAAGCAGCAGCGTTCTGCCATATCTCCACTCTGAAAGGATTAGTATTCAATGCTTGTTTAGCATAGAACAGAGCCGATTCATAATCCGACTCTCTTACATTTTGAGCGGAAAGCCCTATAAGGTAGTCTTCATCGAACAGTTTTTTATCCCATTCATGGCCTGTCAACACCGGAAAGAACGCTCCGTAAATGTCATCTTCCATAGAACGAAGCTCGTCTCTCAATTCATATAATCCTTCGATACTCATGTTTCTCAAATAATAGAAATCCAATCCCTCTTCAGGAAACAACGGCATTATAGATGCCATGGCATAAGGATTTACACACTCTTCATATTTTCCTTGGAGTTCATAAAGGAGTCCTTCGAAGTAACTTGGGTACGGAGAAGCATAGTTTATTTCTGCTATAACGTCAAAACCTACGTAGCGGCTATCGGCAGTAAAATCTGCAAAAGATTCACCTTCTCCTCTGAGCCACATAATATACTCCACTGCAAATCTGAATGCACTTACAGAAGCTCCGGCAAAAGAGTAGTAATAATCAGCAGTGTTCTCAAGTCCGTGTTCTGATGTTTTATCTCCGAAATCCTTAATTTGTCTCATTACTTCAATAAACGAAGAATAAGAGGTTCCTTCACCTACCACGGGATCTTCTTCGAATGTTGTTTCATCATCTGTTTGCTTTTTCGTTGTGCCCTCATTAGATGTTGTATCATTATCCTTGATCGGATTAATAAAATTACAAGAACAAAGCGAAACAACAAACAGCAAAGCGAGCAATAATGTAACTATTCTTTTAATCATATTGCACCACTCCTTCCAATTGTATGTTTAATGGGTGACAGGCGCAAAAACCCCATCACCCATTTTAATTCTATATTATGGCAGTTCTACACCGCTTCCGGTAGAAACATCTCTCAAATGAAATCCTTTAGAGACATCCTTTATGTCCGAATAAGCAATAGTTACCCCATATTT
>JAEEKG010000069.1 GCA_016282315.1 Clostridiales bacterium | reverse complement strand
TTCAAGTTGCAGAGAGGAAGTTCTCTATCAAGTCCGGCAATGTTTATCTTGTATACCATAATATTCACCTCATGATCTGATTTCTGCACCGTGTTTGAATGATGCAGCAGACAAAATCTTTTTCGAAATCTTATCAGCTTCTTCAACTGTGAGAGTGTGGTCTTTTGCTCTCAATGTGACGCTGAAACTTAAACTCTTCATTCCTTCAGGAATCTGGCCGCCTCTGAATACATCGAACAGAACGATTTTTTCAATCAATGTCTTTTCACAAGATTTAATTGTATCAGCCAAATCACCGGCAGCAGTATCTTCTTTACAAACGAATGAGAAGTCACGTGTAATTGCAGGGTATTTCGGCAATTGATTGTATTTTTCACTCTTCTGAATATTGTTGAACAGAGTTTCGAAATCTAATTCTGCCAAATATACTTTACTTGAGAAAGTATAGTTCTTAGCAGATGTCGGATGCAATTCACCGAATGTTCCCAATTTTTGTCCATTCACATAGACATCAGCGCATCTGCCCGGATGCATCACTGTGAACTCTTTATTAGATACATATTTAACATTGCTGATTCCGGCGCATTCAAGAATTGTTTCAATTGTGCCTTTAATCGAATAAAAGTCTATTCCTTGACCATATGCGCCAAGAACCAATTTCTGTCTTTCATCCGGAAGCGTTCCTTCCAAACCATGAATATTGGTTACAACGCCTTCTCTCGGAATGAATACTTTTGCCAATTCGAACAAGCGAGCAGATGGAACACTTCTGGTAGTATTTGTTTCAAGTACTTCAAGCATTGTCGGAAGGGCAGATGTTCTCATTGTCTTTGTGTCTTCGCCAAATGGATTGGAGATTTCAACAGATTTTGTAGCTTCATCTCCTTCTTTCCAGCCGGCTTTAGTATATAGCTTTGAAGACATGAATGAATATGTACATATTTCATCATATCCCAGACCGCAGAGAAGAGAGTTTATTTTCCTTCTGAATTGCTGAAGAGGAGTTAATCCGCCCGGAACAAGTTGAGCTACAATTCTGCTTGCTTCAACTTTATTGTATCCATACATTCTTACAACTTCTTCGGCTATATCATTCATGCATCTTACGTCATCTCTGAATGAAGGAACAACTAAATCGTCTCCATCAAATGTGAAGAACAATTTTTCGAGCATTTCTCTCATGTCATTTGGAGATACGTAGATACCCAAAAAGTCATTGATTCTCTTTGGCTCGAATGGAATCTTGCATACTTCTTTTTTGGTTGGATAAATGTCTATATATCCTGAAACAACTTCGCCTGCATCAAGAAGAGTTACGAGTTCGCAAGCTCTGTCAACTGCTTCAAGACACATTTCGCTGTCTAGACCTTTTTCGAATCTTCCTGAAGATTCTGTACGCATGTTGAGTTTCTTGCCCGTGATTCTGACGGATGTGCCATCAAAATTAGCTGATTCAAATACAACTGTTTGTGTAGTGTTAAGAATTTCGCTGTTAGCACCGCCCATAACTCCGGCAACACCGACTGCCTTTTCAGCGTCAGCTATAACCAAAGTATCTGCAGACAGAGTTCTTTCTTCATTGTCAAGTGTCATGAACTTTTCGCCTTCTTTAGCAGTTCTGACATCTATTTTTTTGCCTGAAAGACATGAATAATCAAACGCATGCATAGGCTGGCCATATTCAAGCATAACGTAGTTTGTTATATCTACTATGTTATTAATTGGTCTAACGCCTGAAGCTTTAAGTCTCATTCTCATCCAAATTGGTGATGGACCGATTTTTACGTTTTTGATTACTCTTGAACAATATCTGTAACACTTAGGATCACTTATTGTTACGTCAATGTAATCATGAATGTCACCGTCTGATTCTTTTACAACAGGTTTTTTCAGTGTAAGTGGTCTGTCAAAAGAAGCAGATGTTTCTCTAGCAAGTCCTATTACTGAAAGACAATCAGGACGGTTGGGTGTAATCTCAAATTCAACCGCGTTGTCATTTATCATTAAGACATCAGTTATATCATCGCCCGGTTTACAATCTACCTTTGATTCGTTCAAAATCAAAATTCCTTCTTCGATTGCAAGAGGCATATCATGCAAATCTAGTCCGAGTTCAGCAATTGAACAGAACATACCTTCAGAGAGTTCGCCTCTGAGTTTGCCTGTTTTTATATCTCCGCCATGAACGTGAGCGACAATATCTGAGCCTTCTGGAGAAATAGCTACTGGAACCAGTGCGCCTTCATAAACGTTCTTTGCGGCTGTGATTATTTGCAGATCTCTTTCGATTCCTATATCAACCTGGCAGATAACAAGTTTGTCTGCGTTCGGATGGTTTGTGATAGATTTGATAAGACCCACTTTAACATTTTTAACTTCTTGCGCCATATTTTTCCATGATTCAACTTTTGAACCTGTTATTGTTATGGTGTCGCAAAAATCTTTAATATCTATATCTTTGACATCAACATAATCGTTGAGCCAGTTCATTGATAAAATCATCTTTATCCCTCCTTATAATCAAAATTGCTTCAAGAAACGTTCGTCATTTTCGTAGAACAGTCTCATGTCGTCAATTCCGAATACACTGAGAGCAATTCTCTCTATTCCCATACCGAATGCAAAACCGCTGTAAACATTCGGGTCTATTCCACAATTCTTCAAAACAAATGGGTGTACCATTCCGGCACCGAGTATTTCTACCCAGCCTTCGCCTTTACATACTCTGCAGCCTTTGCCTCCGCATTCCCAGCAAGAAACATCAACTTCAGCTGATGGCTCGGTGAAAGGGAAGTGATGAGGACGAAATCTGATCTTTGTGTTTTCACCAAATACCTTTTTAGCAAACAATTCCAAGACACCTTTTAAGTCTCCCATAGTTATGCCTTTATCAACTACAAGACCTTCCATTTGATGGAATATAGGTGAATGTGTTGCATCAGCAGGATCTGCTCTGTAAACACGGCCTGGGGATATTATTCTTATTGGAGGTTTTGTGTTCTCCATTGTTCTGACCTGAACAGGTGATGTCTGAGAACGCAAAAGAATATTATCTGTGATGTAGAATGTGTCTTGAGTGTCACGGGCCGGGTGATTCTTAGGCAAATTCAAAGCTTCAAAGTTATAGTAGTCATATTCTATTTCAGGTCCTTCGACAACACTGAATCCCATACCGACAAATATGTCAACTAATTTTTCTTCGGTTTGTGATATAGGATGTCTATGTCCAACATCAACTTTTTTGCCTGGCTCGGTAACATCTATTGTTTCTGCCAGCAATTTAGCCTGCATGGCCTTTTCCATGAAACTGGACTTTTTATTTTCTATAGCTTGCTCAATATAAGCATTAGCTTCATTTACAAGCTTACCAATGCTTGGCCTGTCTTCAGGAGCAACTTGTCCCATACTGCGCAGAACTGCTGTCAGTTCGCCTTTTTTTCCTAAGTATTTTACTCTAATAGCTTCGAGATCTATTCCGCTATTTAGCATTTCAATAGCTTCTTTTTTTATCATCTCGAGTTTTTCTTTGATATCCAAAATTAATATCTCCTTTGCAAAAAAATAACCTTCGCCCACAATTGGGACGAAGGCAAAGACTCCGCGGTACCACCCGTTTTCCCACTCTCGTGGGCACTCTTATCCCTTAACGCGGGAAACGTCTTTTGCTTATTACAAAAGAAGTTCGGAAGTGAAAGGCTTTTTACATATCAATAATCTGATTCCAGCCAAGTCAGATTTCTCTGTATATTGATTGTTGTAAATGCCGCTTCGTCATCACCTTTATTACTATAATTGAATTATATCATAGCAGATATATTAAAGCAACGAATTAGACCAGAATGCTACAAAAATTGACAAAAATGTTACTCAAATCAGCTGAGCAACATTTTGTCGCTGACGAATTCTTTTCCTGAGTTTTCTTTGAATTTGGTCAACAAATCATTTATTGTCAATTCTGATCTTTCTTGTCCACATGTGTCAAATATTATTTTGCCATCCTGCATCATCAGGGTTCTGTTGCCGTAATCCAGAGCTGATTGCATGTTGTGAGTAATCATAAGGCAAGTAATATTATTCTTTGTGACAATATTGTTTGTCATTTCCAGGACTACATCTGCTGTTTTCGGATCCAGTGCAGCTGTGTGCTCATCTAAAAGCAATAGACTCGGTTTTGACATAGTTGCCATAAGCAGTGTAACAGCTTGTCTCTGGCCGCCTGACAATAATTTCACGGGGCGATTGAGCTTGTCTTCCAAACCCATTCCGAGTGTAGATAATTGTTCTTTGAAATAATCTCTATCTGCTTTTGTTATTCCGCTCATCCAATGTCCTCTTCCGGAAGCAAGAAACAGATTTTCTTCAATTGTCATATCTGGTGCTGTTCCGCTGTTAGGATCCTGGAACAATCTACCAATCATTCTTGCCCTTTTGTGATCTGGGAGCATGGTTATATCTTTTCCATTCAGAATAATTGATCCTGAAACAGTTGAAACGTTTCCGCAGATAACATTAAACAGGGAAGATTTTCCGGCACCGTTAGAACCTATAATTGTGACAAAATCGCCATCATTAATTGTAAGAGAAAAATCATCAAATACCTTTTTCTCATTTATTGTTCCTTTGCTGAGGATAACAGAAATATTTTTTAGTTCCAGCATATTATTGCACTCCCTTCTTTTTGAAAGTCAAAGAGAGCTTTCTCTTTATTTCTTCGGAATTCTTTACAAAAAACGGAATTGAAATGGCAAGTACAACTATGACTGCGGAAACAAGTTTCAGCATGAAGGCCGGCATGTTAAGTCTCAAAGCAATTGTATAAACTATTCTGAATATGAAAGCGCCCAAAACCGAACCGATTGCTCGTGTCCACAAGCCTCTTTTTCCCGTGAGTGTTCTTCCGATAAGGAGTGAAGCTAATGCAATTGTCAAAATGCCTGTGCCGATATTGATATCTGTGGATTTTTGATAGTGAGCCATCAAACAACCGGATAAAGCAGTGATTGATCCCGCTATGCTCAAACCTATTATAGTAGTGATTACAGGGTTAATAGAAGAAGATTTAACCATTGTGGAGTTGTTGCCGGTAGCTCTGATTGCAAGTCCTGTTTTTGTTTTCAGGAAGAGAACAAGAAGAATCAATACTAATATGACAACAATGAGTATAACAAACAACTTGTATTGGTCTTTCAAGAATGTGCCTTCAAGCCATTCTCTCATCTTGGTGAAGACGGTTTCGGATCTGTTTAAATTAATCAAAGCAGTATTGCCCATGACAGCGATGTTTATTGAATAAAGTCCTGTGTTGACTATAATTCCGGCAAGCAAGCTGTTTATTCCCATTTTTGTTTGCAAAAATGCTGTAATCAATCCGGATAAAAGCCCCGATGCCATTGCAGCAACAATTGCTAAATAGGGATGACCTGAGAGCGCAACAACAGCACCGACAGATGCACCGAGAGTAAAACATCCGTCAGTAGATAAGTCACAAACATTAAGCATTGAATAACTTAAAAACAATGCTAAAACAGTCAAGGACGTAATCAAGCCCAATTCAAGCGCTGTCTGTCCAAGCATTAACAATGATCCGATATCCATCTTAAATCCTTTTCTATTTAAAAGTCACAAAGTCACTCTTGCGAGTGACTCTATGATTATCAGTCTTCAAAATTTTCAGCTGTGGTTATAGGTTGAACCTTTATGCAATATGGAGCGATTGTTGTTTTGATTGTTTCATAATCAAATCCCAATTTTTCACATATTTCAGTGTTGATTGTAGCAGTTCCGTTGTCAAATGTTTTAACTGCTGTTGTTTCAGGTTTGCTTCCTTTTATCAAGATGTCTGCAACCATATTTGCAGTTTCAACGCCAAGGTTTGCATAGTCTACGCCGTATCCACAGAAAGCACCATTGAGAGCAAATGAGTCAGCACCGCAATATTGTGGTATTTTTGCATTTGCAAATTTCTCATATATTGACAATTCAGCTGTCATAACAGTGTTGTCTGTAGGAGTAAATACAGCTTCAACTCCTTCTGTAATGAGAGCATCAGCAGCAAGTGAAATTTCACTTACATTTGTTCCTGTACGCTCAACTACAGTGATTCCTTTACTGGATAAAAATGTTTTAGCTGTAGCAATAGGAGTGGTGGATGCATCCTGACCAACATCATAGAGAAGTCCGACTTTTTTGATTGTAGGATTAACAGAAAGCATTACATCGAGTATAGCTTCTGTGTTCAAAAAGTCTGATGTTCCTGTTACGTTAGCGCCTGGTTTTTCAAGTGAGCTAACAAGATGTGTTGACATTGGATCTGAAACTGCAGCAAACACTACCGGAATCTTATTGTCTTCCGTAGCTGCCTGCATTGCCATTGCAACTGGAGTTGCAACTGCTACCATCAGATCAACTTTTTCAGCAATGAAGTTTGCAATTATTTGATTCATTACACTTGAATCAGCGTTGCAGTTGTCATATTTAATTTCAAACTTTACGTTCTGTTCTGTTGCTATTTTATCCAATTGTGATCGGATATTTGAAACTATCTGATTAAGAGAAGCGTCATCGACATAGTTGCATATGCCTATTTTATATGTTTTTGTGTTATTGTTTGTTGGGGTGCATGCAACTACACCCAATACCAATACCAAAGAGAGAACAAATGCTGTAAACTTTTTCATAATAGAATCTCCATTTATTTGATAAAATTTTATGCTTTTGCTTTTTTAGTTTTCTTTTCTAATGAAGCTCTGAAAGATTCAGAAATAATCTCGTAATCTTCTTCAGAACAATAATCTTTAATATCTGTACTCATTTCTTTCTTTGTCAGCCGTTTGTTTGCAAAATCCCCTATTATGGAATATGCAACAGCGAATATTGGAACACCTATGAATAGACCTGGTAGACCAAATAATCCAGCCATGACGATGATTGAAATTAGAACCCATTCAGAAGACAATCCAATGCTTGTTCCCATAAGTTTAGGAGCAACTGTGTATCCATCAATAGCCTGAATGGCTAATACAATTATGATAAACCAAAGCAGCTTATCCGGTTGAGTTACAAGAAGAACAAGTGCAGAAGGAATTGCTCCGATGATAGGGCCAAACATAGGAATCATGTTTGCTACACCCATAATTATTGATATAAGAGGCGCATATTCAACTCTCAATATTGCAAGCAGTGCAAATGTTACAATGCCTACTATCAAAGCATTAAGTATGACTCCTCTGATATATCCACCAAAACTCTTGTTTATGTTTGTTGTTGTTTCCATTAATCTTGCATATCTGTCTCTTTTAAATACGCTCATTACCATTTTCTTTGCGATTGATCCGAAGAATTCATAAGAGAACAGGAACAAAATGGAAAAGATCAAGCCTAACAACGATTGTCCAACAATTGCAATGAATCCGGACAAAAATGAACCGACTACAGGAAGAGCATTCTTCAAGTAATTTGAAATCACAACCAAAATGTTGTTCAGCGCACCGGATGCAAGTGAGAAAATGTATTTTAAAGTATCCGATGCATTTTCAGAATGGACGTCAATCCAGTTATTAGCTTCATCAATATAATCGCCTAATTTGTATTGCAGCTCTGATACACTTGATAACAATTGGGGCACTACGGCCCATAAGAACAATGAAATCAGTGAGAGTGCGATAATTAACGTTAATAAAATAGAAACAAGTCTTTTAACTCTTACCGGTTTAATAAACTTGAACACCTTGTTGTCAAAAAAACTGACAAGAGGTTTAAACAAATAAGCAAATACCAGTCCATAAAGAATAGGGCTCAGTGCTCTGAACACATGGGATAAAAAGGAGAATATAGTATTGTTTATACATGCAAATACCAAAATTATACATGCTAACAAAACAATCAATGCATAAACAGCTATTGTAAAGTACTTATTGCTTCTGTCTATTTTCATGCCATCCTCCTCGATAAATTACATTAAATTATATCATCTATATAGTATATGGTCAATCAGAAAAAATCGACAAAAACACGATTTTGTCAAATAATTGTTACATTATCAATCGATAATAGATTCAAGTGGTTAAAAATCAAATAATTATGCAAAAAAGAGCATAAATTTTCAACAAATGTGAAAAGCTATGCTCTCTATTAATCACTTATTTTTTCTGTGCCATTAACCAATCAACTAATCCTTCAGTTGCATATGCATTTGGCCAGACGTTGTGTCCTACACCTTTAAAATATGTCGCTTTCATTAGTTTTCCGCCGGCGTTTTTGATGGCTTCTTCCATATCTTTTGTGCCTTTTGGAGGAACTGTTCCATCTTCAAGTCCATGGAAAGCCCAAATTGGGATGTTAACTAATTTGTCTGCCAAACTCGGTATACCGCTTCCGCATACAGGAATTGCAGCTGCAAATAAGTCCGGATATCTTGCAAGCATCTCCCATGCTGCATATCCTCCCATGGAGATTCCGCCGAGATATATCCTGGTTTTATCTATTCTTTCATTATTTACAAAAGAGAAGAGCAACTCGGTTGCAGCCTCAAAAGTTACTGTTGGATATTCTGTCAATTCTCTTGAGCCTGTAGCCCACATTTTATTAATCGGAACCCAGTTGTACTTAGCGGGGTCCGGTGGACACTGAGGTGCGACAATGACACAGTCATCTCTCTCAACTAACATATCCAGTAGTTTGTTTTCTTTTGTAAGCACCCTGATCTGTTTTTCGTTTTCAGTTCCACATTCTCCATAGCCATGCATGAAGAACATAAGAGGGTATTTCTTCTTATTTAATTTGAATCTTGTTGGATAGTAGACTCTATATGGAAGGTCATATCCATCATCATAATTTTTGCTTTTATAATCCAAATGGCAATAATCCATTGAATCAACAGTTCTATTGTTTGACATATTACATCCTTAAAAAATATTTCCAGTCAATTATACAACAAGTTTTGCTTAATGCAACAAAAATATGTCGATTATTATATGAAAATGTGATAAAATAGCGTGGAAAAAAGTAATTGAAAGTTAATTAATATGAAAATAGATTTTAAAAACGGGTCAACATTTAAAAATTTAATATTGTTGTCTTTGCCCGTTGTCATCGAGCAATTGCTTATTACTTTAACCCAGTATGTGGATACTGCAATGGTCGGACAACTTGGCGAAAATGCAACAGCATCAGTAAGTTTGACTACAACAATTACATGGCTTATAAACAGTATTTCTTTTGCTGCAAGTATTGCTGTAATGACTTTGGTTGCAAATTCTATTGGAAGTCAGGATCAAAAGAGAACAACTGTTTTATCAAAGCAGGCTTTGCTGTTATCAATGATATTCGGTGTAGTTGTAGGTGTTGTAAGCATTTCATTGAGCCCATTTATACCGATATGGATGGGTGCAGCTGAAGATATCAGATATGATGCTTCCATTTATTTTGCAATAACAAGCATACCTATGATATTCAGATCGACCAGCATTATTCTGGGCGACGCTATCAGAGCTACAGGCGATACAAAATCCACAATGTATGTTGTTATCTCACAAAATATTCTGAATGTAGGCCTTAACTACGTGTTTATATACGTATTCGGTTTAGGTGTATTAGGTGCTGCAATAGCTACAGCTATTTCACATGTCTTCTGCGGTTCAGCTATTTTTGTCATATACAGAAAGAAAGCTATCCTTTATTACCCGATTAAGGAATTGAAGTTCGACAAACCCACAATGAGAATGTGCTGGAGATTGATTTATCCCGTTCTCATAACACACATAGCTACAAGAATGGCTCACGTTGTTTTCTCAGGTTTGGTAACAGGAATGGGCACGACAACATTTGCCGCTCACTCTATTGCTATTACAGCCGAAAGCTTGTTCTATGTCGGAGGATTCGGCATCCAGGTCGCTGTGCAAACCATGGTCGGTATGGCGGTCGGGGAACGAAACCAGAAAAAGTTTAATGAGGTTGTCCGGTCCGGATCAATAATGGTATTTGTTTTCATGTCGTTGACAGGACTTGCGATGTATTTAGTTGCTTATCCTTTGGCTTCAATATTTACAATCAGTGATGAAGTGGCTACAAAAAGCGCGGAAATGCTAAGGTTGATAGCCTTTACGGAACCATTCTTCGGCGTAATGATTATCATGCAGGGAATATTCTATGGACTTGGGCAGACTAGATACCCAATGATTGTTGAAACTACTTCCATGTGGGGAGTCAGAGTTGTATTTACTTATTTAGTTGTAAACGTATGGCACCTCGGTTTGAGAGAAGTCTGGTATTGCATGATGGCGGATATACTTGTCAGAATGCTATTCTTTACGCTTCCAATGGTAATAAAGAGGGTCAGAGAGCATTTCTTCATTGAAAGTATAAGTTGATTCCAACTTCATAAGGAATTTCGAGGTGGTATAGTGATTGGTAATAAAATGATTTCACATAGTAATGTAGAAATAGAAACAATTTTAAGCAATTGGTTTAATTCGACCGTTTATTCGGATGACAAAGTTTTTGTCAAAAAGATTAAAGAACCAAATTGCAAGATTACAATCTTCCTTGCTGAATATTATCATTACAGAATAAACTCTACTTTAACTTTGACGTTAATTGTTGAAGAAAACACCGATGGAATATCTGTTGAAATCATTTCTAGTGGTGGAAAAGAAG
>JAEEKG010000068.1 GCA_016282315.1 Clostridiales bacterium | reverse complement strand
CGGAAGAGCAAATACTTCAAGGCTCAGATTCTGATCTTCTTTGTCATAGCCAACTTCGCTGAACGCTCTTGTCACAAGGTCCCAGTTGGCAATGCCTGTAAAAGGCAGCAGGTGCTCGTCGTGAAGACCGTCATTGTCGTGGATATGTGTTATTAGTATTTTGTCTCCTACGGCTTTTATGTAGTCGTATGGAATTGTAGATGTGCACATAAGATGTCCGACATCAAGGCAAAGTCCAAACAATTTTTTGCCTGACAATTCATTCAGAGTATCTACATACTTTATGGCTTTTTCCGGCACAGTCAGAATTGCTCTGAAAGATCTTGTCTTCTTTTTGCTGTTGCCAGGTAAATCTTCAAGGCACGCTTTTACATTGTTTTCTTCAAGAGAACTGAACAGAGCCGGGAAGAGTACTTCAAAGTTGTATTTTTCTTCTTCCTGTTCTGTAATGGGTTCCTCAATATAGTTGGAGTAATACGGGTGAATCGTCATGTATTGGCAGCCTACTATGCCGCAGATTCTTATGGAATTCTTATGTGCTTCAATTGCCATCTTTCCCATAGTTTCATCTGTGTAGTAGCTTGGCATCGGCGCATGGGACTGAAGACACTTCAGATTGTATTTGTCCAAAAGTTCTTTGAGCTTGTATGCATATTCTTCCGAAGAAGACTTGTCGAATATGAAGGAGGAGTAGTCGCCTATCTTGAATGTTTCGTGATTTCTTGCATACAAATCAAGGTTCAGGTCTATTCCGTCAAAACCTGCTTTGCTTATAATCTCAAGGGTTTTTTCAAGTCCGTATCTTGTTTCAATAGGCTTAGTCTGAATAGATAGTTTCATTCGCTTGCCTCCTCGCTGTACGGCTGACCTGTTATTTTTTCAACAAAGGAATCTCCCACTGCCTTTATCATTTTAAATGAAGACAAATCCATTGCTCTGTCTCTCTTGACAGGGTCAGGAGTGAATTTGTTCATAAATCCGCCTGTTTCAAAGTTGAGATGAGCGCTATAGCCAATATCTTTAAGAGTCTGGCAGAATCTGTCCCAGTCAATGATTCCTATGTACGGAATGTAATGACTATCGTCTATGCCGTTGTTATCATGGACGTGGAGTACCCTTATTTTATCTTTTATCAATGTCATTACTTTGCTCGGGTCATATCCTGACAGGACGGCGTGGCCTGTATCAAAGCAAAAGCCGAAAAGTTCTTCTCCCGCCAATTCGTTAAGTTCATCTACATATCTGTTTACTTCATATGGATTTTCCAGAATGCTTGAGTAAATGTGGCCTTTGCCGCGGTATCTCTGCTCAGGAATCCACATATTTTCAAGACAGCATATTACACCTGTTTCCTTAAGGGCCGGAATGAGATGAGAGTATAACTTGATGTTCAACTCATGAACTATTTCTTCACTTGAGTTTTGTCTGTCCGAAGTAAAAGGGAAAAAGTAAGGATGTACTACGCAATACTTACAACCGACAGCTTTTGTAATGTATATTGCGTTTCGGATTGTCTGGTTCAATTTTTCATTGATTTCATCTGAAACATCTTCATACCATGTCGGGAAAGGAGCATGTGTCTGAAGTATTTCCATGTTATATTCTTCGCATAATTCGTTTACTTTTTCACTGAATTCTATGCACTTGTCGTAGTCACATATAAACGGGGAAAAGTCGTTTTGCTTGACCTGTTTCCACGTTATGTAGTTGAGGTCCAGATCTATTCCGTCTATACCGGCTTGTGATGCGACTGAGAACATGTAATCAAGACCCAGTCTCTTGTCCAATGGGTCGCTGCTGACACTAATTTTCATCATCTTCAGGCTCTTCAATCATTTTAATAATATGTCTGCCGGCTGCGTGCAGCATTTCATGAGCTGCTACGATTGTTCTGTCATCTTTGAAATAGTGGTCAAAAGTGCCGCCTGTTTCAAAATCGAGAGGATCGGTGTATCCCAATTTTCTGACTGCTTCAGCAAATTTGTCCCAGTGGTAAATGCCGAAATACGGACAAACGTGCAAGTCATCTGCACCATCATTGTCGTGTACATGGAAACACTTAATTCTTTTTCCGAGCTTCGGGATGACCCAATATGGGTCGCTGCCTATGATGAGCAGGTGCCCAATGTCAAGGCAGAATCCGAACAGTTCTTCTCCTGCAATCTCATTCAATTCATCAATCATCGCATTTGCTTCGTTTGGATCTGAACAAATTGCACTGTATATCTTCTTTGAATTCGGGTCGCCTGTCCACATGTTTTCAAGACAGCAGATGACACCTGTTTCTCTGATTGTGTCTATAAGGGGGACATAGAGTTTCATGTTTCCCTCATGAATCTCTTCTTCCGGGAAATGGCTTCTTATATTGCCCCAGAAATACGGGTGAACGACCATTTTTTTAGCCCCTATTATCTGGCTTATTTTAAAGCAGTTCTTAATTGCCGTGAGGAGCAATTCGTTTTGTTCTTCCGTAATGTCTCTTCTTCTGGTAGGGAATGGTGCATGGGTCTGGCATGCTTCCAAACCCAATTTGTCGAGAACCTTTTTCAGTTCTTTTGCATACTCTATGGATTTTTGTTCATCATACAATATACTTGATCTGTCATTGTCCTTGACCATTTTTGCAGAGAGCAGGATATCAAAGCCGTAATCGACACCGTCAAAACCTGCATCTGCAATTATCTTGAGACCTTTTTCCATGCCGTATTTGACGACCATGGATCCTGTTGAAATACAAAGTTTCATAAATTTGCCTTTCTTGTGTTTATCGGTAGTTAACGACGTAATCTTCAAATTGAATTGTGCTCATGAATTTTTCAACTTGACTGTCATCGTAACTATTAGCGTACACATTATATACTATCTTGTAGTAGCTGTGAGCCATCTGATTAGTGCTTTCCGTAAAAGCAATTCTGATGACATACACTATCCAGTTTTCAATGCCATAGTTGTTGAATTTCTGATAATCATAAGTGTATTTACCTATGGTTTTCTTTTCAATTTGACCCTGGTTATCAAACTCATGATATGCAGCAACATCGTATGAATAGCGATCCCATGTTACCGTGCAATTGGCGCCATTGTCATTGAAAGTGTTGCCGCTGCGACTTGCCGGAAGGCAAAAAGATACGCCATCTTCAGTTTCAATCAGATCAGTAAATATACTGCCTGTTTCTTTGTTTTGGTTTGAATCGTTTGTCACTGTATTATCTGTGTCACCTTTTTTTGTGCAAGCACAAGCCAAAGCAATGATCACTATGGATAATACAACACATAATGTTTTTCTCATTTTGATCTCCTATTTTTCAGCAAACAAAAGTGATTGCGTCACGACATAGTAATATATTACAAATTAAGATAATATGCAACATATATTTTGTAGAAAATTTGTATTACTTTCTTGAAAAAGCAAAAGAGTACTGGCTGTTTGTGTGGCAAAATCCGTATGGCTATGGTATAATTGTGGGCGTAATTAAACAACCGTTTCTGGTACTCAGAACACAGGAGACAGCATGGAAACAAAGAGATTTGAAAAAAATGACAGCGGCTTTGTTTGTGAGAACTGCGGCTATGAAGTGCAGCCACTTGGATACACTTCAAGAGACCATTGTCCTCACTGCCTTTGTTCTAAACACTTGGATATCAATCCGGGAGACAGGGCAAGTACATGTAAAGGGCTCATGAAACCTATTTATGCCGAACCGGACAGCAGAAAAGGTTTTGTAATCACATATAAATGCACAGTATGCAAAGCAATCAGGAGAAATAAATCGGCGGCTGATGATGACATGGATTATTTGATCCGTTTGACAGTCAGATAAGGTGAAACAATTGAAAAAGGTAATAATAGCCGAAAAGCCCAGTTTGGGCAGAAACATAGTTTCG
>JAEEKG010000067.1 GCA_016282315.1 Clostridiales bacterium | reverse complement strand
GAGAGAGCTTCATATTACCAACAAGGTGAAGATTGTCTGTATCTGAACGTTTGGGTAAATAACAAATGTGAAGATAAAAACAAGACTGTTATGGTGTTTTTCCATGGAGGCTCTTACGGATGGGGAGGAACAGCTGACCCGTTATATGATGGCAAAAACTTTGTTTCTTCTCACCCGGATATCATCATGATCACTGTAGGTTACAGAACCGGCTTAATGGGATTTGTAGACCTGTCATATCTTGAGGGCGGGGAAGAATACCCCGATGCTCCCAATCTTGGATTGTTAGATCAGATTGAAGCTTTGAGATGGATTAACCAAAATGTTCATGCTTTTGGCGGAAATAAAGATAATATAACGATATTTGGTGAATCAGCAGGAGGCGGAAGCGTCTCTTTGCTGCCAATCATTGATGAGGCGAAAGGTCTCTTTAACAGAGTTATTTGTGAAAGCGGCTCAGTAGCACTTACTTATTCAAAAGAAGAGTGTAAACCATTCACCGATTTGCTGATACAGCATACAAATGCCACTTGTGTTAAAGATTTACTGAACATGAGCGAAGAACAATTGAAGGAAGTCAACGAGAAAATAAATCAATACAATAACTTTCCTCAAAGAGACGGCAAACTGATTCCTATAAATCCATATGACCCTTATGTGGAAGGAAAAACAAAAGGCATTGATTTCATAATCGGAACCAATGCCAATGAGAGCAATTATTGGATAGGTGAAGTCGGAGGATTCATTCCATACAGGTTCAGCACACCTATTAAGTACGAAAATGACTTGGCCAAACTAAGTCTTAAGGACAGGAAAAGAGTTCAGGATTTCATGAACAGTTTGTCAGGATACAGTTTGTGGAAAATCAATGAGTTCTATAATGAAATGATGTTCAGACTTCCAGCAATAAAGCAAGCTGAAGAACACAACAAAAACGGCGGTAAAGTATATATGTACTATTGGACCCAAGAATCAACAATCAGGTTCAGAAAAGCTTGTCACGCTGTTGAGCTTTCATATGTTTTCGGAAATCTTGATGAGACAATCTACACAGGTGAAAGAGCTGACGAAGAATTGTCTAAGAAGGTACAGGACATGTGGGCAAATTTTGCCAGAACAGGCAATCCAAGTGTTGATGGCATAGAGTGGCAAGAGTATACCGAAAAAGACAGAGAAACATTGATTATCAGCAAGGATTGTCATATGGACAAAGATGTCCTGGGAAACCAGAGAAAACTTTTGGCTCCGCTTTTGTATACGTTTATAAATCCTTCATATGCTACGTTAAATTTCAATGTGCCTTTTGTTTGGAAGGCTTTGTTAAAATTTTTGGGAGTTATATTTTTATTAGTTGCTATAATAGTCGTGCTTATAATACTATTGTAAACAAAATTATTACTTAACCATGAATAAATAAGAATTGCCGGAAATCCTTGAAAAATCTTGGATGTTCCCGGCAATTTGTTTTTATTATTCTTCTTTGGTTGTAACTTTATATTCTTCGGTTTTAAAGTTGACTTCGATTACTGTTCCATCAGAGAAAGTCGTTCTTTGAATCAGATAATCATCAGTTAAAAATTCGTGT
This sequence comes from Clostridiales bacterium, assembly GCA_016282315.1. GTDB lineage: Bacteria > Bacillota > Clostridia > Oscillospirales > CAG-272 > CAG-841. Next base: position 18,314 of record JAEEKG010000067.1, on the reverse strand, counting down.
TTAACCATTTCACAAAGAGCCAGCTTTTCTGCAAGAGAGCAGGCATATTTGACTTCTTTGATTTGTTCATCATCTGCGTCAATAGGACAATACACAGGGTTGCCGTTTAAAATTGCATGTGAGTATGCTCCGTCCTTTCCCGTGATGCCAAATCCCACAAACTGATGTCTGAATCCAATCCATGGAATGATAACACAGTCATGGTAAACAAGATTAGTCAGAGGAATCGGGATTCCTTGAGCAGCAGTGCTGTCTACACCCATGTTAGTGGTTCCGTATGGAGCGTGATGACACAAAACCATTGATGGCAGCATACAGTCATGTATTTCTTCAGAAGAAGGTATAATTCCTTTGTCTGTCAGAATGTCCATACAATGATTTCTGTCTTTGGAACATTGTTCTCTTGTGGTTGGATGGTCAGGATCATAGCACTCATCGAGCTCCGCTACAGAAAAAACATCTAAATAAGCAGCTTCTATCTTTATGCCAAGCTTTTCAAACTCAGTATAATTTCTTCTCACATAATCTACAGCTCTTGTAGAACACAAATATGTGTGCTCGCCACCAGCCCAATATGTTTTATACGGGTACTTTCCACCCGGTTTCATTGTTGCTTCGCTGTATGAAAACTCCGGAGCATCAAGATAATAATCTCTGTATTGGTCGTGAATGCCGAAGATGTATCCGAGTTTTCTTGTTGTTTCGCTGAGTTGTTTCATTCCTTCAACTCCGCCTGCTTCTTCGCTCGGAGGGAATGGTGATGGGTGAAGGTTATCGTAACCTCTGACTCCCCATCCGTCAAAATGAGTATAAGCTTTTTCTATACCATGTTCTTTAAGCTTCTTCAATTGTTCGCCGCGCTGGGCAAAAGAAACGAAATGATCATTTTTTTCAGGATGCTCTTTGTCGTAAAAGTTACATTTCGGTTGAACGTGAGTAGATATACTTGTGTGAACAATTGGGCAACCTATAAGCTTTTGGACAAGAGGATTTTTAACAATCTTTTCTTGGAGTGTAATAAGGTTTCCGTTTTCTTTTACATAGGCTCTGTAGCATTTTGCAATCACATTGTAGTCACATGGTTCTCTGAAACGGAACATCATTTTCCTTATGTATGACATTTTTCCAAGTGTTGGCCTGAACATTGGTGCAACTCTGTCATCATCCATCAAATATCTGGCATCGAATGGAGTCACAAAGATAGCTGCATATCCCGCATTATCTTTTACTTGACCATAAAGGGGCATATATGCATCTCTGTGGAAAATGAAGCCATATTTAATATCGACTTTTGAACCTGCCGGAACCAAAGTTCCTTGCATTCTGGGAAGGACAGTGTATCCTTCTCCTTTTTTTGCGCCAAAATCAAATGGACCAGGATATGCAACTGTCTCGATTTCTCCCATTTCATCTCCGTCAACTCGGAGTTCAAATAAAAGGTCAAGTGTCGTTCTGTCAACATAGACATGGGTCATGATAGATATTTTTGAATCCGGCAAATCATAGTATGATCTGACTCCATCATATGTGCCGGATGTAGATACTTTTGTTTCCTTGGGCTTAGGGAAATATGTTATTTTACCTGAAGTAAAGAGAACATATGGCTGTTTAGTAATTGTCCAAATCTTTCCCGATTGTAGTTTTACTGTATACTTGTTATTTTCTGAGTCAACAGTCAATGTGTAACTGCTGTTCTTAATTTCATAAATAGGCATATCAATCTCCCAAAAAGCATTATTAGTTTCTTTCGAAAATCATGGAATAAAGCTTAGCATCAGTCATGCGGAATTTGAGTCTTACCGGTTTACCTTCAACAGAAGAAAAATCAAAGTTTTTGAATACGACTTTTCTGTCAATGTTATTTCCGTATACTTCAACGCTCTCTCCGTTTGACAACTCATTTCCGTTTTCATCCAGAACACTTACATATATGTTTCCATATGCTGATGTTTCAAAATTGAGGTGTAATGTATTTCCTTCAAAGATTATAGGCTTTGTCACTAAGACGCTTTCTTTGCTGCTACTTGCATAGCACGCAAAACCATCTTTACGGATTTCATATCTGGTCAGAGGCTTAGCATAGCCAAAAGAGAAGTGTCTGTCAATTGTGTATATGTTGTAGTATTCTTTTCCCGAATCAATCATGCTATATGATTGATAACAGTCGCCATATACCCAGTTGTGCTCGTTTTCATATCCCGGCGTCATAAAGGCTTCGTTGAATCTATGCCAGTTTTTGCCGTCCCTTGAGCATATAAACACACAGTCAGTAGATACTCTTCCTGTTCTGTCTTCGACTATTTCAGATGATTTTTTCTTGCCAGGGTAAGAAGGCATCTGTGCAATGTTTTCATTCAATTCCTTTCTTTCGTTATATCTTACCGGGAATCCTATGAAAATGTTTGCTCGTGGATACAACTCAATGTTATTTGTATAGAGAGGAATGTCTAAACCATCGTCAAAACTTATTAATTCGGGTTTTGTCCAATTACGGAAATCGTCTGAGTAAATCACCCTTATGTCTCTTGTTGCATAAGACCACATTTTGCTGTGGCTGTATATTTGGCCTATGTCAAGAATTTCGCTGTTGTCCACTCCTATAATATTGTGAAAGCTTCTGTAGTAACACACATAACGCTTTCCATCCCACATGGCTGTGTTGAGCGAATCAAATGTTCCATATCTTGTCATTGGATGTGACAGAGTGAAGTGATAACCATCAGGGGAAACATAACAACAAAGGGATGTTTTTGTCTCTCCGTCCGGGTGCAACATTTTTGCCGACCCTATGGCTTTATATTTTTCTTCTTTGGGACAATTTGGATTTGTGTCGTAAAAAACAAATATTCCATCTTTAGCATGATCTATAACGACATTGTTTTCTTCAAAATCGGGCAAGTCGAATATGTTGAGATGAGGCTTATGCCAAGTAATACCATCCGTACTTTCAATTACGCTGACGCATGGATGCAAATCTTCATACCATGGTTGATAATACATTTTATATCCCTTGTCATCTTTTACTATGCAAGGGTAACTTATACTGAATCTTTCATTTTTTTGGTCAAATTCAAAAACACTTTCTTTTTGAACAGGATGGTTCACTTGCTGACTTGCGGTAGTTTTATCGTTATCTACAATAAAATCATCCCAGAATACTTGTCTTGTGTTTCCAATGTTAATAGAGCTCATTAAATAAAATCCTCCATCAAAAGATTAGCTTAATAGTTAATTTCCTCACAGATTTTCATGAAGCCGAGTAATGCTCCCCAGTGATAGAACCTGTCACTGCTCTCGACGTCACATCCTTCACCTGTTATGGCATTATAATTCTCATGAACGTGTCTGTGTTCATTCCATTCTTTCATCAATAGTTTATATGATTTTTCAATCAGATCACATTCGGCTTTATCTAACCCTTCATGATTTCTGAAAGCAAGATATACAAGGAAATTGATTGGTGCCCAGATTCTGCCTCTCCAATAGTATTGTTCTGAAAATGAACTGTCATTTCTTGAAATTGTCGGAATAACATATTCACCATGAAACTCATCTTCATTGAAGTAATGCTCATTAATTATACGCAAGGCTCGTTCATTGCTTATATTTTTGTCAAAAAGGGCATAGAACAAAGTTGGTGACAACTTGTGCGAAAATTCTTTTGTGTCATATCTTCTGTTAAGATATATTCCGTCTTCTTCGCTCCACAAAGTATCAAGAGCTTTGCTGGTTTTTTCAATTCTTGATTTAAAAACGTCAGCATCAGAACTGTAATTAAGAATGTTTGCAATTTCCAGAAGAGCATTTGTGTCGTTGATTAATAATCCAGTCAGCCCAACGTCTTCAAGCAGCATAACATTTCTTTCTTTATCGAAAGGAATATCGTCATACATCGGCGAGTTATCTAAACCTGATTCAAGAGCTGCTCCATATGTATCGTTTACACCTGCATACTCCCATTTTGTTCCATATACTTCATCTCTGTTGTTGCTTCCCCATGAGAATGTTCCGTTTGGATTTCTTCTGTTAGTATAGTACCAGTCATTCCACTTTTTCATATAGGGGTAGAGTAGTTTTAAAAACCACTCATCTTTATATTTTTTGAAAAGATTCAGCAAAACAAAAGAACCGATTGGGGGTTGAGAGCGGTCGATGCTTTTAAAGCCATTTCCCCAAGCAACATTTGGAATAAAACCCGATTCAGTGACTTCTTTGGTCATCTCAACAAAATTTGCATATGCCAGTTCTTTGCTTTCAAGTCCGGCCATGAGTGAACAAAAATAGCTGTCCCAACAATACATTACATAACCGCCCGATTCAATGCTCCAAATTCGGCTTGTTGGGGTTGCCACTCTGTTATGTTTTGCATCAAATGTTGTGTTCCACGATATATTGGTTTGAATGATTTTATATATTTCGCTCAAATTGCCATAATCATTAAAACTATCTTCCAGTGAACGGCGATTTTTTTGAATGAGCTTTTTAATTTCGTCAACAGATTTTTCTTTTCCCGTATAGAATACTATTTCTTCATTGAACACTCTTGTCATAAACGGACACATTACAGGTATATTGTAATCGTGTTCGCTTTCTTTTCCACTTGCATGTATTTGAGTTTTTCCTAAATTAGAGTGTGAGACAAGGGAAGAGGAAGAATGCTCTACATATCCTTTTCTGTTCCAAAGATAAGTGGCTTGAAGAACAAGCATCGCATCTGTTTGTTGCACCTTTTTTGGAGAAATCAGGATATATACATCGTCATTTTCATATGTTGATTCCACAGTGAACTCAATGCCTCTCCATTTTACTGTGGCTTCAGTATATTTTCCGGAATATGAATGCAATCCAGGCAAGACGATTTCTTCGGTTTCACCATAATAGTCTTTTTTCAGTTTTCTTCCAATCAATGTGTCTGCAAGAAATCTGCCATACTTGAATTCTTTGACTGAAACAGATAAAGCAAGTCCGTCTTTCATTCGCACATGAGAAAGAATGTTGTAATTGTTATATGTCTTCCATCCTTGAAGCAAGTTGTCTTGTATTAACCTGTATTCTTTTGAATCATTAATTGTCATATTGTCATTCCGTAGATCTGTATTTTTGATTCTTGTTGTAACTCATCCTGAAATCTATTTTGTGCGGAGGAGGATATGATTCTTCAGCTTCGCCAAGAAGTTCTTTTTCGTTTTCAAGATATTGAATTCCTCTAGACTTAGCCATCATCCTTGCGTGGTATTCAAACCATAGGTCGGTAAGTGATGTTTCGCCTTCTCTTATCGCAGCAAAATCCCGATCGAAAAAGTTATTTATCAGTTCAGGCTTGTCGAGTTTCAGAGCACTTATAGCGTAACAAATCATGACGCGGTCGTTGTCCTGAATATATTGAGGCAAGCTCTGGAATAAAGCCATTGTTTTTTCATACTTTTCTACGCTGTTTAAAAATTTCATATACTCAACGGCAAAAGAGAAATCACAAGTTGACTCGGGGAGTTTGAATAACTCATCGTAGTACTTTTCAGCAATTTCCTTTTCATTTCTCAGATTATATAAAACAGCAAGATTTCGCTTAGCAAAGACATTGGGATGCAATTCATCAGAGCGCTTCCATGCTTTTTCTGCGAGCTTTTCATATTTGTCTGCTTCTTTCCATGACACGGCTTCACTAGCTACTCTAGTATTATCCCAATACTCAAAAAGCATGTTTCCTTCGTGGAGATAAGCTGTTGAATTATCTGATTTGCCCTCTTTAATGCTGTTTTCAAGAAGATTGAGCCATTTATCTGAAGTCATCCATGAAATAGGAATAATGTCATCAGATTCTATGATTTCATCTTTTTCCAGTAGGACCTTCCAGACTTCTTGTTCTTTATTCAAAGAGCTTTCAGGGAAGCACAAATTGTTCGGCAGTTTTATATCTCTAACCTTTTTTTCTCGCAACAATTCCAATGCGCCCCAGCCGCTTCCAAAGTGGACAAGATCGGATTCTTTTGTCTTTTCTTTTGCAAGAGATTTCATTTTGGCGTCCGCTTGGAGAAGAGAATCTTCAGAAACAATTCCATCTATCATTTTTTCAAAAACCAAGTTCGCTTTGTGAAGCTCAACATTATGAACTGATTCAGGCGACAACCAGGTTCCTCCGAAGCATTGAGTCCATTCAAATGAAGAATGTGCAGGAAAAACCTTGTCATGCATCTGACTGCGCGCAAATCCAGCTTGAAGCTCAATGTAATCACCATGTACATCGTCAGACAGGTATTGTTGCCAGCGTTTTCCGGCTCGGTGGTTGCCCCAGCAGAACATTTTATGGTAAATGAGAGGATAAGTTGATCTGTCAAAGAACGCATATCCGTCATTGTTGACTGCGCCTTCCCATGTCGTTTTTACGCCTTCTTCCGGTTGGAAGAAATAGTCAAAACTTCTTGTTGCGTTTTTGGGGTATGACAAATCCCCGTCCATTATGGACAGATATGGTAGTTTTTCATAAGTAAGGTCATTTCCGCAGGCTGCTATGACTTTCTCTGAGGAAGACAGGACGCGGGTATTTCCATCTTCGGGAACTGCAACATTTGTCCACCAATATGTAGTTGTATCACTGTTGTTTGGATTAGTAACCTTTACATGTGAATAAAGGCATCGGGATCCCTTTGGAAGGGAAAAATCAATTTGGTAAACGCATTCTTTTGCTCTGTCGAATTCATAGAAGCGAACAAATTCTTCTCCATCTTTTTCTGACACAGCACAGAAGACATCATCACAAGTAAGGCAACTGTGGCCAAGTGAGCCAAAATTCCATTCTATGCCGCCTGATGTCCAGGCATTTCGAATGGCTAGGTTTCGTGGCTGAAGAACAGGATTTGCCATGAGCAAATCTCTATTTCTCTCTTTGTCGAAGAGAGACCACAATTTGCCGCCGTATTCAGGTGTAAAAACAGCCTTCAGATATTCGTTTTCCATTGTGACTGTTTTTATCTTAGTAGGCTTACGGTCGCTTGAATACCTGTCCTGCATTCTATAGGGCAGAGTGCGAGTGCAAGCACCGAGATCAGCTTTCACTTCATCAGGAAATGAACCATTTGTACTGAACAAACGAAATCCCGTCATCCTCCTGAATTTTGGAAGTGGATCAGTCTTGTCCGGTTTTGATCCCGGAAGAGTCATGTGTCCAACAATTACGCTCATATTTTCATCCTCTCCAGCTTGGGTCAATGTATCTTATATTGATGTCATCATAGGACAGAACTCTGCACAATCTGTGGTAATCATCTGGATTCTCACTCATTTTTAATACGTTTTCTTTGTTTCCCATATGCGAAACCGCTGACCATTCGGATAGATTTCCTGTTATAGTCGGACAGCAGTCCCAAAGTGAGATACCCTTGCCATATGAAGACAATATCTGTTTTGCCCCATTGATGTATTCTTCTGGCTTTTTCAGCCCTTCCCATTGTATTTCCGTATTATAATCTAAATTATATTCGTCAGCAATTCGTCTGTATTCTTTGGTTCCTTCTACCAAGAGATCGATTCTGCTGCCTGTGATTCTGTCAAATATCCTGGTATTCAATGCTTTTTTGGAATAGTCATTTATGTCTATATTGCCATTTTTATCCAGAACATCACTTGTGTCTTCAATTTGTTTATATTTTGTTTGAATTACACCATCAATCAGTTTGTCTTTTGCCAGACGTTCAATGTCTATTCCGGACACTTTGCTTGATTGAACGTCAAAACAACCGGTTATATAAATTTTTGGTACAACTGTCCCGTGTTTTTTTGAATAATTAACAACGGCTCTTTTTAATCGTTTGTGGAAACCTGTCATGATATCACATTTCACACTTACCAATCCTGGATCATCTTCAGGAAGAGCAGAAACGTCAATTGACTTGCCGAATTTAGATTGATACAAATCCTTGACAGGGTCTTCGAATCCAAGGCTTATTCCTCTTGTCCAGATACACAGAATTCCGTCAAAACCATGCTTTAAAGAATCGATAATGGCTTTTATCATGAAATCTTGAGTGGCTTTGTAACCATAAGACAAAAAATCTATGTTTGAGCCGTCTCTTGCTTTGCATCTCAGTTCCTTGTGTTCTTCCACAAATTTTATGTGAAAGAAAGGATTTGAAAACGGAAAAGAGAAGTTTGACAGTTGCATCCTGTGAGCAGCAAACATTTTTATTGAATGTTTGTGAGCATATTCTATTTGTGCCGGATAAACCTTATTCCTGGTTTTTGTCAATTCTTTGGCTATTTTTTCCCTTCTGGAGTTCAATTCACTTCGCTGTACATAGTCTTTTGAAGGATGTCTGTAGTCAACCAAGTCATTTGTTACTTCCTGACACAAGATTCCCACATCACTGTCAACAAGAGGGAATATCTGCTTGCAGTAATCTTTGGGAGATGAAGTAATATCTTTTAAGTGAAAATCTCCGTCCATGTGTGCAATCATTGTTCTGCTAAAGGATTTGTTGACATATTCATCTATTTCGGATTCTGTCATTTTTACAAAGCGGAACCAGAAAACGTTTGAAGTGTATTCATAGCCCAGATCGGGTTTGTTCAGTATTATGTTTTGGTTTGTCATATCGGCGCACTTCCAGTATGACTCTTCTACAAGTTCCGATCTGCTCCACATGGTGTATTGTCCCATTTTGCATGGAGAAACCGTGCGGTAAAACTCATCGCCTGACAATTTAATGTCGATTTGTTGAAACATATTGCCCGAAGATGTGACTTCTCCCATACAGATATATACGCGATACCATCCAGTCAGTTTTGGTGAGATGGTCAGCGGAGGAGGGTTGGATTTGTCGGAAGCAACCAACAGTTTTCCTTTTGTTTCGGCAGTTTCAAAAGATATGCATTCCCATTTGTTTTTGGAAGAATAATCTGCAATGCAATCTTTTTCCAATGCATAATCGAAAAGATTGCTGATATATACTTCATTTAATGCTTTTTGATTGTCCATGAATCGCTCCCGAAAAAAAGTTTTTTACTGTTTCTTTACCAGTTTTTTAAAAGTACAATCAGCATATTCACCAAAATCATAGCAAACGAAAGTGTTCAATTCTTTTGGCAGTTCGTTTTTTGCAAAAGGATTTCCCCAAACGATAAATGCCGCAGTTTTCTTTTTCATTCCGTCAGCCAGAGACAACAATGGTTTGTGATAATGTGATGTACCTGCATAAGCCTTGACAGGCGCATGAGCTATGAACACTACTTGTTCATATTGCAAAGAATCATAAAGTACATCAGCAATTTTGTCTGCGGAAGGGCAGATGTCTATAAGAAGAACCTTATTTGTTTTGAAGTTTTCTTTTATCAATCTTTGCCATTCATTTGTGCCCTTGTTGGAAAAAGCTACTTCTCCCTGAACGTTTTCATTCTTTTCATCAGCAATTACAAACAGTGTGGATTTTGTATTGTCTATAGGATTTCCGAATTCGATGCTATTTTCAGACAATGATCTGAAAATCTTTCTGTCATTTTCATAGTCAGGTTTACTTACACGCATCTGGTTAAGATATTGTTTTGTCTTTATAATCCTGTCGACTTTTTTATCTATTTCTTCTTCTGTCAGAATACCGTCAACATAAGCTTTATATATCCATTCAAATCCTTCTTCATCGTCTGTATTGTAATCGACCAGAATTAAATCGTGACCCGATTTCAATGCTCCGACATACAATTCGGGCATTGAATAATAGAACTGAATGCTCTTCATAGCTAGAGAATCTGTGATGACAAGTCCTGATGGATTGAATTCTCTTATGACATCTACTATCTTTTTTGACATAGGCGAAGGAATAGAGTCAATGCATGGACATGATATGTGTCCAGTCATGACACCCGACAAAAGAGGGTCCTGGCATGAAGACTTAAAATATGGCAGGAGGTCATTTTCATACAGATCTTTTTTTGAGACATTTACACTTGAAAGGGAAATATGTGCGTCGTCTTCAGCGCGACCAAAACCAGGGAAGTGTTTACAGAAGGTCAATAGCCCTCCATCCTGGTAACCTTTGACCGCATAATAGCCGAGCGATGCGACATCTTCAGGAGTTTCACCTAAAGGTCTGTAGCCTGTCGCAATGCCGTCCTGAGTGAATACGATATCAAATACGGGGCCGAAAACAGCATCTACGCCAATGTTTTTAGCTTCAACTGCTTGTGCTTTTGCCCAGTCATATACTCCGTTTTTTCCGCTCTTTCCTGCAGCGAGAGCACAAGGCCATTCAAGACAATTTGTTAGCTCCCCACACTCAAGATCTGCACAAATCAAAAGGGGATTGTCGTTGATAAACTTATATTCTTTAATCAAATCAACATCAACATTTGGCGGAATATAAAGGCCGCCGACAATACCTTTCTTAAGGTTGTTTTCTATGTTTTTTGCTCTTGGCCTTGAAATAATCAGTTGGCCAATTTTTTCTTTAATGTTCAAAGCAATTTATCCCCTTTTCCTAATGTATCTTGATTATAACATATAGTAATATGCACGGTCAAAACAAAAAGTTGATTAACTCTACAAAAGTCAACAAAAACGAAAACGCCGATTATTCAGATGAATTCTGAATTTCGGCGTTTAATCGGATATCTGGATTTGTGTCAATCTATTAGTTTTGAATAAGTATCAAAGTGCTTAGTCAAATTTTCTTTTTTATGGGCGTCAGAAGACAATATGAACGTTCCGCCTTTTGATTTGATATATTCAATTATTTCTAGGCTTGGATATGGTTCATGTTTTGTGTCTACTACTGATGTATTGATTTCAAACGGAATATTGTAAGGGATAAGTTTGTCAATTGCTTTTCTGTAATAGATTCGATAGTTGTCATTATCTGTGTCAAATAAATTGTATTTGGTAACTAAATCAAAATGACCGATTATAGAGCAATTTGTTTTGGTGACAACATCAGAGACAAGTTCATAATAGTCTTTTGAAAAATCATAATAATTGCCGTTATATAATTCTTCAACAAGTTTTATGGTTGTTTCCTTTGATAAATCTATAGGGTAATATGTATCGTTCTTTTTAATGTAGTGGACTGAACCTATGACATAATCATGTGGCTTATCATCTATGCCTGCAAAATAATCTCTCTCGATTCCATGCTTAATATTAATAATGCCTTGGTATTCCTTCTTGTATTTTTCCATCAGGCAAATGAACTCATCCACTTTTTCTTTTTTAATGCAATAAGGTTCGTCAAATGATATATACGAATGGTACAAAATACCTATAGTATCCATATTCTGATTGATAGCTTCTTTTATGATATCTAAAACAGAATCATCTCCATCACAATAATTGCTGTGAGTGTGAAGATTGGTATATCTCATAATTAATTTGTCATCTTTTCTTGTTTTATTTTTTTGTCAATTATATGGCGTGATTTGAGCTCTTGCTTTATCTCATCAATGCTGATATTTGCGTTCGCCATTAAAACCATGACATGATATGTTAAATCTGCAATTTCATATATTGTTTCTTTTTTGTCTTCTGCTTTGGCGGCTATTATTACTTCGGTAGATTCTTCGCCTATCTTCTTTAGTATTTTATCCAGGCCTTTTTCAAACAGGTAAGAAGTATAAGAGCCTTCCTTTTTGTTTGCCTTTCTGTCTATCAGAAGATCCATGAGAGTTTCCAGATTGAATACTTCTTCTTCGTTTTCAACAATCGGATAGCTAAAGCATGAATCGGTTCCTTTGTGGCAGGCTGGACCATCTTTTATAACTTCAATCAGCAGAGCATCACTATCGCAGTCTTTTGTTATGTTAACTATGTGTTGATAGTTGCCGCTTGTCTCACCCTTCAGCCACAATTCCTGTCTTTTTCTTGAATAAAAACAAGTTAGTTTCTTTTCAATTGAAATGGCTAAGGACTCCTTGTTCATATATGCCAAAGTCAACACTTTTTTTGTGTTGTAATCCTGAATGATTGCAGGTATAAGGCCGTTTTCATCGAAAACCAAATCGTCAATATTTATCATGTTATTTCTCCCGAATTCTTTCATATTCTTACGTTGATATTTTCGTTTTTTAAAGCAAGTTTCAAATCTTTTATAGATACTTCCTTATAGTGGAAGATAGAGGCAGCAAGACCGGCATCAATTGTAGGAATCTCTTTAAACAAGTTGATAAAGTCCTTTATGGATCCGGCGCCTCCTGATGCTATAACAGGAACATTAACTGAGTTATTAACAAGCTTTAAAAGTTCAATATCAAATCCTTTTTTCACTCCATCAGTGTCAATTGAATTGACTACAATTTCGCCTGCTCCATCATCAATACACTTTTTAATCCATTCTATTGCGTCCATGTCTGTGTTTTCTCTTCCGCCTTTTGAAAAGACCTTGAAACATCCGTCGACTCTCTTGATATCTACAGATAACACCACGCACTGACTCCCATAGGTTCTGGAAGCTTCTTTTATAAGACTCTTGTTTTTTATAGCACCTGAATTGACTGATACTTTATCAGCTCCGCATTTTAAAACTCTGTCAAAGTCTTCAACTTGTTCTATTCCTCCGCCCACGGTCAGAGGAATAAATACTTTTTTAGCTGTTTCTTTAAGAATTTCTGTAAACAGTTTACGCCCTTCACTTGATGCAGTAATGTCATAAAACACCAATTCATCAGCATAGTTATCTGAATAGTATTCTGCGAGTTTGACAGGAGAATCAACATCAGACAAGCCGGTGAAATTTTTGCCCTTTACAACTCTGCCATCCTTGACATCAAGGCAGGGAATTATTCTCTTGGTAATCATAATTGCTCCAATGACGACAAATCTATTAAACCTTCATAATATGCTTTTCCGATAATCACATTATCTATGTTTATTTCTTTTAATCTTTTAACATCGAGTGCACTTGTTATACCGCCGGAAGCAGTTATTTCAATGTCAAAAGAGTTTTTTAAACTCTTGTATAAATCTATGTTAGTTCCGCTCAGCATACCATCTTTGGATATATCCGTAACGATGATGGTTTTGACTCCGATTTTGATCATTTCATCAAGAAAAGAAGTGATTGTAATGCCCGCATTTTCCAGCCAGCCTTTAGTCTGAACAAAGCCATCTTTGATGTCTACTGCAATTGCGACTTTGCTGCCGTATTTATTGATGGCGGTTTGTAGTAATGATTTATCTTCAACAGCTGACGTTCCGAGAATTATTCTATCAATGCCCATAGACAGATATTCGTCGATTGAGTCAATTGTCCTGATTCCTCCGCCCAGTTCCAAAAACAATTTTGTGCTGTTTCGTATTCTCTTTATTGTGTCTTTGTTTTTTGGACAACCGAATTTCGCGCCTTCCAAATCGACTAGATGAACATATTTAACGCCTTTTGATTCAAAGTCACGTATTACTGAAACAGGGTCATTATTATATATTTTCATCTTGTTGTAGTCGCCTTTTTCAAGTCTGACACAAGATCCCTCATATATATCTATTGCTGGGAATATTTTCATCGAAATCACTCCAGTTCGCAAAAAGCTTTTAAAATGTTCAGCCCGACTTCTCCGCTTTTTTCAGGGTGGAATTGACACCCATATACATTTTTGTATTCGCAGGATGCAGTCAGAAGTTTTCCGTATTCAGTATAACTTGATACGTATTCACTATTTGTACAAGCATAATATGAATGAACGAAATATACATAATCGCCGTTTTTAATATATTTGAAAAGCGGTGAAGGTTTGTTAAAGATGAGCTTATTCCAACCCATGTGAGGTATTTTTAAATTGTCTGTCTCATCTTCAATTGATTTGATTTCACCTTTTATCAAAGATAATCCTTTGAATTCTCCGAATTCATATGAAACATCAAACAACAGTTGCATGCCTAGACATATTCCCAGAATCGGCTTGTTTTTAGCCGCTTCTTCTTTAATAATTCTGTCCAGACCAAGCTCTTTCAGTTTATTAATTGCATCTCTGAACGCACCTACGCCAGGCAGTATTATTCTGTCAGAATCAAGTATTGTTTTCTTGTCGCTTGTGATGATGGAATTTGCACCAATCATATCAAGCGACGACTTAAGAGAGAAGAGGTTTCCGACCCCGTAATCTACAATTGCAATCATAGTAATCCTTTTGTTGATGGAAGAGAACCTAAATTCTTTTCGTCAATACTTATTGCTGCTTTCAAGCTTTTTGCAAATGACTTGAAACATGCCTCAATAATATGATGAGTGTTTCTTCCCGTGATTTTCTTAATGTGAAGAGTAGTATTAGAAGATCTTGTAAAAGCATAAAAGAATTCTTCAACAAGTTCTGTGTCAAAATCTCCGACTTTTGGGTTTAGTTTTCCCAGATCAAAATTCAAATAGGTTCGACCGCTTATATCTATTGCGGTCAGAATATCCACTTTGGTTTCAACCAATGATTCATCCATTGGAAGAATGAAAAAACCATACCTCGTTATGCCAATTCTGTCTCCCAAGGCTTTGTTCAAGGCTGAACCGAAAACAATGCCGACATCTTCAACAGAATGATGATAGTCAACATATGTATCCCCGACACATTTAACATCTAAATCTATTGAAGCATGCTTAGACAGAAGAGTAAGCATATGATCCATAAAACCAATTCCCGTGTCTATTTTTGACTGTCCGCTTCCATCAAGATTTAAGTAAAGGTCTATGTCAGTTTCATTTGTTTGCCTTTTGATTCTGGCTTCTCTCATAGCGCTAAACTCCTAATATTTCCTTTGTTTTTTTGATGAGTGTATCGAGTTCATATTTTGTTCCGACTGTTATTCGAACATAATCCTTAATTCTGTCTGAGTCAAAGTGACGAACGAGAACACCTTTTTCTTTTAGTTTCAAATACAACTCTTTTCCTGACATTTTGTCTGTCTTAGTGAATATAAAGTTGGCTTTTGATTCAAGAGTTTCAAATCCCAGCTTTTGAAGTTCACTTGTCAGATAAGCTCTGTTTTCTATTATTTTTTCTATGTTGCCAAGTACTTTATCGTTGTTGTCCAGAATGTTAATGGCAAGCAGCATTGAAAGGGAATTGATGTTGTACGGATTTAGTGAATATCTGATTGCATTCAGGTCCTTTATGATTTTTTCACATGCAATTGCATATCCAACTCTGGCTCCCGCCATGGATCTTGATTTTGAAAATGTTCCGATTACAAGCAGATTGTCATATTTCTTTATGAGCGGGACAGCTGTTTCACCGCCGAAGTCCACATATGCTTCATCGATTACAACAATATTATTCGGATTTGTTTTTACGATTCTTTCTATTTCGTTTAAAGGCAAAGACAAACCTGTCGGAGCATTCGGATTGGCAATAAAAATTGTTTTATTTAAGTTTACGTAATCATCAACATCGATGGAAAAATCATCCTTTAATGGTATTTCGGTATAAGGAGTGTTGTTGACATTACACAACACTTTGTAAAAGCCATATGTTATGTCGGGAAAAGCTGCTGGTGTCAATTTGTCAGTATATGCCATGAAAGCGAAGTTCAGCATCTCATCCGATCCGTTTGAAAACATTACTTCATCTATTCCCACATTAAAAATACCAGCAAATTTTTCTCTGAGCTTTAGACAAGTCGGGTCAGAATAGAGCATGATGTTTTCTATTGCACTGTCCAGAGAAACATGTCCTGACGCAATAAAAGGAGACTCATTTGTGTTCAGCTTTATATACTTTCTGTCTCTGGGCTGTTCACCCGGAACATACGGGACGAGATTTTTGTATTTGTAACTTAAATAATTACTCATTTTCAAACCTGATTACCGCGCTCTTGGCATGTGCGGTAAGTCCCTCCTTTTTAGCAAAATATTCTATATCTGAAGACAATTGTTCAAGAGAATCTTTGGTGAAGAACGTATATTGTGTCTTCTTTACAAAATCATCAACTGACAGAGGTGAAGAGAATTTGGCTGAACCGCTTGTGGGAAGGGTGTGATTGGGGCCCGCCATATAGTCGCCCAGAGCTTCAGGAGTATACCTTCCAAGGAATACAGAACCTGCATTTTTAACCATTTCAAGATAATCAAATGGTTCATTGACACAGAGCTCCAGGTGTTCAGGGGCAATTTCATTGGCTATTTCAATAGCTTCTTCTATTGAGTCTGCGATGACAATTTTTCCGTAATTATCAATGGATGCTCTCGCTATATCATATCTGTCCAGTGTCTTTAATTCTTCTTCAATATTATCCCTGACTTTTTGTGCAAAGTCTAAATCATCTGTTATTAATACAGCGCTGGCCAGTTTATCGTGCTCAGCTTGAGACAGCAGATCAGCAGCTACATATCTTGGGTTTGAATATTTGTCCGAAACAATCAATATTTCACTAGGACCAGCTATCATATCTATTGATACCATTCCGTAAACTTGTCTTTTTGCTTCGGCAACAAAAGCGTTTCCCGGTCCGACTATTTTGTCGACTTTTGGAACAGTTTCCGTTCCATATGCAAGAGCCCCTATTGCTTGAGCACCGCCGATTTTTATTATTTTATCTACACCGGCTACTTTGGCTGCGGCCAATACAAGAGGATTGACTTTTCCATTGGGCATAGGAGGAGTTGTCATTATCACTTTTTTTACCTGCGCTATTTTTGCCGGTATTGCATCCATCAGAACCGTAGATGGGTAACTGGCAGTGCCGCCAGGGACATATATGCCTACCTTTTCAAGAGGAGTTACTTTTTGCCCCATTATGACGCCATTTTCTTTTCTTATTTCAAAAGGATTTTTCTTTTGATTTATATGGAAAGCATAGATATTATCTTTTGCTCTTTCCAAAACGTCCATGAATCTTTTGTCAACAGTAGAAAGAGCTTCTTGCATTTCATCTTCAGTAACTAAAAGATTGTCCAGATTTGCCTTGTCAAATTTTAATGTGTACTCTTTTAAAGCAGTGTCTCCTCTTTTTATAACATCATCAATGATGTTTTTGACTATATCCTTAACATCAACTTTGGGAATAACACGTTTAAATATTTCATCATTATCTATGCCGTATTTCAGTATTTTTATCATTTGAATTGACCTCAACACTCCAATGCTTTTTTAAGCTTGTTTATTTCTTCTTCTTTAAATCTGTAACTGGATTTATTTGCAATAAACCTGGCACTTATATCTATGATTTTATCGACAATTACAAGGTTGTTTTCTTTCAGGGTTTTTCCCGTTTCAACGATGTCCACTATTACATCCGACAAGTTTAAGAGAGGAGCGAGTTCTATTGAACCGTTAAGAGGAATAATATCTATATCGCGTCCTTTGGACATGTAGTATTCTTTGGCTATTTTCTTATATTTTGTTGCAACTCTTAAAGTTTTTCTTTTATCATCTGTAAAAACATCATTTGCCGCGACGCACATTCTGCATTTTCCGATTTTCAGATCCAGTAGTTCATATATGTCAGGCTCATATTCCAAAAGAATATCTTTTCCGATGATTCCTACATCAGCTGCGCCTCTTTCAACATAAACATGTACATCAGATGGTTTAGCCCAAAAGAATCTGACACAATTCTTTTCATCTTCAAATATTAGCTTTCTGGAGTCGCTTTCTGCATCATTCATTTCATAGCCTGATTTTTTTAATATTTCATATACCTCATTGCCAAGTCTTCCTTTTGGAAGAGCTACGGTTATTAATGGTTTCATGATAATTCCTCAAAATTTATTACTTTTTTAACTTTGATACTTTTATAGACTTCTTTTGATACATACACTTTGTTTGTTTTTGCAAGAGAGAACACATATTCTCTCAGTGCTTTTGAATCATTTCTATATATGATTTGATAATCAAAATCATACTCATCATCGTCATCCAAAGAAGCTATGCTGTCAAGATAAACGGCAAACCCAACACCTTTTGCCTTTTTGTTCATCCTTTTCATGAGCTTGTTGTATTCACCGCCCGACAGGATGCTTTCGCTTATCTCCGACACATACCCCTTGAAAACTATTCCGTTGTAATAATTCGGGTCAAGTATTACGGAAAAATCTATTCTTGTATTGCAGTCCTTGATTTCATCAATAACGCTGTACAACATATCAAACTCAGTTTTTGCATCAATTTCGGAAACAATGCATTCGAGTTCGCCTTTTATTTCATTTGGCATGCCCGAGAGTGAAATCAATGAGACAAGAGGTTTGTATAATGATTCATTGACGCCTTCGTTTTCCATATAAGATTTAATCTCATGCACGCTTTTACTTGAAATGTATTTAATAAGTTTTGTTCTGTCGCAGGAGTTTGGAAGAAGATCAAGAGCCTTTTTGATGATATCCATTGAAGAGACATCTAATGTATAAAGGGAAGAG
>JAEEKG010000066.1 GCA_016282315.1 Clostridiales bacterium | reverse complement strand
CAAAGCGTTAACACGCGAATTTTCAAGGAATGGCTGCCGGGAAATCCGGAGTATGAGCTTTGCGGCAATGCCAGCGTGGAGTGGTATGATTGTGTGAACGGTGAAAAAACTGATCCCGACTATCACAGCGCAATCTGGTTGCCTGTGAAGAGAAAAAATGAGATTGACCACTGTATTCAGGCACATTGATAATTGACAACCAATCGTCTGGTGTACTTTTTGGTGTTCTTAGCTTGGTTTTGTACCTTTTGGTGATTCTTAGACATATTAGAACAATTGCATTGATACTAATTGGGATCAATGCTTTTTTTTTTATATTTCTAAGTAATATTATCGAATGTATTATTTTACTTAATTCAATTGGCATCAAAAGTTATTGGTGAATAATACACAATAGCAAAAAGTGTAGGATAAGTGTAGAATAAAATGACATTTTTCTTGACATTTTGAAGGCAATAAATATAAAACCTACAATTAAAACACAAGAACTTTGTGATGTGACTGGGCTTGGTATAAGTAGAATAAACGAATTAATAAAGGAATTAAAAGAATTAAATAGAATTAAAAGAGTTGGATCTAATAAAACTGGTTATTGGGAGGTTATAAATTAGTCAATAACCCATGATTGAAATCACGGGCTTAAAAAAGCAAGTGAAGAAATCAGCTACTGAAGTAGATTGTTGACTACCCTAAGTCTTGAGACAAAGACTACGTTGGTTTAATCATCACACCTGCGGACGTAAGTCCTAATCTGCAGGTAGTAATCCTTTTTTTGTACCTCAAAAGTGTAATGAATATTTCTTTACAATGTGTTGACAAAACAGACGACGGTTAGTATAATGATAACGAAAATCTTTTATGGGAGGACATCTCATGGCAACTACAAATCTCAATATCAGGATCGATGAAAATTTAAAGAAAAATGCGGAAAACCTTTTTTCAGATCTCGGGCTCAATATGTCTTCTGCAATTACGATTTTTTTGAAATCGGCAGTTGATTATCGCGGTATTCCTTTTGAGATCCGCAAAACGAGTCGTACTGTATCTGTCGATGACGAAGAAATCTTAGCTGTATCGAAAGAATTGATCAATAAAAACAAGCAAGCATATGAGGTGCTTGCAAAATGAAGATAATCACAAAAAGTCGGAGAAGAAGTTGTTCCACCCAGTATATTTGGTGTACAATAAAAATTAATTATTGGAAAGAAATTGTAAAGATAAAATGGAGGTATTATGAAAAAAGTATTTGCAATTTTTATCGTGCTAACAATGATTGTTGCACTGGCATCGTGTGTCAACACGGGAAGTGAGAAAATCACTATAGGAATATCTGTTCCTGGAAACTCCCTGGAGCGATTCAATAGAGATGCTCAATATCTAAAAAATCAGTTTGAAGCTGCTGGATATAATGTTAACTTGAAGTTTGTTAATGACGACAACGAACAGCAGAATAAAGACATTCAGGACATGATTTCGAAAGGCGTGAAGATGCTTATCATACTAGCGGTTGACAGCAATGGACTATCTCAGACCCTTGCCGAGGCCAAAAACAAGAACATTCCAGTTGTTGCATATGATCGTTTCATTAACAACAGTGATGCTGTAACTGTATTTGTTTCCTTTGACAATTATGCCGTTGGAACTCTTCAGGGCAATTACATAAAAAAAGCACTTGATCTTGATAATGCTGAAGGACCATTCAATATAGAATTCACAGCAGGTAATCCTGGTGATACGAACGCAAAGTACTATTACCAGGGCGCTATTGATGTTTTGCAACCATACTTAGATTCAGGTAAGTTGGTGGTGCCATCAGCTCAGAAAAGCTTTGAACAGGTCGCAACAGATCAGTGGTCAACCGAAAAAGCAAAGTCTCGTTTTGAGAGTATTCTCGATACATTCTATGATGAAAAAACAGTTTTGAACGCAGTTGTTTGTTCAAACGATTCATCAGCCCTTGGTGTTACACAGGCAATAGATGCAAAATATAAAGGAGACAATACACCAATAATTACCGGTCAGGATGGTGATATCGCAAACTTGCGCAACTTAGTTGACGGAGTTCAAGCTATGACAGTTTATAAGAATGTTTCAGATGAAGCGAAAGCCGCATTTGAAGTTTCCAGAGCAATTCTTGAAAAAAAGTCAATTGACAGTAAGCTTGTCGAGTCTTTCTCGGTAAAAACCATATTCGATAATAAAACATATAATAATGGCAAAGAAGGTGTTTCTTCTTATCTATTGGTTCCGATTGAAATTACAGCTGATAATTTGGATGTTTTGGTTGGAACAGGTTTGTATAAGTGGGATACAAATCATAAGTATATAGAGACAGTAGATGTAAAATAAAGAATATTTGCATAATCTTAAGGAAGTTTTAAGCTTATTTCTATATTAATAGCAGAAAATGTTATTATTATGAAAACCAAAGATCTGTTTGGAGGGAATATGAAAAGATTAGTAACAAGAAGTGATTTTGATGGCCTTGCATGTGCAATGATGTTAAAAGAATTAAATTTGATTGACGAAATAAAATTTGTTCATCCAAAGGATGTTCAGGACGGAAAGGTTGAATTATCAGACAACGACATAACTACAAACCTGCCTTATGACGAAAGAGTCAGCATTGCCTTTGACCATCATGAAAGTGAAGTTGACCGCAATAAAGCAAAAAAGACAGGCGGCAAGCTTATAATTGACCCACATGCAAAAAGCGCTGCAAGGGTGGTGTATGATTATTACGGGGGCAAAGAGCGTTTTCCAAGATTGTCAGATGAACTGTTAGAAGCTGTCGACAAAGGGGATTCTGCAGATTTTACTATAGATGAAATACTCAATCCATCAAAATGGGTTTTGTTGCACTACATTATGGATCCCAGAACCGGATTGGGGCGTTTTCATGATTTTAAGATATCAAACTACGATTTGATGATGGAACTAATAAATCATTGTATGAATTTGACAATAGATGAGATAATGGCTCTCCCAGACGTAAAGGAAAGAACCGACTTATATCAAGAACAAGCAGAGTTGTTTAAAGCTCAGTTAAAACGCATCGTAAAAGTATATGATAAAGTTGCAGTTATTGACTTGAGAAATGAGGAAATAATATATGCCGGAAACAGATTCATGGTATATGCTATGTATCCTGAAACAGAAATATCCGTTCATGTTGCTTGGGGATTCAAAAAGCAGAATACTGCTGTTATGATAGGAAAGAGCATTGTGAACAAGCATTCTAAAGTTGACATTGGTGAATTGTGTCTTTCTTATGGCGGAGGCGGCCATGCTAATGCCGGCACATGTCAACTGGATAATGATGTAGTTGATAAAGAATTGCCGAATATTATCAAAAAACTTAACGGATAAACTATTTTGGGGTGCTTATGAAAAGAAAAGTCATATCAGTTATTTTGGCATTAATAATGCTATTTTCCCTTGTTGCTTGTAACAATTCTAAAAGCGATATAACAACCAGTGTTGAAACAACAGATGTTGAGCCAAACGAAAAAAATGAAGACGATTACGAGGTGAAAGCTGTCAACGTTTATAGAGAAAAAGATGTTGTTGACAAAACAATCGATTTGCATTTTTATTCTGATGCACCTCATGTGCCATTTATTTCAGTGAGTTTGTTTTATAAAGAGTTCTTCAAACACGATCTTAAAGTCGAAATTACAAACAATGTTTACAAGTACTCCGGGGAAAAAAAGGAATACTTGAAGTTTGATGTACAAGAAAATGAGATATCTATATACAACAGCTTGGTTTTCGGTTACCACCCGGACTTTCAGGAAGCGACAACTAAAACGTTTCTTCATGAAATAAAGAATGTTTCAACAACCGGAAAAGAAATGATAATTGCTTTGAATAATTATGGTATAGATATTTATGGAGATGGTAAAGAAGCATATGTTCCATTGTCATTACTGAGTGTTTTTTCCGGTGGATTGGACGGATACAATATTGCTTACAATGGCAAGGACATATATGTATTGGATTCTAGAGGTCAATTGTGTAATGGAGAAGAGCGTGATTCAGCGTACTTCGGAGACAGTTATATTTCGGTTCTAAACAATGTTAAAGAGAAGCGATATGAGGATCTTGCCAAATACACATATGGATTATTATGTTTAGATTTTGACAATTTCAGAGGTTATACATCTCAATTGATAATGGGAGACAACAATTTGCTCTCGCTAGGATTAAATGGATTGTTGGAAAAGTATTATCCTGACTTGAAAGATAGTTTGTTGTCTTTGGACAAGAGAGAATATGCTGCTGGAATAGAAATGTTATCCATTGGGCTATTCGATGGCGGTCATACTGCACTTGATGATGGTTCAACAGCAGTTACTACTCCATATTTTGAAGAAATGGCTAAAAAGCCAGAGTATCACGACATTGTTTACAAATTTGCACAATTATTAAAAGCAAGCAAACAAAACAGTTCATTGATTGTAACAGCAAAAAAGGCTGCATTCACTGATTATGATGAAACAAACAATCCTTTTATCTATCATTTTGATTCAAAAACAAAGCTAGCTTATGTAGGTTTTGATTCTTTTAAAGTGGATTATGAAGCTTGGAAAAAATACTTTGCAAATGGCATGAAAGAAGAAGATATCCCATCACAAAAAAATGATACATTTATCTTTGTAAGGCATTGTTTCTATAAGGCAATAGAAGATGGTGCTCAATTTGTCATTCTGGATTTGTCAACAAATAATGGCGGCGACTCAGGAGCTTTAATTGGATTGGTCGGCCTCGCCAACAAATCTATAGGCTACTTTGAAGCAAATCAGATCATTGATAGGAACAGAGTAACTCAAACAGATGGTATAGACATCAACTTGGATGGTGTCTATGATAAATTGGATGAAGAGGAAGCGAAGAAATTCACATTCCAAGTAGGCGTATTGACATCACAAAAATCTTTCTCTTGCGGAAACTTGCTTCCAAGTGTCATGAAAGAAATAGGATGGAAGATAATTGGACAGAGAAGTGGTGGCGGCAGTTGTGCTATCACATATGTGTCAACGGCTGATGGATTTACAATTATCCACTCAAGTTCATTTTGTTTGTCTAATGAGAGTGGTGAAAACATAGATAATGGCGTAGAATTAGATTACCGAATAATTGATCCCAAAACAAATGAATTCAATGCAGAATTGTTCTATGACTATGTCACCATTGCAAATTATTATGCATCTTTGTTGGAAGATTGAAAGAATAGTATATCAAAAAAGGGTTCGGGTCTTTGTTCCGAATCCTTTTTATGATATAATAAATCAAGAAATATTTATGTTAAGCACATTATGTAAAGCAAAAGGAGTTAAAAATTCATGTTTAAGAAAATATTGAGTTTGTTGTTGGCAATTGTTTTTGTACTTTCAATTGTTGGATGTTCAAAAAACGATAAAGAACAACTATCGCCTTCAGGTGAGTCTACAATCATCAAGAATGCAAAGAGTGCAAACGATTTTATAAAGAAGAATGATTTGAAATCAATTGCATATGCTTTTGTTTATAATATTCATGGCGGGATTAATTCATATAAGTTGACAGAAACCGGAACGCTGAGCTCTAAGATTTTGTTTATTGATTATTTAATTGACACCAAGTCAGTTACAATTAAGAATAACAATGTTTATTATACAAAAACAGATTCAGAATCCACATTAAAAACAGTTCATAACGAATACTATCAAAATGACAATACTCGAATATTGGTGAGCAAAGACTTGAAAAATTACAATGTTATGAGTATGGAAGATTATCACAAAACATCTTTCACATCGGATCAATATTTAATATCCGGATATGTTTTTAATGATAAGTCTATTGTTAACTCAGAATTGTTGTCCAACACTAAAGATGAGATTAGTATTAAGTATACATTGGATAAAGATGCTGCAACTGCTTACGCTAAACAAGATATGAAAACAACAGGAGATCTGACAGATTATCCTACATTCACAACTTTGGAAATAACTCTCCATCTCAAAGACGATTTAACACCATTGTACACTGATTTATATGCAGTATACAATGCATCTGTACCTGTGATTGGTACTGCAACAGTTGTTCAAAAGATTAAGAGCACATATAGTAACATTAATGAGAATTTGGTGATTCCTAATGAATCTTTCTATACTGA
The DNA here is from genome assembly GCA_016282315.1 of Clostridiales bacterium. Taxonomy (GTDB): domain Bacteria; phylum Bacillota; class Clostridia; order Oscillospirales; family CAG-272; genus CAG-841. Next base: position 25,895 of record JAEEKG010000066.1, on the reverse strand, counting down.
AAAAATAGGACAGGCACCAATTACACCTGCAAAAGAAAGCGAAGTTGATCTTAAGACTCAATTGTTGAATTCTGCATCAAACCTTGGCTTTGACAAAGGTGTCAACATAGATGGTAAATTCAGCATTGATCTGATGGGCGCATCATTTGCTTTGGATATAAATACTTCAACACTCTTTGATATAAAGAGATTGAACGACGAATACTTATACAACTTGTTTAATTTCCACGCAACTCTAAAAGGAAATGAAACATTTAACGGCCTTATTGGAATCATTAAATCGTTTGCGGGTGACAAACTCGGCGAGTATGGTGATTTGATTGACAACTTTGCTGGAATTGAAGTGTCATATTTAGGTGACGGAAGTTTTTACCTGTTACCATTTAATTCATCGGGCAAGTATTACACAGTATTTAAGGTCAAATTGGTTGACATACTTGATTTGGTTATTTCAAAATTGAATGTATACAAGATGTTGAATGATTCTCAAAACGATATTGTTACATTTACCAAATCAAATTCTGTTGATGAAAAGAATTACAGCGTCGATGTAGTGCTGAATGAAGATACCGTTAAATCGATGAAAAAAGGTTTGGAAGACTTCTTCAATACTACCGAAGGCGGAATGCTGAAAGCAATGCTGCAATATGCTGACTTTGGCTCATTAAAGATTAAACTTGACGTTGTTGATGATAAGATCAGCAAATTAACTGCAAGTTTCAGTTACATGAAGAATGTAATCGATTCGACAACAAGCGAAACAAAACAGGAAGAGACAACTCTTGCTAATTTAGTGTTAGAAACCAAAGCTTTGAGCTATAACTTTGCTGATCTTAAGAAAACAAAAGAAATCAGCGAATCATACAACAAAATTATCCCTCTAAGAGATAAAATGAAAGCTCTTGCAAGTACGGTTTATGCAAGTAACACATACTTGAAAAATGTTACAGATGCATTAGAAGAATATGCAAAACTTACAGATGACGAAAAAGTATTCTTCAATTCAGCATTGGTATATAATCTTGAAAATGCAAAGAAGAATGTTGCTGACCAATTAGAGTTTTACAAGACATATTACAAATATGATCTCGATAAAATGAATAATGAATCAATTTATGAGTTGTTGTCAGTTTATAACAAACTGAAAATCAATTCTTCATTGTTGTCAAACGAGATTGGACAAGAGAATTATACTAAGTTGATAGGCCTGGGTTCATCTGTTGATTATTCTAAATTTGACACCATAGTTCCGAAAATAAAAGGCGACAATGAAAAGGAATGGGGTTTAACTTCTGATGATGTAAAAGAACTTAAATGCATCATTCAGTTGACAAAAATTGACTCATCAATATATAACAATGTTTTGTTGAAGTTCATGGTTGCCGGAATCAAACTTGATCTGAATACATTGGAAACAAAATTAAACAACTTAACATCTATTGGATAAAGATACAAAGAGATCCGAAACAAAAAAGGGTTTTCGGGTCTCTTTTACAAATTAAATTATTGCCACAATAATATAATTATTGTAAAATGGCAAAAACAAACTAATGAAGGTACTAAGAAAAAATGCTTAAGTCAAAACAGATTCAGAGACTGCGCAAAGTATTGGTTGTAGATGATCAGGAAATCAACCGTGATGTGTTGGGAATGATTCTCGAAGAACAATACGAAGTTATATATGCTTGTAATGGTAAAGAAGCTGTAGAGCAGATAAAAAACAACATAAGTAATCTCTCGATTATTATGTTGGATTTAATCATGCCAGAAATGGATGGTTTCCAGGTATTGGACGTTATCAACTCTGATGAACAGATGAAAAAAATACCTGTGATTGTCCTGACTTCTGAAAAGAGTGCGGAACTGCTGGCACTGCAAAAAGGAGCAGCCGATTTTATTACTAAGCCATTTGACATGCATGAAGTTATATTGGCTCGTGTTTCAAGAATTATTGAGTTGTGTGAAGGGCGTGAATTAATTTTATCTGCAGAGAGAGATAAGATTTCCAATCTGTACAGTCAGAACTTTTTCTATGTATATGCTCAACGTCTGTATACACTTCATAAAAATCTGAATCTTGATGCCGTTGTTCTCAATATCGAACAGTTCCATTCACTTAATGCAACGAACGGAAGAGAGTTTTGTGATGGCATACTCGCATTTGTAGGAAACGAAATAAACTCATTTTTACAAGAATCAGAAGGGATTGCAAGTCGTTCTGATGCTGATAGATTTGATATATACTGTGTTCATCAACCGGATTACAAACAACTTCTTGAAAGATTCCAGTCCGCATTGAATAAACAATATCCTCGTATTAACATTCATTTGCGTATGGGTGTAAACATGGCTCAGGAAGGCGTTGAACCTTTCCAACAGTTTGACAGAGCAAGAACAGCTTGTAATATGGTGAGAGGCGATTATCAGCGTCCTTTAATGATCTATAATGAAGACATATTGGCTAAGGAATTATTGCACCACAGACTGATTAATGACTTAAATACTGCCATAAAAGAGAATCAGTTCAAGGTTTATTATCAGCCAAAATACAATATTCAGTGTGACCCGCCGAGATTGAGCAGCGCTGAAGCTTTGATTCGTTGGAAACACCCGCAACTTGGCATGATATCTCCGGGAGAATTCATTCCATTGTTTGAAGGAAACGGATTGATTAGTCTTGTTGATAATATTGTTTGGGCGCAAACAGGAAAACAGATTGCCGAGTGGAAGAAAAAATATAATTTCACTTTACCTGTATCAGTCAATGTTTCCCGTGCCGATTTATTCAGCAATGATTTGGTCAGCGTGTTTAAAAAGATAGTCGAAGAAAATGGATTGGATTACAGCGATTTAAAAATCGAGGTTACAGAATCCGCATATACTCAGAATTCAAAACAATTGACAGACTTGATAACCACTCTGAGAAGTATAGGTTTTGCGATAGAGATGGATGACTTCGGTTCAGGATACTCATCTTTGAATATGCTTTCATCGATGCCTATAGATGTTTTGAAAATGGATATGAAGTTTATCAGAAACATTGAGAATAGTGATACAGATAAAAAACTTGTTTCTCTTATTCTGGACATTGCCAAATATCTCAATTTGTTGGTGGTGGCAGAAGGTGTTGAGACAACAGGACAATTGGATATTCTTAAAGAAGGCAAATGCGATTTAGTCCAAGGCTACTATTTTTCAAAGCCTTTACCTGCTGAAGAATTTGAACAATTAATTGAAAAAGAATTATCTATTAAGAGGGATTGATTATGACTTTAAAAGAATTGTATTCACAAATAGAAGGCGATTATAATCAAGCAATATCTGTTTTGATAATTGAAAAACTGATGGACAAACATATAAGAAAGTTCCCTGAGAATGGTGTTGTGGAATCCCTTTTGGAAGCCGGAGCAACTCTTGATCCGACAAAGATGTTTGAGAGTGCGCATGCAATGAAGGGAGTTTGTGCAAATCTTGGCTTAGTCAAACTTGCATCATATGCTTCTGTTTTGTCAGAAGAATTCAGACCCGGTAAGAATAGAACCATGACAGACGACAAAGTCCATGATTTAATCAATGAAGTAAAGGCACTCTACGAAAAAACTGTCGCTGGAATTAATCAATATGTTAGCCAGTCTGAAAACGCTTGATAGAGAACAACCGGAACAACTAGTATGAACAAAAAAACACTTTACCAACAAAATCGGGTAAAGTGCTTTTTTTATATCGAAATATTATATTAGCTATCCTTTTGATTGTTAACAGTGTTTTCTGAATTGCTTTCAGACTCAGTATTTTCTGAAGATGTGGTTGAGTCCTCATTAGGATTATATGTGATTGGTTGATCGACTCGATCTTCTTTTTTATCCTTAGCTTTTTCAGCAGAATCTATGCTATTGCGGAAAACAACGAACTTTTGATAAATGAACTCTGTCACAAAGTTTATTATCATTGTTCCGGCTTGAATTATATATTCATTTATTTGAAGATCTTCTGTAAAGAATTTGGTCCATAGTGTGGAAAGAGGAGTGAAAACAACATAGAAAAGGAAAGTGAGAAACATTGCCTTTGGTACATTATTTGCACTCTTGAAGGTGAACTTTCTGTTGAATGTGAAATTCCAGAGCACAGATAAAACTAATGAAATTAGATAAGATACCCAATAATTGTTGTGTACGAAAATCAGCTCGTCAAGTATTGTAAAAGAAACAATCTGGATGATTCCCGCGCTTATTGAAAAGAGAGTAAACTTGATGAATCTCCATGCTTCCTTCTTTTTGTTACTTTTAGTCGAATCTTGTTGTATTTCTTTGTTTTCGTCTTTCATAAAAAAACTCCTAATTGCTAACGATTATATCTGAATACGAAACTTTGATTACTTTTTCAAGTTCCGATGTGCTTGTTTCTATCTGATAACCTATTTTTCCTGCGGAAAAGCAAATGGTGTCAAATTCTTTTGCGGTTTCGTGAATTGTTGTAATGAAAAACTTTTTCATGCCAATAGGAGAACACCCTCCGTGAATGTATCCTGTTAATGGCAACAACTCTTTGGATTTTATCATCTCTATGGATTTTTCACCAACACACTTTGCGGCTTTTTTCAAGTCCAATTCTTCCTTAGCAGGCAGCATGAATACGTAGTGCTGGTTGCTTTTTCCGACTGTTACAAGAGTTTTGAACACCTTGTCCGGATTAATATTCAAAAATGCAGCAACTTCTTCAGCTGAAATGGCATTGCTATCCAAATAAGTATGTGTGGAATAAGATATCTTTTTTGCATCGAGTATTCTCATCACATTGGTTTTTTCTTCTTTTCCCATTATTGGCTCCGAATTGGTCAGAAAGAATTACTACATTATGATAACACAATTTTTATAAAAAATAAAGAAAAAGAATGGGCACCCGTTGGGATGCCCATATTGTGTGTAAAAATGAAATTAATACATTCCACCCATGCCGCCGTCAGCAGGAGCCAGTGCAGCTTTTGGTTCTTCTTTCTTGTCATATACAAGAGCTTCTGTTGTAAGAACTGTTGATGCAACTGAAGCAGCATTCTGAAGAGCACATCTTGAAACCTTAGTTGGGTCGATGATTCCTGCTTCAAACATGTCAACATATTTTTCTGTTGCAGCATTGAAACCATAACCAAGTTTCTTTGCTTTCTTAATCTTGTCGATAACAACAGCGCCTTCAAGTCCAGCGTTGATAGCGATTTGACGAACAGGAGCTTCAAGAGCTTTAGCAACAATCTTAACACCTGTGAGTTCATCGCCCTCTGTCTTTGTGTAGAGAGCTTCAACATCCTTGATTGTGTTGAGGAATGCAACACCACCACCGGATACGATTCCTTCTTCTACTGCTGCTCTTGTAGCATTGAGAGCATCTTCGATACGGAGTTTCTTTTCTTTCATTTCAACTTCTGTTGCAGCACCAACCTTGATAACTGCTACGCCGCCTGAGAGTTTAGCAAGACGTTCCTGAAGTTTTTCTTTATCGAATTCGCTTGTTGTTGTAGCGATTTGTGAACGAATCTGAGAAACACGATCCTTGATTGCCTGTGAGTCACCTGCGCCGTCAACGATTGTTGTGTTGTCTTTGTTAACTTTAATCTGACGAGCTTTACCGAGTTGTTCAATTGTTGTCTCTTTGAGTTCAAGACCGAGTTCGCTTGTTATAACTTCGCCGCCTGTCAGGATTGCGATATCTCTGAGCATTTCTTTACGTCTGTCGCCAAATCCAGGAGCTTTAACGCATACGCAATTAAATGTTCCACGGAGTTTGTTCAAGATGATTGTAGTGAGAGCTTCGCCTTCAACATCTTCAGCGATGATAAGGAGTTTCTTTCCTGCCTGTACAATCTTCTCAAGGAGAGGGAGCAAGTCCTGAATGCTTGAAATCTTCTTGTCTGTGATGAGAACATAAGCATCATCGAGAACAGCTTCCATCTTATCTGTATCAGTTACCATGTATGGAGAAATATATCCGCGATCAAACTGCATTCCTTCAACAACTTCGCTGCCTGTTTCTGCAGATTTTGATTCTTCAACTGTTATAACGCCGTCAGCTGTAACTTTTTCCATAGCATCAGCAATGAGCTGTCCGATAACTTCGTCGCTTGCTGAGATTGTTCCGACTCTTGCGATGTCTTCTTTTCCGCTGACTTTCTTTGAATTCTTCTTAAGTGAATCAACTGCAACATCAACTGCTTTAGCGATACCTTTTCTGAGCATCATCGGATTTGCGCCTGCAGCAACATTCTTCATACCTTCAGTAATGATAGCCTGAGCGAGAAGAGTAGCGGTTGTTGTTCCGTCGCCTGCTGCATCGTTTGTCTTTGTAGCAACTTCTCTGACAAGCTGAGCACCCATGTTTTCAGCTTCGTCATCAAGTTCAATTTCCTTAGCTATTGTAACACCGTCATTTGTGATTAACGGAGCGCCGTATTTTTTGTCAAGAACTACATTTCTGCCTTTTGGTCCAAGTGTAATCTTAACTGTATCTGCGAGTTGGTTAACGCCTGCGAGAAGAGTATTTCTTGCATCTGTGCCGTATTTAATGAGTTTTGCCATAATGTGTCACCTTATCTTTCATTTAACAAGGGCAAGAATGTCGCCCATATTTACTACTACAAATTCATCATCACCGATTTTAACTTCGGTTCCTGCATATTTGCTGACGATAACCTTATCGCCAACTTTTACTTTAACAGCTACCGGGTTCTTGCCGTCATGCGGTTCACCTGAACCTACAGCAATAACTTCAGCTACCTGTGGTTTTTCTTTAGCAGAACTAGCGAGAACAATGCCACTCTTTGTGGTTTCCTCAGCTTCTGTCATTTTGACTACTACACGGTCATAAAGTGGAACTAATTTCATAATTGTACCTCCAAAAAAACTGAATATTAGTTATTCTAATGTTTGGCACTCAAAACTAATGAGTGCCAACTTCGAGTGTAATTCTACTATTATGATTTGAAAAAATCAAGTACTTTTTTCAAAATTCACATACTATTCACAAATATTTTTTCAAAACAAAAAGCACCATCGCTCAGATAGTGCCACTTTGTATATTAATACTTGTTAAGTTGAAATCTTTCCTATGACTTTTCCAAAACATCTGACGTCATCGTTTTCATTGAAAACAATATCTCTGTAATCTTTATTAAGTGAAATAAGCCTGTCATTGCCATACACTTTGAAGTAGCTTTCACCATTGACAGAGAATATACCAAGTTCGCCTTCAGACACAGGTTGTTTTTCTGCTACAAGCAAGATATCTCCGTTTTCATATTTAGGATTCATGCTGTTTCCTGATACTCTGACAGCAAAGTCAGCGTTTTCAGATATCCTGTTGCTGTTGATGGATATTGTCTTATAGTCGCAGTCAAACAAATATGAACCGGTACCGGCTGAAACACCGATATCATACAACTTGAGTTTAACGATTCTGCTGATATTCTTGTGATCGTTTATAGTAATATTCTTTTCTCTAGTTACTCTGTGATATTCCTTATTTAATATATACCTGACAGATTCTTTTCCTGCATCATCCAAAGAATTGTATTTTTCCATTATGGAATTGTTGTCATTATCTGAGTCTTGTCTACCGAGCATTACATCAATGCTGCATCCAAGTGCTTCTGACAATGGAATGAGGGTAGAGAGCTTGGGATCTTCTGTAGCACCGGCAAGCAACTTGTTCAGAGTTCCGATGGAGATGCCTGACTTTGCTGACAAAGTTTCGTTGGTATATTTTTTCTCGCTTTTTATTTTCTTTACATTATCCAGCCAATTCATAATTGTCTCCTTGAGGGGGTATTTTTATGTTGAAAAATGTATATTTCGGCTTGTTTGCGCCCATATTATATCACGCGGTAAAATATTTGTAAAGATTTTTTTGAAAAATTATATAAAAACTATTGACAATTACCGTCAAAGGTAGTAACATATAGCCACAAGATTATACCAAACGGAAAAACAAGAGAGGAGAAAAGCCTTTTAAAGGCTCGTGAAAATTATGGATTACTCACGTTTTTATGATGACAGTTATGTAGTAATAGAAGGAACAAAAGTAAGAACATTTGAGATTGAAGGTCCATATGCTCATGAGACCGAAAAGGAAAAGAAAGCTTCCAAAAAGGACAATGCAAAGAAATTGCGCAATGCAGCTCTTTTGATTATCTCTCCATTTGCTCTTGCAATAGATGCTCTGGCATTACTATTCAGATAATTCTTTCTATAAAAAATAAACTGTTCAAAAAAGCTTTGATGCTCATTTTGAACAGTATTTTTTTACTTTCTTTTTTTTGCAACCGAATACCCGAATTTGCCAACTTTTTTCCCGGTAGCAAAATATGCACCGTGTATATATGACACAAGAGAAGCCTTTTCGTAAGATATTTTGTTCTCTTCGTCTATAAGTGAATCATCAATATATACACCGACAATATCTGCTAAAAACATGTCATGAGACCCGAGAGGAATGATCCTGTCAAGTTTGCAACATATGGAAATGGGACTTTCAGCAACCATTGGGCAGCTGACTTCTCCATTTTCAGGATACTCAGGGGTCAATTTGAATTTTTTGAACTTATCTACTTTTTTCCCGGTATAGACACCACATGAATCGCACGCTCTGGTCAGGGCAGAAGATGTTAGATTGATTACAAATTCTCCTGTCTCTTTGATAATGTCGTGAGAATATCTTTCGGGTCTGATTGAAACATAAGTCTTCGGAGGATGGGAATTGACAATTCCTGTCCATGCTACTGTTATAATATTCGGTTTTTCATCTTTTCTTTGGCATGAAACCATAACTGCAGGCAATGGTGCCAGTGCTGCATTGCCCGGAAAACGTGTCTTGCTCATTATTTCTCCCAATGTAGGCTTTTGATTTGACTTTGCAACGCCTAGTATGTATACTTTATCTAGATTATATTTAAATCGTTAATTTTTTTCAACAACGATTTGTATGAGAGGTTTTTTATATATGAAAAAGCATTTTAAAATTGTTTTATCATTACTAATAAGTGCATTGATGGTTTTGAGTATGCTTACAATTGTGATGGCTCAGGATGAAGAAGAAGAGTCATTTGTATTTGATACTCTTGACAATGCATATTACACAGATCCGATACCTCTTCTGGTCATAAAAGTATCATACGATGTGAACGGAAACGGTATCAATGACTACGATGACAATCATCCGGGTCGTCTTTACGATTCAAAAGATGAATTGTACGGAGAACAGTGGTGTTATTCAACAGATGATCAATGGTATAACAGACTGTTTGCTGATACTGACAGTTCAATGCTTCAGTATTACAAGGAATTATCCGGAGGCCGATTCTATTACTATCCCGCTGAAGAAACATATGACGGAGAAGAATTCAACGGAAGTGTAAATGATGGCGTTGTAAATGTAATTATACCTTACAAACATCCGTATGCTGAGACAGGTGCTCAGGGAAGCGAAGTAACTGCATCCAGAGTTGCCGCAATAAAGGCTGCTTCAGAATATGTTGATTTCAAATCATTTGACAAAGATGACAATGGTAAGATTTCATATGAAGAACTCGCACTTTTGTTTGTCAACGGCGGATATGAGTATTCCGCGAACTCAGGCAGCAGACCTTCATCAAAGCTTGCCTTCGGTGTTCACGCTCACTATACAAGCGGTACAGGAACAAAAGTTGACGGCGTAACTGTAGGAAATGCTGGATTTGTAAGACTCGGTGAATATTTGACAACAAAACAGATTGCATCAGTTGGTGTTTGTGCTCACGAACTCGGACACTATATAGGTGCGTACGATCTTTATGATGCAGGAAACGGTTCATGGAACTATATTGGCGACATGTCACTCATGTCCGGTGGTTCATGGAACACAGGTAAAGACGGAGTAAGAGGAAACGGCGCAGCCTTCATGGATCCTTTTAATGCAGAAATATGCGGTTTGACATCACCTTTGGTTGTTACAGATGGTGAATATACACTTTATCCTCACGCAAGCAAAGAGGGTCAATATTCAGTATTGAAGATATTTACTCCTAACCCGAATGAATATTATTTGATTGAATGCAGATACAGAGGCGAAAACACCAAATTTGATAATATAAACAATCACAATTACGGCATTGTTATCTGGCACGTTGATGACTCAATTGTAAGAAGCAGTTCCAACAAGACACTGCAATCTTCAACATCGGGTCATGACCCGGGTGTTGCTGTAATGGCTATTCAGGATATATCCACTTATATGTGCGGATTTGCATATATTGATAACGAATTGAAGTCATATGCTTATACATTCGAATCCAATAACACTAAATACAAATTCCCTATAAGCGGGACTCCTTATACAACCTTGACAAAAGAAGAGTCTGATGGTTACAAGTTGGTTATTACAGTTGATTCTGAAGTGTCCGACGGAATGACATTTCGTGTTTCAGGTGCTTATAAAATGGCTCCTACACTTGCCGGATCTGTTGTAGGTACATCAACTGAATCTCTTGAATTAATGGGAAGAATCAGATCACTCAACGGAGGAAATGTAACTTCTTGCGGACTCATTTTGTCAGATTCAAATACAAATTTTGAAAAAGGAATAAAGATTCCTTGTGTTCCTAATGAAGATGGTACATTTACTGCTTCTTTCAGCGAATTGAAACCTAACACCAAATACTTCTGCAAAGTTTATGCTGAAGGTGAATACGGATACTCAGAAAGAGTATTTACATGCTACACGGATGCAATCAAAAAAGAGAGAACAGAATACTATGTTGTATACATGTACAAGGGACTTACTGAAGTTGAAAGATCATTCGAAGTAAAAGTTAAACCTGGCGAGAAATTGTCATACAAGTTCCCGATGCAAAAGAACGGTTATGTGTTCGCTGGATGGTTCTTGGATGCTGAGTTTGAAGAGGCATATGATATGTCATTCACTCAGACCGAGTGCAAGGACTTCAACCTTTATGCCAAGTGGGTACCTGTTGATTTAGCTGCCACTTTAAAACTGGTAGGTGCTACTTCTCAGTTCGTATTTGCAACTGAAGCAGGATGCGGATATATTGAACCTATACCGGATGCTAAGCCTGGATACATCTTCACAGGTTGGTATTCAGATGAAGATTGCACATTGTTGTTCGATTTTGCAACTCCTGCAGAAAATCCTGGCGAAACAGTAATATATGCCGGATGGAAGAGTGAAAAGGAAGAAGAGACAACAACAGAAGAAACAACAGAAACTGTTACAGAGACAGAAACAGAAGCTTTAACTACAACAGAAAATGTCGAGACAACAGAAAATAGCCAGGGAAAATCAGGCTCATCAAGCGTTGTTGTGATTATAATTGTAATTGCTGCAGTTGTAGTTGTTGCTGTAATTGTAGTGGTTGTAGTTGTTAAAAAGAAAAAGAAATAATATAAGATAGCACAAGGGGCCCAACGGCCCCTTGAATATTTTTTTGAAAATTAACAATTTTGTCACATTATCTATTAATATTTGTGATATTATATACAAGAAATTTTAAACGAAAGGATTATTATATTTTTTCGGTAACATAGATGAGTAAAAAAGATTTGAAAAACGACCCTCTTTTTTGCAGAAGAGGAAAGGTCGGAGGAGAAGCTCTTCTTGAAGGAGTCATGATGAGGTGCGGAACCAGAGTGAACATGGCTGTAAGACAGGAGAGCGGGGAAATAGCGTCAGAGCATTTTGAATATGTCCCCTTGAAAAAGAGAAAAAAAGTATTCAATATACCGATTTTGAGAGGAATTATCAACTTTGTTGAATCTATGCTCTTGTCCTTCAAAGTATTGACAAGATCTGCTGAAATGCTCGGCATTGAAGAAGAGGAAAGCAAATTTGAAAAATGGCTGCAGAGAAAGTTCGGTAAGTCTATAATGGTCGTTATTATGCCAATCTCAATTATATTGGGTATCGCATTGGCTATAGGACTGTTCGTATTGGCTCCGGCTGCAATTGTAAAAGGAATAGAAGCCATTTTCAGTGTAGAGATTGTCGGATGGGTAAAAGGCATAATTGAAGGTGTTATTAAAGTTGCTTTGTTTATTTCATACTTAGCTCTTGTTTCTTTAGCACCGGATATTAAGAGAACATTCATGTACCATGGTTCTGAACACAAATCCATTTTCTGTTATGAACAGGGCCTTGAACTGACTGTAGAAAATGTCAGAAAACAAAAGAGATTCCACCCAAGATGCGGAACAAGCTTTACATTCTTTATGCTTGGACTGGGCATTATTGCAGGTATGGTCATTCCTTGGGAGTGGGCAACTGTAGCTAATCCTGTTCTGAATGTACTGATAAGAGTTGCTTGCAAGATATTGGTATTGCCAATAATTTGCGGAATCGGTTATGAGTTCTTGATGTATGCTGGAAAACACGACAATTTCCTTATTCGAGCTATAAGTGCTCCGGGTTTGTGGCTGCAAAGAATCACAACAAGAGAGCCTGATGACGCAATGATTGAAGTTGCCATTGCATCTTTAAAAGGAGCAATTCCGGAAGAATTTCCAGAATATGCAGATAAAGCTGAAGAAGTTAAATCTGAGGATAATACAGTAACTGACGAACAATAACATGACTTACTTTGAGTTAAGAAAAAGAATAGTTGAACAATTGTTTGACATTTGTCCCAATGAAGCTGATCGCGAAGCCACTATAATACTGGAGTATTCCAGCAATTTGAGCCGGGCAGAAATAGTGTCAAAAAACAAGGAGCCGGTTCCTGCAAGTGTCGAAGCGACCGTAAAAGAGGTTTTAAAAAAGCGTACAACGCGTATTCCTCTTGCATATATTCTTGGCAAGACCGGTTTTATGGGATATATGTTCAATTGTCAATACGGAGTACTCATTCCAAGACCCGATACAGAGTTTGTTTGTGAAAAGGCTTTGGAATTGATAGACAGCAATTCTCATATAGCAGATATATGCTGCGGCAGTGGATGCATAGGATTGTCTCTGGCAAAACACAAAAATGTAAAGGTAGATTTGTTTGACATTTCTACAGAAGCCATCGAGTTGACTAAAAGGAATGCTCTAGAGCTCTGTGTAGAAGAGAACATATCCGTTTATCAAAGAAATTTGTTTGACAATAACTTTTTTGACGGATGCGAAAAATATGACGTCATAGTATCAAATCCGCCATATATCAGAACTGAAGTCCTGAAAGAATTATCTCCTGAAGTTCAAAAAGAACCCAAATGGGCTCTTGACGGAGGCAGTGATGGTGTGATATTCTATCGCAGATTGATTAAAGTTTGTCCACCAATGATAAAAAAAGGCGGACACCTTGTACTTGAAATCGGATATGATCAGAGAGAAGAGATAACTAAGATTTGTGAGAGCAAAGGTTATTCCTGCAGAATATACAAGGATTACGGAAACAACGATCGCGTTTGCATTATTGATTTATAGAGGTGATTGATTTGGATAACAGACCGATAGGTGTTTTTGACAGCGGGCTCGGAGGATTGAGTGCGGTCAAAGAACTACAAAAGTTGATGCCAAATGAGCACATCATATATTTTGGTGACACCGGAAGAGTTCCATACGGAACTAAATCTTATGAGACAATCAAAAAATATGCTGAACAAGATGTGCGTTTTTTGCAATCTTTCGATGTCAAGGCAATACTGGCGGCATGTGGCACGGTCAGCGCAGTTGCCCTTGATGAATTAAAACAAAAATTTTCAATTCCGTTATATGGAGTTGTAGATGATGCTGCATCAAAAGCAGTGCATGAAACAAAATCAGGCATTATTGCGGTAGCGGGAACGGAAGCGACTATAGGCTCAGGGATATTTGAAAGAAAATTGAGTAATTATGGCTTGAGCAGATATATTGGAGTAGCTTGTCCGCTATTTGTTTCCCTTGTGGAATGCGGTTTCTATAAAGAAGATGACGATGTTGTTTTACAGGTGTGTGAGAGATATCTGGGATTTTTAAAAAACACAGGTGTAGACACACTAATTTTGGGATGTACTCATTTCCCGATTCTAGCTCCTGTTATATCCAAAGTACTTCCGGGAGTCAAACTTATTAATCCATCATTTGAAGCTGCTACACAACTAAAACAGCGACTAAATGATGAAGGATTGTTGTCTGATAAAAACGACCAGATTGTCGAGTATTATGTTTCAGATCAGCCCATAAAATTTGCAAATGTTGCCAATATTTTTATGGGTCATGGTATTGAAGCAAAAATGGTCAATATTGAAAAATAGAGCAGAGTGTGTTCTGCTTAAAAAGAAGGTATTAGTGATGAAAAAATTCAGTGTTAAAAAATTGGTCGGAATGGCGGTGCTTTTAGCTGTTTTGATCGTATTGCAACTCATAGGCAATTTTATACACATAGGACCGACTAACATAAGTCTCGTTCTCATACCAATAGTACTTGGTGCGATGTTATACGGACCTGTTTATGGTGGATTCTTAGGTCTTGTGTTTGGTGTTATAGTCGTAATAGGCGGTGTTACGGGAACAGATCCTTTCACACATATTCTTTTGACTGAGGCTCCGGTTGCAACAGTTGCAATTTGTATTGTTAAATCGACAGCCGCTGGTGTTGTAGGCGGTTTGCTTTACAAGTTTATTTCAAAGAAGAACGGAATCGTTGCATCATTCGTTGCTGCAGCATCAGTTCCAATTATCAATACAGGGTTATTTATACTGGGTGCATATACATTGGTCGGACCTGTTCTCGTCGAAAACTTTGTTGGCGAAGGTCAAACCCTAATTTACTTCCTGGTAGTGGTTTGTGCAGGTTTGAACTTCATAGCAGAATTTGCTGTAAATGTTATTTTTGCTCCTGCACTGAACAGATTGATACAACTGCTCGAAAGAGACAGAAAATAGAAGACGATAAGGCGCCGAGAAAGGCGTCTTTTTCTATGGCTGAAAAACGCAAATTCTATCAAGATTATTCAGCATTTTTTTGTTGTAATGATAATTTATTTCCCATCTTTGACAGTAATACAGACAGAAAAACGACGAAAAGACAGCCCATGACTGAATAATCGGCGTTTAAATATTTGCACAATGTTTGCACAATGTTTAAGCTTTTTTTAATTTTTGACTGTCAAACTATCGACGATAAGGCGCCGAAAAAAGGTATCTTTTTCTATGGCTGAAAAACGCAAATTCTGTCAAGATTATTCAGCATTTTTTTGTTGTAATAATAATTTATTTCTTGTATAATAATTATTTGAGATAATGGATAGTCTCATCTCAAAACAGAAAAGGAGATGTGCTTTTGCACTTTTATCATATATGGGTTTATTTGAAAAAATATTCGGAACATACAGTGAGAATCAAATCAAAAAAATAGTTCCGGTTGTTGACAAAATTGAGAATCTCGCAGGCAAGTATTCAGCTATGAGCGACGATGAACTCAGGAGTGTCACCCCTAAATTCAAGGAAAAACTGTCAAACGGAAGTACCCTTGAAGATATACTTCCCGATGCATTTGCAGCAGTCAGAGAAGCAGCTGACAGAGTTCTCGGAAAAAGACCGTTCCATGTTCAGCTTATAGGCGGAGTCATTTTGCATCAGGGCAGAATCGCCGAGATGAAAACAGGTGAAGGAAAAACACTTGTTGCAACAATGCCTGCATATCTGAATGCGCTGACAGGAAAAGGTGTTCATATTGTCACGGTTAATGATTACTTGGCAAAACGTGACAGTGAAGAGATGGGAAGAGTTTATTCTTATCTCGGATTGACTACAGGTCTTATTGTGAATGGTCAAAAGCCTGATGAAAAGAAAAAGGCATATGAATGCGATATAACTTATGGAACAAACAATGAGATTGGTTTTGACTATTTAAGAGATAACATGGCTGTGTATAAGGCAGGGATCTGTCAAAGAGAATTGAACTTTGCAATCGTAGATGAAGTTGACTCAATCCTCATAGACGAAGCTCGTACCCCACTTATAATTTCAGGACCAGGTGCTAAATCCGACAAAATGTATTCAAGAGCTGACGCATTTGTCAGAGGACTTAGAGCCAAAGTCGTAAAAGAGATGGATACCAAATCCACAAATGAGGACGTTACAGAAGACTATATAGTCGACGAAAAGGGAAGAACTGCTACTCTGACTCAGCGAGGAATTGCAAAGGCTGAAAGATTCTTCAATATCGAAAACTATTCAGATCCTGAAAATAACACTCTTTCTCACTATGTTAATGAAGCACTTCAGGCTCACGGCATCATGAAGAGGGATGTTGACTATGTTGTTGCAGCAAATAAAGTTCTTATAGTGGATTCTTTCACGGGACGTATAATGCCCGGAAGAAGATTCTCAAATGGTTTGCACCAGGCAATTGAGGCAAAGGAAAAAGTTGAAGTTCAGAACGAAAACCAGACACTTGCCACAATCACATTCCAGAATTTGTTCAGAATGTATCATAAATTGTCAGGTATGACAGGAACAGCTTTGACAGAAGCAGACGAATTCAGAGAGATTTATGGTCTTGATGTTGTTGAAGTTCCGACAAACAAACCGATGATAAGACTGGACAAAAATGATGTTGTATACAAAAACGTAAAAGGCAAATATGAAGCAATAGTTAATCAAATAAAAGAGTGCAATGCTAAGGGCCAGCCTGTCCTAGTCGGTACTATTTCAGTTGAAAAGTCCGAACAATTGTCTGCCATGCTCAAAAAGCAAGGTATAAAACACAATGTGTTGAACGCCAAATACCACGAAAAAGAAGCTGAGATTATTGCTCAAGCAGGAAAATACGGAGCAGTAACAATCTCAACTAACATGGCTGGACGTGGTACGGATATCATGCTGGGAGGCAACCCTGAATTCCTTGCCAAAAATGAGTTGAGAAAGAAAGGATATAACGAGGAACAGATATTGGCAGCTACAGGTTCTGCTCAGAATGTTCCAGAAGATGTGCTCGAAGCAAGAAATATTTTCAAAGAATGCCTTGAAGGATTTAAGAAGGAACTTGCTCCCGAAGCAGAAAAGGTTAAAGAGGCTGGTGGTTTGTTTATTCTCGGAACAGAAAGACATGAGAGTAGACGTATCGATAACCAGTTGAGAGGACGTTCGGGCCGTCAGGGAGATCCCGGTGAGAGCAGATTCTATCTGTCACTTGAAGATGACCTTATGAGACTCTTTGGTTCCGAACGAGTAATGGGAATGGTGGACAGACTCGGTTTGCCAGACAATGAGCCAATTGAAGCCAAAATAGTCACAAACACAATTGAAAATGCTCAAAAGAGACTTGAAGGTGAAAACTTCTCAAGACGTAAGAACGTTCTGGACTATGACGATGTAATGAATCAGCAGAGAGAGATAATCTACAAACAGAGAAGATCTGTTCTTGATGGCGAAGACATAAGCAAGACAATAGATGAGATGGTTTTGACTGCAGTACCTAATGCAATGACATTGTGTCAGGAGGATGGAAAACTTCTTCCTGAAGAAGTAAAAGCTCGTTTGTTCTGGATTCTTTCAAAAGAAGACGTTATCAACGAAAGTGTTAAGCCAAAAGATCTTGAAGAAAAACTTCAAAGCAGAATTGAAGGATTGTATAAGGCGCAAAAAGAGAGGTTCGGAGACAATTTTGTCGAGTTGACAAGATTTGCTCTGCTCAGGGCAGTTGATACATCATGGATGCAGCATCTGGATGCTATGGACGATTTGAGAGATGGCATAGGCCTATCTTCTTATGCTCAAAGAAATCCGCTTGTTGAATACAGAATCAACGGAAGCATGATGTTTGATGAGATGATTGAAAAGATCAGGGAAGATACTGCAAGAATGGTTTTGTTTGCAAGACCTGCCGATGAAATCAAGCGCGAAGAATCAGATAACAGAAGAGTAGAAGGTTTGAAGAATATAGGCGGAAAAGAAGCCAAAAAGGTTCCTTACGTCAAGAAAGTATCAGACAAGATAGGAAGAAATGATCCTTGTCCGTGCGGATCAGGCAAAAAGTACAAGCAGTGCTGCGGAAGATAAACGATAATTTAAACCAAATGGAGAAAAAACATGAGCGCAGAAAAGTCAAAAGTGTATTTTTCAAGAGTGATTACTCCTGAAAATGTTGTTAAATTGTATGAGGCCCTTGGAGTTAAACTTCAGGGAAAAATAGCTGTTAAAGTGCATTCCGGAGAAGAAGGAAACCAGAACTATCTCAGACCTGAATTCATTAAACCGATGGTTGAACATTTAAACGGAACTGTAGTTGAATGCAACACAGCTTACGGCGGAAAGAGAAATACTACTAAAAAGCATCTTGTCACAATCAAAAGACACGGATGGAGCGAATTATTCAATTTTGATTTGCTCGATGCTGAAGGACCGGACATTTCGGTACCTGTAAAGAATGGATTTCATCTCAAGGAAGACTTCTTGGGTAAGAACATAGAAAATTATGACTCTATGCTTGTTTTGTCTCACTTCAAAGGCCACCCGATGGGCGGTTACGGCGGAGCACTAAAGCAATTGTCAATTGGCTGTGCTTCCTCTAAAGGAAAAGCATGGATTCATTCAGCAGGCAAAAATACTAACCAATATACTGTTTGGCTCAAGTTGCCCAAACAGGACGATTTCCTTGAGAGTATGGCAGATGCAGCATCAGCTGTGGTTGATTATTTCAAGGGAAATATTGCATACATAAACATCATGTGCAACTTAAGTGTGGACTGCGACTGTTGTTCAGTTGCGGAAGATCCATGTATGAAAGACATAGGTATTTTGTCAAGTCTTGATCCTGTTGCTATAGATCAGGCTTGCCTGGATTTAATCAAAGCATCTAATGACCCCGGAAGAGAACATTTTATGAAGAGGGTAGAATCCAAAAATGGCACTCACACGATTGATTCTGCTGTCAAACTCGGTGTCGGTTCTAAAGAGTACGAATTGATAGAGATTTAAAGTCTTGTATTTTGAAAGGATAGAGTCAAAAAGACTCGATTAATGTATGGGATTTGGAATAATGGCATTCGGTTGCCTATTTTTAGCAACTGCTCGTTTCAATGGAATAGATTTGCTGGCAGATGTCATTGGCTTTTTGATATTGTACAAAGGCATATCGGTTGCAGATAAGTATTGTGATCATTTCAAATTGTCAAAAAAGATTTGTTTTGTCGGTATTTTTGTTTCAGGCGTATACTTGGCGATGCAACTGGTTCAGTTTTTTAAGTTGATTGAAATTGAACAGGTGCTGAACTATTTTAGCCTTGCGTATGCTGTATTTTTGTTTGCTTTCCTTATCTTTTTCTTCTTGTCGCTCAAAGGAATTGCCGAACAGACTGATTGCGGAATGCTTGCCCTGAGAGCCAAGATAGGAACGTGGATAGCACCTTTTTTGGTTTTATTTGCGAGGTTTATGTATATTTTCTCTGTTGTAAATACGAACCTGGATGCCGCTTTTGCAAATAACATACAACTTGCTACTACAATAGCAGAACTGATATTTGATATATATTTGCTCATTCTTGTTTTCTCATTCTACATGACGATTTGCCTTGAAGGTGATGAAGACATGCACTCAAACAGAAAATCCAGAATGCCCAATCCGATCGAAATATATGAGAAGGGAAAAAACAAATACAAAAATGGTGCAAGAAAAAAGAAAAAATAGAAGGGGATATGATTTGGGATTATCCAACTTGCTGATAGGCTTGATATTTCTCATCAATCCCTATTACGGAGTCATTGATGTTTTGCCCGACTTCATAGGGATGATTCTTCTTTACAAGTCTGTTGAAAAACTTGCAGATTTGGATGAGAGGCTATATGCTTCAAAGAAAAATTTTCTGGTAGCTGTTTGGGTAAGTATAGCCATGTTTTTTGCCATGCTTATGGGCGTTTTGTCGGGGGGAATGGACAAAACAACAATCTTGACACTGTCCCTTGCTGCTCATCTGGTTTATTGTATTCTTCTTATTCCTGGACTGAAAAATTTCTTTGCAACACTGGATTACGGGATTATCCGAAAAAGCGGTGAATTGAAAGAAAAAGAACAAAGCAACAATTTAGGAATAATAAGTTCAATATTCCTGATAGTCAGAGGTATTTGTGCATTTGCGCCATGGCTCACAGCTCTCGGAGAAGTTGACGAACTGAACAGTAATGACACAATCCAAGTATTTCTTATAATAATTGCTGGTGTCCTGACACTGATTTTCGGTGTTGTATGGTTTTTGAATATACGCAAGTACATGAGCAGTGTTTTAAAAGACAAAGCTCTGCTCGAGTATTTCTACAACAGATACGAAAATGAAGTTACCAATAATAGTGAACTCATGTTCAAAAGAGGTTTGACCAGATTTTCACTATATTCCATAGTTGCATATGTTTTTGCAATCAGTTTTCCAATAGATGGTTATTACTTCGTTCCTGAGTTTTTGTTTGCATTCTTTATGTATTTGGCATTTAAGACAGTTTCAAAATACGCAGATAATAAACAGATTAAAAAGTATCTCAT
The DNA here is from genome assembly GCA_016282315.1 of Clostridiales bacterium. Classification (GTDB taxonomy): domain Bacteria; phylum Bacillota; class Clostridia; order Oscillospirales; family CAG-272; genus CAG-841. Next base: position 5,422 of record JAEEKG010000066.1, on the reverse strand, counting down.
TGGTTTTGGTTGTTTTTCAATTGCAAAATACGCAGTTATGATATTCTATTCAGTCACATATGAATTCATATCTGCTCCATACAATTCAAAAATGTCTGATCCGGTAAAGTTTTGGATCATTTATGCAATAATCAGTGTGCTTTCTGTTATAGGTTGTGTGTTTATGATATTGGTCTCAAAAGAGCACCACAACTGCAGAATAGTACTTATTAAAGAGAGTGTCGGAAAACCGGAAGAAAAATCCGAATACAGAGATGAAATGGATGAATCAAGAAGAAAAGAATTGAGAAACAAATCGGCTGTAGCACTGGTTTTACAAGTTGCGTTCAGTGTTGTTTCGGTTATAACGACAATGATGATTCCTTTCGGTGAGATATCCGATGCATTTGGATTGCAATGGGTTTACAGAATGGTATTTTTGGCAGCAGCCATGATAAGTGTATATGCTGTTTGTCAGGCAATTTACAATGAAGCTGCAAGATTAAAATAAATTACAGGTGTTTTATGGAAGAAGAGAACAAATTGGCGGAATCTGCCGTAGAGAAGGAAGAACTTGAACAGACCCAGGCTGAGTCTAATGATAGTAATGAACAAAAAGAGCCTGTTGAAGAAAAGACTGAAGAAACAGAAGAACCTTCAAATGAAACAGAAGTAAAAAATGAAGAAAATGAAGAAAAAAAGCCTGATACAAAGAAAACAATATTTGATGTCGCAGAAATAGTCACGATATCAATAGTTGTCGTTTTTTTGCTTGTCACTTTCTCATTTAGACTTGCCAGTGTAAACGGTAAGTCTATGTATCCGACTTTAAAAGATGGAGAAATACTCGTTGTTACAAATCTTTTCTACCAGCCAAAATCAGGTGACATCATCGTGTTCCAGCAGAGCAACATGGAGTCAAGGATATTTGACTACCCACTCGTTAAAAGAGTAATTGCTACAGAAGGTCAAACAATAGAATTTGATTTTGCAAACTGGAGAGTTACAGTCGATGGGGTGGAACTTGACGAAGAATATGTCAACTACATAAAGGGCACGGGCATGAAAAGGGAAGATATTACGGGGAACAAGATAATAGTTCCCGAAGGATACCTGTTTGTCATGGGAGACAACAGAAACAATTCAACAGACAGCCGTGACAAAAGAGTTTCCTTTGTAAGAAAAGATGAAGTGTTGGGGAAAGTGTTGATAAGATTATTCCCATTGTCATCTTTTGGATTTGTTGGAAAATGATAGTAAAAATTTGTGCAAATAAAAGTCTCAGCGATGCAAAGATATGTATTGAAGCGGGGGCAGATATAGTAGGTATTCTGGTTGGACAGGAACATAACAGTCAGGATTTTGTTGATGTTATGACTGCGACCAGAATCGCTCAATTCTGTAAAGGTAGAATAGCCACTGCTGTTGTCACTCACTTAAAGGATGCAAAAAGTATAATAGGCATTTGCAAAACCGTAGGAAACTCAATGCTTCAATTACATTCGGATATAGAAGAAAGCGAAGTTGAAAAGATTGTTCAGGCTTTGCCTAAAGTTCAATTGATCAGATTGATTCAGGTGTCAAGCGACGGAGAAGTATTGACAGATATAAGCAGAATCAAATATGTAGATTGTTATCTGCTTGATAGTTTCAACACCCAGACCGACCAGATTGGAGGTACGGGATTAACTCATGATTGGCAAACGAGCAGAAGAGTTATAGCAACTTTGAGAAAACCGGCAATACTGGCCGGAGGATTAAACCCGGACAATGTTTCAGATGCAATCAAGATATGCAGACCATTTGGGGTAGATGTCAACAGCGGTTGCAAGAATGAAAAAGGCCTGAAAGACAGAAATAAAGTGATAGCTTTTGTGAGGAATGCAAAAAAGTAAATGATCGAAGGATTAAGTAAAACCGAAGTAAGAAAAAGAATAGATGAAGGTCAAATCAATAAGGACAACTCAAACAAGACCAAATCTGTCGGCAAGATAATTGCGGACAACGTTTTTACATACTTTAACATTCTGAACCTCGTGCTGGGAATTGCTGTAATTGTTGCCGGAATAGTCGCCGGTGACATTTTAAAAGGTCTAAAAAATTCAACATTTGTCCTGATTGCGATAGGCAACACTATCATAAGCATTGCGGAAGAACTCGCTTCAAAGAGAATAATAGACAAACTCTCAATCATTTCAGAAAGTAAGTGTATCGTTGTCAGGGATGGGGTCGAGAGTGAAATAGGCGCAGAAGAAATAGTTACAGACGATGTAATAAAGCTGACAGCCGGAAGGCAGATAATAGCAGATGCCGAAGTGCTTGAAGGAAATCTTGAAGTTAACGAAGCACTTATCACAGGTGAAAGCGATGCTATATTGAAGCAGCAGGGAGACAGCCTTCTTTCAGGCGCATTTGTCGTTTCGGGAAATGCATATTGCCGCGTAACCCATGTCGGTAAAGATAGTTATTCATCCAAGATAAGTGCCGAGGCAAAAAAGAAGAAAAAAATGAACTTTATGATTTTAGGTTCATTTGTTAAGATACTGAAAATCCTGACTATCCTGATTATTCCTCTCGGTGCAATAACGTTTTTCAAAGAATATAACATAAGCGGTGAACTATCCGAAAGCATGTTCAGGACAATTGCATCAATAATAGGCATGATTCCTGAAGGACTGATACTATTGACATCTTCAGTTATGGCTGTCGGAATAATAAAGCTCTACAGAGTAAAAGTGCTTGTTCAGCAATTGTATTCAATTGAAATACTCGCAAGAGTCAACACCATTTGCCTGGACAAGACAGGTACATTGACAGAAGGAAGAATGGAATATTCAGACTTTATCTCTTCTAAGGATTGCCAAATAGATAATCCCGTTGAAAAACTGGCTGAATTTGTTTGTTCATCGGAAGACAACAACGCAACCATGCAGGCGTTAAAAGCACATTTTGCAGAAAGCGAATCTAAAAAAATACAAATAACTGACAAGATGCCATTTTCTTCGTCAAGAAAGTATTCTGCAATAAAATGCTCAGACTACACTTACTATTTTGGCGCACCTGACATATTGTTTGATGACACAAGTGAAGCAAAAGAATACTTCAAAAAATACAGGGTGGTAGCATTTGCAAGAAAACAAAACGGAGATTTAAACGACATATCTTCGCTTGAAAAAATAGGTTATGTCCTGATAAAAGATGTCATAAGAAAATCTGCTAAATCAACGTTGGAATTTTTCAAAAAGAATAATGTCGACGTGGTAATCATATCCGGAGACAAAACGGAAACAGTTCTCAACACAGCTGAACAATTGGAGTTGAAGGACCTCAGAGGAATAGATGTCAGTGAACTGTCAGATGAAGAACTCGTTCAAGCAGTATCCGATTACAATGTGTTTGGCAGAGTTAAACCATCCCAGAAAAAACTCATAGTTAAGACATTGAAAGAAAAAGGCAGAACGGTCGCCATGACAGGAGATGGAGTAAACGATGTATTGGCTTTGAAAGAGAGCGACTGTGCAATTTCAATCAAATCAGGGGCTGATGCTGCCAGAAATGTTTCACAATTTATACTTCTTGACGATGATTTCAACTCGATTCCTAACATAGTAAAAGAGGGAAGACAGATTATAAACAACATAGAGAGAAGCGCATCACTTCTTTTGAGCAAGACAGTGTACACATTACTTTTGACGCTGTTCAGCGTGGTGACAATCCAGACATATTTCTTCATACCGATCCAGACTAGTCTCATTACGTTTTTTACCATAGGAATACCGACATTTGTTCTTGCGCTTGAGCCGAACAATGAACTTGTCAAAGGACAATTTTTGACAAGGATTGCATCAAGGTCTATACCTGTGTCAATTACAGTGCTTGTTAATGTCATACTGCTGACGATTGCCAAATCATTATTTAATTTGAGTTCGGCTGATGTCAGCACAATGGCTGTGATAATGACAGCTGTAACAGTATTCCTCTACATGATAAAGATATGTCTGCCGCTCACAAAAATACGCGCAGTGCTTCTTGTGACGATGATAGGAGGCTTTTTCGCCTGCACGATCTTCCTCAAGGACTTTTTCTATTTGAGCACTCTTGAGTGGAAGACAATCCTGATTTTAGGTGCGCTGTTCTTGCTATCTTTCATAGTTTACAGTTTGGTAAACCTTCTCGTAACATTTTTGTTCCACAAAAAAGATGATTCTATATTGGTGGAAAAAACAATGTTCAGCGGGCTTAAAAAGAATAGAAAACAAGTTTGAAATAAAAATGTTACACGGAGGACGTCATGATAGAGTTTGAACACAGCTTGCCGTCAATGAATATAGACAACATGCATAATGGTACATACAACAACGAAGAAATGGCCCTGCCGTGCATTCTGACTACCAAAACCGTAAAACCCGGTAAGTTTCTGCGCAGCCTAAACGATGAGATTTGCAGAAACAGAAGACTGGTTTTCATTGACGGAAAAGTACTTGTTTGCAACCACAACTGGATCAGGGACCATGTCCATATAATGAAGGGGTTCAAGCATTTTGAGCATGACCTGAAATCTTTCCTTGAATACATATTGGAGACCCAAACCGAAAAAGGTTACTACTATGAGCTAATTAAACAGATGGATGACTACCACTGGACATTTGTGGACGAGTCGCACCGTGTGCTGTATCCGGAAGACAACCTTTCACTTGTAAGACTGGAAGTTGAAGCAGACATTGAATACCTTGTAGTAGAAGGCGTAATGCAGTACTACAGAGCAACGGGAGACTTAGATTTTGTCCGCAAATATCTCGGAAACCTGGAAAAGGGAATGGATTATATTACTTCTGACAAAAAGAGGTTCAGCAAAGAATATGGTCTTTGCATAAGACCATATACAATCGACACATGGGACTTTACATATGTCGACGAATCCATTTCAAACAGAAGAATACTCGAAGATGAGCAGATGTGCATTATGCACGGGGATAATTCCGGTACATATATGGCAATGCAGTACCTTGCATTCTTTAATGATAAATTCGGAAACAAGGAAAAAGCAGACGAATGGAGAGAACGCGCTGAAAAGATCAAAGAAAACATGTTCCGCTATCTGTGGAACGGCAAGTTTTTTGTTCATCAGCTTCCAATAACAGGCAAGCCTCTCGATGAAAACGAAAACAACAGACTTTCACTTTCTGAGGCATATGACATAAACCGCGGAGTTACATCTCTTGAGCAGGCGGGCTCTATCATAGAAGAATACATTGAGAGAAAAAAGACCACACCGTATTTTGCTGAATGGTTTTCTATTGATCCGCCTTATGAAACGTTCAACTTTTATGAGAAGGGCAGATATGTAAACGGAGCCATTTCACCTTTTACCGCAGGTGAACTTGCAAAAGCAGCTTTTAACAACGGATACGAAGAGTATGGAATGGACATCCTCGAGAGATTT
>JAEEKG010000065.1 GCA_016282315.1 Clostridiales bacterium | reverse complement strand
TATAATCACTGGTTGCTCCACAAAAGGATTGAATATCCTTGTGGAGTTTTTTGTATCCATTCAGGGTATTGGGGATAGTGATGGATGAGGATCTGAAAACAACTCCGGTTTCCTTTTGAAGCATGAAGTAATCATGTTTTTGAGAAGCAACATCGATGCCGACAATTATCATAGTGCGGCCCTCCTTTAATTAAGAATAAGCCTCGGTGCTCTCTGCGTAACTTTTTCCGTGTACCCTAGTTCCTTATCACCAGTCGTGAATGCAAAAGCTTTACGCTGTAACCAACTAATAACCACATAAAGAAAAAGTCCGCAGTCATACCCTCGCAAAACCAGTCGACTTATGTCGCTGTAGGTGAAAAATGAAATGAACTACGAGACTTTTAATAGAATTGAATGGGTTTATCGCTTTGGTTTTCCAAATGGCGATCAACCACAAACAAACTGGGGGTAATCCCCATTCTTTAAAATCCATAGTGGCGCTCAGGTCGCTCCCCAGCGTTGCCCTATCCTCCACTATGGCAAAAGCATAAAAATTATATCACAAAGGAGCAGTATAATTTATTCCTTTGCTGGGGATGGTTTAATTATACTAGGAATAATTATGGAACTAACAAGAAAACAGTTTGATGTTCTTAAAACTTTGACAAAGGGTGATTATTCACAGCGAGAAATAGCGGAGTCTACCGGATACTCACTCGGAACAATAAACAAAGCATTAAAAGAATTAAATGAACTGAAGTATATAGAAGACGGAAAGATAAATGATTTGGGAATGCAAGCTCTTGAACCATACAGAGCAAAAAGAGCAATTTTTATTGCTGCCGGGTTTGGCTCCAGACTTGTGCCTATCACGCTCAATACGCCTAAACCGCTCGTCAGAGTAAATGGAAAAAGAATTATAGATGGTCTTATAGATGCGTGTCTAGCTGCAGGAATAGATGATATCTATATAGTAAGAGGTTACTTAGCTGAACAATTTGATCAATTATTATATATGTATCCTAATTTACACTTTTTAGACAATCATTTATTCAACGAAGCAAATAATATTTCGTCCAGTTACCAAGCAAGGCATCTTCTCAGCAACGCATACGTGTTTGAAGCAGATTTGTTGATTTCCAATCCTTCGATTGTAGAGAAGTATCACTATTCTTCAGATTTTCTGGCAATAAAAAAGGACAGAACTGATGACTGGTGTTTTGTAACTGACAAAGATAATTATATTATTGAAGAAAAAGTCGGCGGTCTTAATTGCTGGCAAATGGTAGGTATTTCTTATTGGGATAAAAAAGACGGTGAAAAACTGTCTAAACACATAGAAGAAACCATGGAAATGCCCGGCGGCAAAGAAAAGTATTGGGAACAGGTTCCTCTTGTAGTCTTTAAAGATCAGTACAAAGTTGAAATAAAAGAATGTTTTGATGAAGACATAGTGGAAATAGATACATTCAAGGAATTAAAAGCAATTGATAAAACTTATGACATGTAAGTTTGGATAAATGCGAGTTTGAATTTAGTTGAAGGGATTATTGATTATGAAAAAAGTATTAAGCCTTATATTGATAATAGCTATGTGTCTGACAATGTTATCTCTGGTCGGATGCGGAAAGAATGATAATAAAGTTGTTATATATACAGCAGCAGAAGAAGCCAGAATTGAGTATCTACAGAAGGAACTCAAAGCAAAGTTCCCACAATATGAAGTAGTATTCCAATCTCTGGGAACAGGTGTTTTGGTCTCCAGATTACAAGCTGAAGGAAAGAGCACTGAGTGTGACATATTCTATGATCTGGAAGTTACAAATGCTGAAATCATTCTGAATTCAAACAGTGATTTGTTTTATGACTTGGGAAAAGATTATGACTTCTCAATATATGACAAATCTATAATGGGTTATGCAAACAGACACCATAAGTATGCAGTTAACGGAAAAACAGACGGAACGATAGTTGTTAATAAAGAAGAATTGAATAAGCATGGTTGTGCTATTCCGACAACATACCAGGATTTATTAAAGCCCGAATACAAAGATCTGATTACAATGCCAAACCCAAAGAGTTCAGGAACCGGTTATGCTTTCTATAACGGTCTTGTTTCATCAATGGGAGAAGCAGAAGCACTTAAATATTTTGAATCTTTGAATTCCAACATGAAAGAATACACAACTTCTGGATCAGCACCTATCAAGGCTGTAGATAAAGGCGAAGTTGCTATTGGTGTAGGATTGTTGTGGCAATGCGTTGAGTATGCAAACAAAAACGATAAACTTGAAGTTGTCTTTTTGAATAATGAGGCATCATACAACCTGTTTACAATGGGCATTATTTCAGGTAAAGAAACCAAGCAGGCAACTAAAGATGTATTCACATATTTGTTCAATGAACTAAATAAAGTTCAGTGTGAAAAATATAATCCTGACAAGATATATGTAAATCAGGGAAGTGCTGAAATTGCAAATTATCCAAAAGATTTCACAGAAATAGAAATGAATGGATTGTTTGATTACAACTACAAGCAGAATCTGTTGGACAAATGGAGATACTGATATGGCTGATACCATACTGAAGATTGAAAATATAAGTAAAAAATATGGTAAAAGATTGGTGTTGGAAGACATATCATTTGAAGTTAAAGAAGGAGAGTTTATCTCTTTACTTGGTCCTTCAGGCTGTGGGAAAACAACAATTTTAAGACTATTGATAGGAATTGAAAAACCAAATTCGGGAAGAATATACAAATTGGGTGAAGAAATCACCGATTTAGCACCAAAGAAGAGAAACATCGGAATAGTTTTCCAGAATTATTCTTTGTTTCCTAACATGAATGTTTATCAAAACATTGCATATGCTTTAAAAAGCAGAAAAATGTCCAATGAAGAAATAGATAAAAGAGTCAACGACATCATTGATGTCGTTGATTTGAGTGAGCACATTTATAAGAAACCAAGAAATCTCAGCGGTGGTCAGCAACAAAGAGTAGCTATAGCAAGAACATTAGTTCTTAATCCTGATATTATATTGTTTGACGAGCCTATGTCTGCATTGGATGCCGACATTAAAGTGGTATTAAGAAACCAGTTGAAAGACATTCAGAAAAAACTCAATATAACAATGATATATGTTACTCACGATCAAGAAGAAGCATTTGCTCTATCTGACAGAATTATGGTTTTGAATGATAGTAAAATAATGCAATACGATACTCCATATAACTTGTATCACAATCCAAGCAACGAATTTGTAAAGAAGTTTGTTGTTAATCACCTTGATTTAAAAGTCAAATCAATTGAGGATAATATCAATGACAAAAAAGGTGCCTGATTTAAGGTTTTTTCTAAAACATGAGTATCTGAGAATCATTGGATTGGTTCTGATATTCCTGTTTGCTTTAATGCCTCTTATTTCCCTTGTTTTTAATATATCCGGAAATGATTTGTCTTATGTTTTTAAAGATGACAATTTCTGGTCAAGTGTTGGTAATTCGGCCATGTACTCACTTGCTGCCAGTCTAATAACAACATTATTGGCAGTTCTGACAGCATATTTTTTAAACACTTCTTCAATTAAGAACAAGAATTTATTTGTAACCATTCTGACTTTAGGAATGCTGGTTCCAACATTGTCCATAGGATTGGGAATAAGAGTGTTGTTTGGCAGAAATGGTTTTTTGGATAGTCTTTTTGGTCTTGAAATTGATGGCATTGGGTATTTAGGATTAATATTCGGTTCTGTCATTTCTTCATTTCCTACGACATTTTTAATAGTGTATGACGCACTGAAATATGAAGACAAAGGTCCATATGATTCAGCAGAAATAATGGGCATAAGCAAATTCAGTATGTTTATGCGTCTGACTTTGCCATATCTGAAAGTTGCCATCATATCTGCATTCTTTGCTTCATTTACATGGATTTTTTCAGATTATGGAATACCCATGGAACTGGCGGGTAAAGTTCAGACTCTGCCGATGTATTTATACAATCAGGTGTTGTCATCATTCCAATATGGAAGAGGAGCTATTGCAGGATTATTCTTACTTATCCCTGCGATAGTGTCATTCTTGTTTGACTTGTTCTTCCATGATAACAGCTCGACTGAAAAACAGAAGAAACTAATCAATTCCAACAAATTTTTTAATGGCATTTCCATAGCTATTATGGTAATTGTTGCATTGTTCTTGTTTATTCCGCAATTATCTTTCGTATCTTTAACTTTCATGAAATCTTATCCGAATGACATGTCACTGTCATTTGATAACATAATCAACATGTTCAGCAACACTTATGGATTAGGTGTCGGAGAGTATTTGGTAAACTCATTGTTGATTGCGGTATTAACTGGTTTAGTTGGAACAATATTTGCATATTTTCTGGGTTATTTATCTGTGCGAAAACCGGGTAAAGTCGGAAAGATTGTTAATCTGTTTTCAATTTCAACTATTGCTATTCCCGGACTTGTTTTAGGTATTGGCTATATGCTGCTATTCAAGTTTTCAAATGGATTTTTCTTCGGAACATTTCTGATACTTGTTTTTGTCAACATTTTCCACTTTTTAGGCTCGCCGTTCATAATGGCAAAAAACTGTTTGACAAAGATAAACAAGGATTATGAAGTAATAGGCGAAACGCTGGGTTTGTCAAAATTCAAAATATTGTCAAATGTCCTTATACCTAATTCCGTCACTACATTGATAGAGATGTTTTCATACTTCTTTTTGAACAGTATGATAACTATTTCAGCAGTAGCATTTCTGTGTACATATAGCAATCAGCCTTTGGCTATATTGATAAACAGTTATGAGAAGACGAGCAACTATGAAATGCAGGCTGCGATCTCTGTGTTGATTCTATTCATTAATGTATTGTTCAGGATAGTGTTCAACACAGCATCGGGGATTATTAAGAAGAGGCAGAACAAGGAGGAGAATTCGGTAATGGAATTATCTTTATATCAGTTTGAACTGTTGACATTTTTGGAGTCAAACGGAAAGAACAGATACTCCCAAAGGTTTTTATCTGATACATTAACATTGTCTTTAGGCACTGTTAATAAGCTTATAAATGAATTAGTAAATCAGAATCTTGTCAATCTTGACAACGATAACAATTTGTCAATTACAGATAAAGGATTAAAAGCATTAGAGCCATACAAAGTCAGAAAAGCAATTATTCTGGCAGCGGGATTTGGTTCAAGGTTAGCTCCGGTATCTTTAAATACTCCGAAACCTCTGGTTAAGACAAATGGAGTCAGAATAATTGATACGTTACTCGACGCTTTGACAAAAGCCGGTATTACATCTATATATATAGTCAGAGGATATAAAAAGGAACAGTTTGATGTTTTACTTGAAAAGTATCCGACTATTAAATTTATAGATAATGATGAATTCAATATTTCAAATAATATATCATCTCTGGTCAAGTGTGTTGATTTAATTGACAGGTGTTATATTTGTGAAGCTGACTTAGTAATAAAGAATCCTTCAATAATAAGAAAATATGAATATACAACCAACTATTGCGGAGCAACCGTGAAAGAGACCGATGACTGGTGTTTCAAAAAAATAAACGGCTATGTGAGCAATTACACTCGCGGTGGTGAAAACTGTTATCAGGCATACGGTATTTCGTATTGGAACCAAGAGGATTCAGAAAGATTGAAAAAAGACTTGTTG
>JAEEKG010000064.1 GCA_016282315.1 Clostridiales bacterium | reverse complement strand
CCCAAAAGCAAAACGAGTTGAAAGTGTATTCATTCAAAAGAAAGTAAGACGCCACAACAGACAGCTGCACAAGATGACAAAACTGAGGGGAGGAAAAAGAAAATCTAATCAGGAACCGAGAGAAGTCAAAGGATTCAGATTAAACGATAAGGTTATCTACAATGGACAAGAATGTTTTGTCCATGGAAGAAGAACATCCGGATATTTTGACCTCAGATTGATAGATGGAACAAAAGTGCATCCATGTGCATCGTGGAAAAACATACGTTTATTGGAACACACAAACACAACATTAACACAGGAGGTAAGGCTCTCCTCCCACGACTGAAGTCACGGGTGTACGAGCCTAGATATCATGAAAGAAATCTACAGAAGATTTGAAAGTATCCAAAAAACAATTGAATCAAGAATTGAGAGAAACTCTTTAGATATTGATGCTCAATACTATTGTATTCCTGGCGACGGATATAAAACTGACAATAATCTTCCAAAAGAAGTGAAATGGAAAAATTACAAAGATTTTTCATCCAGGGATAAAGAAAATGACCGACATGTATGGGTGAAGGCTCATGTCACTCTGCCGGACAATTTTGTTGGTAAACCTCTATACTTAAACATGAAGGACTATGCCCTTTCAACCGGTTCATCTGCACCTCAGCATTTGGTATATTTCAATGGAAAGATCCGCGGTTCTTTTGACAGACAACACCACAAAATTCTCCTTCATGAAGATGAAAAGGATTTCGATCTCTGGATTTATTGTTCATATGGCAGGGACTGTGATATTATCGGTTCAAGATTATACATTACAGAGTTCAACAAGGATGTTAGAGATCTGTATTACGATATTCACACAATTTTCAGAGCTCTTACAAGCACTACTTCATCCATGGGCGAGTCTGAAGAACAAATAAACTACTTAAACAATGCTATTAACCTGATAGATTTAAGAGAAGACGGCGAACAATTTTTAAAGTCTGCAAAAACAGCTCACGAATATTTACAAAAAGAATTCTTTGAAAAGTATTGTAAAAAGAGCGAATACAAGGTTCATGGGTTCGGTCATTCTCATATAGACGTTGCATGGCTGTGGACAATTGCTCAAACGAAAGAAAAAGCTCAGAGAACATTTGCAAATATGCTGAATTACATGGAACAATATCCTGAATTCGTATATCTCAGCAGCACTCCTGTCCTCTATGAATTTGTAAAGAAAGAAGCACCTGAAATATTTGAAAGAATTAAAGAGAGAATAAAAACAGGTCAGTGGGAAATAGAAGGAGCCAGTTGGGTTGAGCCTGACTGTGTATTGACTTCAGGCGAATCACTTATCAGACAATTCGTATACGGAAAGAGATTCTTCAAAAAGGAATTCGGAATCGATGCACAAGTTTCATGGATTCCTGACTCGTTCGGCTTTTCAGCAATCATGCCTCAGATTCTCAAAAAAACGGGTGTTAAATATTTTTCAACAGGCAAATTGAGTTGGAACGACACAAACGATATGCCTTATGACACATTCAAGTGGTCAGGCATAGACGGAAGCTCGGTTTTGACCATGTTCAACACGGTTAAATCCATAAATGACAAAAATGACTTCTATGTAACATACAACTCGATGACAGAACCTGACTATGTTGTAGGCGCATGGAATAGGTTCAAAGAAAAGAATATATCTAATGACGTTATATTCCCTTATGGTTTTGGTGATGGAGGCGGCGGTCCTACAGAAGAAATGATAGAACTTGCCAAACGTCAGACATACGGAATCCCGGGATGTCCCGCTTTTGTTTTTGACTCACTCAAAAACACATTCAAAAAGGTAAACAAACAGGTAAAAGATAATAAATATTTGCCTAACTGGAGAGGCGAGTTATATTTTGAAGCTCACAGAGGCATATTGACTTCACAGGCAAAGAACAAGAAAAATAACAGAAGAAGTGAATTCAAGACTCAGAATGCTGAAACATCTTCCGTTATTTCTTCCCTGCTTTTCAAAACAAAATATCCTTCTGACGAATTGTATGACACATGGAAAAAGATAATGACAATGCAATTCCATGACATTTTGCCAGGTTCTTCAATAGCTCCAGTTTACAAAGACAGCGACAAGACATATTCTGAAATATTTAAAACAGTTGACGGTATAGTTTCAGATTATGACAAAAAAGTGTTGAAGAACATAGATACAAAAGGCGGAATACTCGTATTCAATCCCAATTCATTTGTGTCAAGTTCAACTGTTTGTGTTGATGGAAAAGATGTATTTGTAAAAGACATTCCTGCAAAAGGATATAAGGTAGTAAAAGCAGAAAAAGTTGCCAAAGTATCAGCAGATATTAAATCTAAAACACTTGAAAATGACTTTTTCAAAGTCAAGTTTGATGACAATTATGAGATTGTATCAATATTCGACAAGGAATATTCACGAGAAATTGTCCTGGACAACTCTAAAGCCAACACTCTTGTAGCATATGAAGACATTCCTCAAATGTTTGAAAACTGGGAAATTCGCAAATACTACAATGAAAAGTTTTGGAATGTAACCGATGTACAAAAGGCACAGTCATTCAATGATGGTGAAAAGAGAGGATTCATAGTAGAAAGACATTTCTCAAATTCAACCATTACACAAAAGATTTACTTGTATGGTCATGAGAAGAAAATTGGGTTCTCGACTCACATTGACTGGAAGAACAACAGAATTCTTTTAAGAACTCACTTCCCTGTCAATATCAACTCAGATGAAGCTACATACGATTTGAGCTACGGAAACATCAAAAGAACAACAAAGAACAACACAAGTTGGGACTGTGCTCAATTTGAAGTTCCTGCCCATAAATATGTTGACTTGTCAGAACACTCATATGGCGTATCGCTTATTAATGACTGTAAATACGGCTGTGATGTCAAGGGATCAACAATTTCACTCACATTGTTGAAGAGCGGCATCAGCCCTGATCCTAAAGCGGATCAGATTGAACATGACATAGTTTATGAACTCTGTCCTCACGATTCGGACTTCAGAGATGCTGGAATAATCAAGAAGGCTTATGAATTGAATAACCCTCTCAGAGGATATAATATAGAAAGTCAGAAGGGCAAGTTGCCAAGCGAGTATTCACTTATCAGTGAACTCAATAACAATGTGTTTGTTGAGACAATAAAAAAAGCTGAGGATTCAGACGACATAGTTATAAGACTCAGCGAACAATTCGGCGACAGGGGCCTTGTAAGATTCAAAGTAAATTGTGATTTTTCAAGTGCAGAACTCTGTGACATGCTTGAAAACAAGATTTCAAAACTCAAAGTTAAAGATGGATTTGTTGAAATTTATATGAATCCTTATTCCATTGAAACAGTAAAAATAGTAAAATAAGATTGGTTTCAGGCTATACAAAAACATTTATTTTTTTGGGTGGTGTATGAGAAAGAAAAGTATATTCATTATTGTTCTGGTATCATTGATGATTTTTTCATCTATCGGAATTGTTGTTTATGCAAAATCTTATATGAGTGATAAAACTGAAATTGCAGTCAACCTTGAAGTTTCAGGTGCTGAAGCTTTGTGTCAGACAGATGACGGCTATGTTTGGATAGCTCAATTCTCCGGTTTGACAAGATATGACTCAAAAGAGTTTATCACATACAAACAATTTGAATATGAGGGAAAATCTTACGAAATTATCAATGTACGTGCATTGGCTACAAAAGACAATGTGCTGTATATTGCTACGACAAACGATCTCTTCATATACAAAGATAATCAATTTGCTCCAACAAGTCTTAAAGTTGAAGTCATCAAAGACATTATTTTGGATAAAGACAATGACTTGTTGTATATTTCCACGTTGACTGATGGAGCAGTTATTTATGACATAAAGAACGACACACAAAGTGTTGTTCCGGGTACTGAAGGATCAAATATCAACGACATTGCCCTGAACACTGAAGGCAGTGGCTATTTCTATCAAAAAGATGAAGGTGTCTATGATAGTGATGGAAACATGATTTCAGATTACCCGAAGAATCTTGACATCTATTCTTTTGAAAACATTTTATTCATGGGTCAGGATAACGGAATAATACGCAGGTACGATATCAAAAACAAAAAAATGCTTGAAGATATAATTGTTCCTGATCAAATTAATAAGATGCTCTATTCACAAAAAGACAAAACTCTCTTTGTTGCATGCGAAAAACAAGGTTTGTTTTGCATTGACATGAGCACTGATATTCCACAGATTTCATCAGCAGGTGACTTGGCAAACAAGAGCCAACTAATAGATTTGATGATTGACTACGAAGAAAACTTGTGGATTGCCTCACACTACATAGGTGCATCAGGGGTATCAATTATTACAAAAAATGAATTGTTGGAACTCTTATATGATGATGTAATTTGGCAAAAACTGCAACTTCCACCTGAATTTGAAAGAAATGTTTACGCTATTGAAAGATACAACGACATCCTTTATATAGTTGCTTCATCAAGAATATATCTGTACGACTTGAAAAAACAAGTAATCATTCCTGATAACACCATAATGAACAAGCTTGATGAATATGCAAACAAGAAGACAGAAGAAGGAAGAGCCGGCGGCAAAGAGAATTATATATTTACATTTAATCCCAAAGATGTTGAGATTTATAAAGGAGATTTGTACTTTGCAATAAATGGTATAGGTCTTGTTAAGTATGAAATAGAAAAAGATGAACTCACAATTTACGACATCGACTATATCACATCTCACCTTGACAAATTAACAGGTGACCCTGAAATTGCACTGACAAATGCTACAAGGTCTCTGAGAGCGTTCGATGACTATCTTGCCATAGGTTATGCAAGAGGTGTCATGAAATTTGACGGGGAAAAGTTTTCTATTGTAAATGTAGGAACTAACGTTCTTTATATGAACAAGACAAAAGATGGAAAACTCTTGTGCGATAAAACAAAAGGCTTGTTCATCATTGAAGATGACTTCTCAACCATAACCGATGTCCCAACAGAAACCGAAATAACCGGCAACAGATTAAAATTCTTAGTTGATGGTGATCTAATTTATTACAACTTGAACAGTAGGTTGTTCAGACTTAGTGAAGAAAATGGTGAATTTGTATCCAAAGAGATTACAATTCCGTATGTGAAGGGTTCAATTGTTGAACTTGCAAAAGTTAAATACATAAGCGGTGGACAGGAAAAGTACAAATACGTAATAGGAAGTCAGACTCAGATATATATAACTGATTCTCTTGAAGTTGATCAATTGGAAAATTATGAGTTTTATGATGAGACAAACGGACTTCAGCCGATCATTGCAAACACATCTGGCTACTATGATGAAAGTGATTATAAGTATTATTTCCAATCAACAAATGGTGTATTTGTATATGACTTCAATGAAGAAAGAGATGTATCAATCCCTGTTAAGATAGCTGTATCATCAGTTGATCTTGATGGTAATCAAACATATGGAAATTCTTTGAACATATCAAAGGACACATATCGTTTGGCATTCAATATTTCTGTACTGGGATTCAGACCAAACAAAGGATACACTTTATACTATAAACTCGACGGCATCGACAGCGACTACAATTTCACGACTGATGCTAACACGAGTATATCTTACACAAACTTATCAGGCGGTAATTACACATTCAATGCATACGTAATTGATGAGTATGGTCAAAAATCCAATGTTTTGGAAGTATCACTTGTTAAAGAAAAACAAGTATATGAGCAAGTTTGGTTCTGGGTTGTAATCAGTATTGTAGCTCTGGCACTGATTGCTGCAATCAACATCCTGATTATCTCAACAAAAACCAAAAACTCCTTAAAGAGACAGTTGGAATATAAGAACATCACAGTTGAATCAATTCAGGCAATTGCAAGAACGATAGACGCCAAAGACGAATATACAAACGGTCACTCAATCAGAGTAGGTTATTATTCTAAGATTATTGCCGAGAATTTAGGAATGAAACCTGATGAAGTAGATAATATCTATTACATCGCGCTACTCCACGATATAGGAAAGATTGCAATTCCGGATAACATACTCAATAAGCCGGGACGATTAACGGATGAAGAATTTGCAGTCATGAAGAGCCATACCACAAGAGGTGCTCAGATACTAAATGGTATTTCTACAATTCCTCAGATAGTCGAAGGTGCTAAATCCCACCATGAAAAATATGATGGCTCAGGATATCCGGAAGGATTAAAAGGCGACAACATTCCATATGTCGCAAGAATAATCTGCTGCGCAGACTGCTTTGATGCAATGGCTTCAAAGAGAGTATACAAGGAACCATTCCCTCTCGAAAAGATCATAGGTGAATTCGAAAGATGTAGTGGCACCCAATTCGATCCGGACATTGCAAAAGTTGTAGTTGAAATGATTAAGAATGGATCATTGAAACCATATACAGCTGAAAACACTTATCTTGGCAGTGATGGAAAAACACACAGGGTCAGAAAAGACAAAGACCAACGATAACTAGTTGTTAAAGAATACCTCTCCCTCCATAGTGTAATTGGATGGGAGAGGTTGTTTTTTTCATTTCACCGAAAATTTTTCTTTCATTTCACCGAAAATTTTTCTTTCATTTTACCGATTTTTGTTGATTTGCGTTTGGTGATTGTGTATAATATGAGCAAAGGATGGTGAGTTAACTGTGAAAGAATACATTAAGCGACTTGCAGAAAAAACGCTCGAACAAAAATTAAACTCGTCCGGATGTGTTTTGGTGACGGGACCCAAATTTTGCGGAAAATCCACAATGTGTGAAAGGTTTGCAAAATCTACAATTCAACTTAAAACAACCAATGAAATTGAAGTTGCATCAGCAGATCCAAAATATGTCTTGGCAGGAGAAAAACCCCGTTTAATTGACGAATGGCAAAAGGTTCCAGAAATATGGAATGAAATCAAAAATGACCTGGATAATGACTATGAGTTTGGAAAGTACATTTTGACCGGAAGCACCACACCTGTTAACCCATCACAAATTCAACACTCCGGTGCCGGAAGAATTACAAAAATGTTGCTTAAACCATTTACTCTATATGAATCAGGTGAGTCAAGTGGAATTGTTTCATTGTCAAAACTATTTGCTGATGACAGTAGTTTTCCGGTAGTACACTCTCCCAACAACAATAATCTTTTAGACATAGCGTTCTATATATGTCGTGGTGGTTGGCCCATAGCGACAAAAGCCACAAAAGAATACGCCATAATGGTCACGCGAAATTATTATGATGGTTTGTTTGTTGTTGAAAATGAAAGTGATGAATTTGTTGGCTTTTTGAAGAACAAAAACATTGAGTTATTGCAAATAATCCTTAAGTCCTTTGCAAGGAATATTTCAACCCAAGCTAAAAGAACAAAAATGATTAATGACATAATTGATTCTGGAATTCGCAATAAACTCGACGATGATACTTTTTATTCATATGAAAAAACATTAAAGGATTTGTTCATTATTTATGACATGCCTGCATGGAACTTAAATCTGCGTTCTTCTGTAGCAGTGAGAACAACTCCTACGCATCACTTTGTTGATACATCTATCGCTACTGCTGCTCTGAGAATCAACCCGGCTGATTTAATGAACGATATTAAATCATTTGGTTTTTTCTTTGAAGATTTTGCCGTAAGAGACCTATCTGTTTATGCAGAATCTATTGGAGGTAGTCTTAAACATTATCGTGATAGCTCAGGTCAAGAAGTAGATGCAATAGTTGAATTGGATAATGGCAATTATGGTGCAATTGAAATTAAAATAGCAAGTGAAAAAAACATCAATGATGGCATTTCTTCATTAAACAAATTCGAGAAAAAAATGCTCGTAAATGGTCAAAAAACTCCATTTTTTAAAATGATTTTAACAAGTCATGGTTCATGTTACAAAAAAGATGGAATATATATTGTTCCAATAACTTGTTTAAAAGATTGAAAAATGACACATTCCCTGATATGTATCTAGCATATTTGGTGAATGTGTCATTATTTATTTCACGATTGCATGTTTTGAAAAGCTT
>JAEEKG010000063.1 GCA_016282315.1 Clostridiales bacterium | reverse complement strand
GTTGTTTTTCCAACTCCCATAGTGCCACCAATCATATATAAAGTTTTCATCATTCACACCTACAAATTCTTATTTGTCAGCCAATTTTAACAATATAAATTATATCAAAAAATATTAAATGTCCATTAATACGAGACAACAAAAAGGACTCCACTTTCTTTGGGTGGGAGCCTCGCCTGATTAACTGTCATAATCTGCGTACAGCTATCTATTACCGCCCTTTTACCGACTAAATATAACAAGTTAATTATAACATAATTAATCGCTCCAAGATACCCTGAAACTTAGAAAAATGTCCCTACTACCTAGAAAAATGTCTCTAATATAAGAAAAATGACCGAGTACAAAACTTAAAATATTTAAAAAGCACTAAAATAGAGCTTTTAAGTCTCTAAAATGATGCAATATTTCTTCTATTTTTTAAAATAAATGGCTTAGTTATGTGGTTTTTACGTTTATATAAAGAAAAAAGGCCTGATACTGTATTGTATCAAACCTATTGTTCTTTAATGGTCGGAGTGACTGGATTTGAACCAGCGGCCTCTTGGTCCCGAACCAAGCACTCTACCAAACTGAGCCACACCCCGAACGCGCTGCAATATTATACAACATGCTTCAATGGTTGTCAAACAAAGAAAACGTAATTATGTAAAAACATATTTTTTTTCTGAATTCCAATCTTTCCCGTTCCAGTCTAGGAATAATTCACAATATGTTTCACTTTCAAAAATTGGAAAATACATATCAAAATTTTGAGACAACTTTTTTGATGCCTTGAGCTCATCATATGACATCCACTCAATCGTTCCCTCTTCTGTCTCTTTAATCGGAGTTCCGAAGAAATCAGATGTGGAATAAATGAATTCCAAATATCTGTCACCAGTTTTTTTGTTTGCCCAATGCACAATTCCCTTTGCAACAAGATTCTTTACACTAAGTCCAGTCTCTTCCTTGACTTCCCTAACCGCGGCATCATAAAATGACTCGCCTTTTTCTACATGACCACCAGGAAAAGTAAGTCCAGGCCAGTTTTTGGATTTATTTAAAACAAGCACCCTATTATTTTTAATGTCTTTTACCATTACCATATTTACAAGTTCCACTGGACACCACATCTTTCTACACTGTATTTTTTCAAAACAGAGTTAAGCAGTTTTTTTCATTATACAACAACATGTAATAATTCGAAAGTTTTTTATATAATGAAGAGAAATTGATTTAGATAATCAGTTCATATATATGTCAAATGACTTCCGCGCAAAAACGGAAGTCATTTGTATTTTGTCTTATTTTATTGCCTTGCTAATTTTTTCTTCGATTGCTCTCTTGCAGAAATCTTCAACTGACATCTGACCGAGTTCGCCTTCGCTTCTCGATCTTACAGAAACCAGGTTTTCTGCCTGTTCCTTTTCACCTACTATCAGCATGTAAGGAACTTTCTCAAGTTGAGCCTCTCTGATCTTGTAACCAATCTTTTCACTTCTTGTATCTACTTCTACTCTGAGACCTGCTTCCTTATACTTAGCAGCGACTTCTTCAGCATAATCAAGATAGTTGTCAGAGATTGGAAGAATCTTGACTTGTGTAGGAGCGAGCCACAAAGGCATAGCGCCTGCATATTTTTCAATCATCAAGGCAAGTGTTCTTTCATAACAGCCTATAGATGTTCTGTGGATGATATAAGGATTCTTCTTTGTTCCATCCTTGTCTGTATATTCCATTCCGAACTTCTGTGCTATGAACTGATCGATTTGGATTGTAATGAGTGTATCTTCTTTTCCGAATACGTTCTTAATCTGGATATCGAGCTTTGGACCATAGAAAGCCGCTTCTCCAATACCAATCTTGTACTTTACGCCTAGATCGTCGAGAATGCGTTTCATTGTTCCCTGAGCTTCATCCCAGTCTTCTTGTGTTCCTATATACTTCTTTGTATCTTTAGGATCCCATTGAGAGAATCTGAATGATACATCATCGTACAAACCAACTGTCTTGAGCATGAACATTGCCAAATCAAGACAATTCTTGAATTCTTCTTCGAGCTGATCAGGTCTGCACATTAAGTGTCCTTCTGAAATCGTGAACTGTCTTACACGAATAAGTCCATGCATTTCACCTGAATCTTCGTTTCTGAACAGTGTTGATGTCTCGTTATATCTCAAAGGAAGATCTCTGTAGCTGCGGGCTTTGTTCAGATATGCCTGATATTGGAATGGGCATGTCATCGGTCTAAGAGCATAACAATCTTTTGTATAGTCATCAGGATCGCCTAGAACAAACATTCCGTCAAGATAGTGATCCCAGTGTCCGGATATTTTATACAATTCTCTCTTAGCCATGTATGGTGTTTTTGTCAGCAGCCATCCGCGCTTTTCTTCTTCATCCTCTACGAATCTCTGAAGCTGCTGAATGACTCTAGCACCCTTAGGAAGCAAAATAGGCAAACCCTGTCCGATTACATCAACTGTTGTGAAATAACCCATTTCGCGGCCAATTTTATTGTGGTCACGTTTTCTTGCTTCTTCGACCATTGCAAGGTATTCATTCAATTCCTCTTTTGATGGGAAAGCTGTTCCGTATACTCTTTGAAGTTGCTTGTTTGAAGAATTTCCTTCCCAATAAGCACCTGTGCACTGTGTCAACTTGAAAGCTTTAACCGCACCTGTTGAGAAGAGGTGTGGGCCAGCGCACAAATCCGTGAATTCACCCTGTTTGTAGAAAGATATTTCTTCTCCTTCAGGAACTCTTGCAATGAGAAGCACTTTATATGGTTCTTCTTTTTCTTCCATTAATTTGATAGCTTCTTCTCTTGGGAGTGTAAATCTTTCAATTCTGAGATTTTCTTTTACGATTTTTTTCATCTCTGCTTCGATTTTTTCAAGTTCACTTGGTCCGAAAGAGATTTCAGAATCAAAATCGTAATAGAAACCATCTTCAATGGAAGGGCCTATTGTCAGTTTTGTGGTTGGATATAAGCGCTTTACTGCCTGAGCCAAAATATGTGATGCTGTGTGGTTGAATGTTCTCTGTCCACCTTCATCTTTGAATGTTAAAAGAGTAATTTCATCTCCGTCTTTTACAGGATGTGAGAGCTCTTTTGTCTCTCCGTTGACATCTGCAGCAATAATTTCTCTTGTTACTTCAAGTCCTGCTGCCTTTGCGGCTTCATAGACGGAATATTCACCATCTAATACATATTCGCCGCCGTTGATTTTGAGTTTCATATTTCTTTTTTTCCTTTCTCGAGGTGTTTAATAAAAAAACACCTCTATGTCATTTGACATTGAGGTGCAAAGCACGGTTCCACTCAATTTTTTAACTCTTTGATAGCTTTAACGGGCCTCCCGCGCCGCCATTTCCTGCGGCGAGCCATAGTGCAGGTGGTACCTATGACATTACCCTGAAGTAATCACACCAAACATACTTCTCTCTGAAGGGATTTACTGGCACAAGCGTGTCCTACACGACTTATGCGACTATATTATTACTCGTATTTTGATTTGTCAAGAAAAAAATGCATTTTTTATGAAAAAGTTACAAACAGTTCAATTCAATGAGCTTTTTCTGCAAATCTTGAGCAATGAAGAGGTGGATTGGTTCTCATAGCACACCCTCCATAATACTTGCAGTGATTACAAAGCATTTTTGCTGTTGACCTATCAATGCTTTCAGCATATCTTTGTTGAGAATATGCTTTTGATTCCATTTCTTGTTGTCTTCTATTCAACTCAAATTGTTTTTGATCGTTTTCAAGTTGCTTTCTCTGATACTCAGCTTCTTGTCTTGTTCTCTGCTGTTGATCGTATTCGACCTCCATATTGTGTCTTCTGGTCTCTTCAGCAGCCCTATTTGCTGCTTCGACTTTTTGTTCTTCTATGCGGGCCATTCTGTCAGCTTCCATCCTGCGCTGACGCTCTTCATTGTCCTTTCGGTCTTCATCAAGTTTTATATTTACTGCCTCTTTCAGGCTGCTAGCCCTTCCTCTTTCAATGATTTCTATAAGCTCTTCGATATCTTCTGAATTATATAGATTAGGATTAAATAAGACTTCTTCGTCTATATCCGAATACTCCTGTATTTTTTTATCTAACTCGGCAATTTTTTCATTCAGCGGCGATGTTTTTTCGATGTATTCTATTTCTGCCTTTTTCGCTGCTTCTCTGTTTTCATTGACATATTTTTCTACTATACCGTTTATTATGCTTTCTCTTTCAATTTGCTGCTTTTCAAGATTTGCCCTGTATATATCCATTTCTTTTTCATACCGAGCACAGTCTTCTTCATATTTTTTCTTTGCTTTTTCGCAGGCAATACCATATTCTTCCATCATTTTGGGATAGATTATTGAGTTATATCTTTCAACTTCTTTTTTATCCTTATTATATTTTGGAAGTAAAAACAACTTGAATATATGTGCAAATCCCAGCCAAAAACCCTTAAAAGAAAAACTATCATGATGAATTCCTACAAAAAGCCAAACAATAAGCCATACTACGCAATAGATAGAAAAAACATAGTTGTTATCCCAACCGAGCAAAGATTGTATAACAATAACAAAGGCAAAAGCCACAGGTCTGAGCATCATTATGACATTGAATTCGAGTGGCTTAATCGTCTTTTTTTCAGGTACACTTGGCTCAGTCATTACAGGCTTTTGAGGTTCATCGTATAACGTTACACCCAATATTTTGTCTGAAATATCCTCAACTTGTTCTATTCTGCTTTGGGCCATTTCCTCAATTGTTTCCGGTACGGTTATACAACTGAGATCACGATTTATTCTTTCGCGTTCGGCCTTGATTTTTTGAAGATCTCTGAGTTTTTGTAACACCACTTTGAGATTTGCCATTCTATCTCTCCTTGTATAATACAAAACTAGCTGTTTAACAAAAATATTATTAAACAGCTAATGCGTAATCATTTAATTTCGAGTTTTTTAATCCTCTTTTTCATCTTTCTCAAATCACTCAATACCTTAATTGAATCCCTCAGCAAACTGACTTTGGATTCTCTGTGATTTATAACTTTAACAGGCATTTCAGTTATGCTGTGACCAGCTTTCTGGGCCAAGAGAATTATTTCCAAATCAAAGGCAAATCTTTCAACTTCACTGTATTTGAAAAGTTTCCTTCCGACTTCCCCTTTGAAACCTTTAAAGCCGCACTGAGAGTCAGACAATTTGAATCCTGCAAACATGCATATCATCTTTATATAAGTCTTGGATGCAACTCTTCTCAAGAATGTATACTCAGCATATCCATCCTTTGTCAAATTTCTTGATCCTATGAGCATGTCTGCGTTTGTTGACACTAATTGATCAACGGCTCTTTTTATCGTTTCTTCGCCGTAAGCATTGTCACAATCCGTAAATATGACCAGGTCTCCTGTGGATGCCAGAACGCCTGTTTTTACAGCAAATCCCTTTCCTCTGTTTACTTCATACCCTTCGAGGCGAATTCTGCTGTCTTTTTCAGATGCTTGTTTTATAACTTCTCCGCATCCGTCTTTTGAACCATCATCAACAAATATGAGTTCCCAATCATCAAAAGTCTTCTCCATGTATGAAGAATATGTTTTCAATGCATCTTTGACTATGAGCGACTCATTGTACATCGGTATAACCAATGATATCTTCATTTACACCCTCCGCGATTAATACAAAGTATTGTATGCTACTCTGTCGTAAACACCTTCATCATAAGGTTCAACTCTTATATTTTGAGTATAAGCATTCAATACATCGGTGTAGTCTAAATAGTATGTTGTTTCATTGCTCGCACCGACATATGCATATCTGAACATTTGGGTAGCTACATTGCTCTCACTGTAAAGAGCATCATCTGAGAAATCAAGTCGGATAACTATGGCAAAATATGCAGTTTGATCATCACTGCTCTCACCGGTAATTATATTGCTGTATTCGCCCTCATCAAGTGAAAAAACTGCCTCAACTATTGATGAACCAAGAGCAGTACTGATATTGTCTCCAACTATTCTGCCGTAAGCATCAAAATACATGTCACTTGTGTACAGGCTGTTGTTTGAATATTTCTTTACAACATCGTTAGGATTTGTTCCTTCCTCAAGCTCTGCATAAGCCTTTTGAATGTACTCATATGCTAAACTCTCACTCTGTGCATCACCTTTTACATATTCAATGTACACTTCTTCATAGTGGTAGTAGCACTGCTTTATGCTCTCAACTATATTGGGAACTACAGCCTGCTTCACTCTCTTTAAGAGAAGATTCTTGTAGAACAAATACTCGAAATATTCAGCGGTCATTTTAAGTTTATCCACTATAACTTCGTTGTATTTTTCTTTTGCATATTCCAGAGCTGTACCATTGTAACCTTTGAGATCATCCTCTGTCAGAGTGTCCGCTAATGTCTGAGCCTGCTTTTCAAAAGCTTTTTCATAAAGACCTTCATCTTCATCAGTCAAGCCCACGCCATACTTGTTGGCAATGGAAAGCAATGCATAATACTCAACTATTTCGTCTTCTGTACGTTCTTTGAGAGCAGCTGTCTTCTGTGCGTTTGTGGCAACGACTGGTACTGCTTGTTCATTAACCGTGACATCTGAGACAATTGTCTTGTAGTAAGCAAATAAGTTTCTGTACAAATCAAACGGGACATCGTAAACAACATCCCCTTCGCCCACGTTCAGAGTCAGCTTTAGCAGGTAATCTACGTTCATCTTTCCTCCCCACCAGTTATATAGTCCGGGGCCTTTTGTGCATGAACATAAAGCTGCCATAAACACGGCAAAGCTGAGCAATAAACAAATAACCTTTAAAACTTTTTTACGCATATATTATTCCTTTCGGATTAATTTCAAGTATTACTCGAAGTATTTTATCACTTTTATTTCATATATTCAATTTTTTCTTTGTAATAACCCGAAAAAAGTGTGTTGACAACTAAAAATATTGTGATATAATTTACACCGTGATTTCACACAGAATTATTTATCTTTGAACGCGGAGGGAGGGATACACAGATGGCTGAAGTTAGAGTTAAAGATAATGAATCGCTAGACAGTGCTCTTCGCAGATTCAAAAGACAAGTCGCACGCGACGGTAAGATCGCTGAGGTTAAGAAAAAAGAACATTACGAAAAACCAAGCGTAAAGCGCAAAAAGAAATCTGAGAACGCTAGAAAGCGCAAATACAAGAGCTAATTGATTGCTCAAAAATCCGTCGCCCCTCGAAGTTGACACTTTGCGGGGCGCATTTTGTTTTTTTGGAAGATTATGACAGACAAACAACTGATAGAAACAGGAAAAATCATAAACACTCATGGCGTCAAAGGTGCTGTAAAAATTGAAGTCTGGAGTGATGACTCAAAGATTTTTTCCAGTGTCAAAAGATTCGTCATTGACGGAGTTGAATATGAAAAAGAATCTGCTTCGATAGGAGGCAGGTTCCCTATCGTTAAACTTAAAGGAATCGAAACGCCTGAAGATGCAGCAAAATACAAAGAAAAAGTTATTTATGTCTATCGTCAGGACATCAAAGTTCCAAAAGGTAAAATTCTCATCTGCGATATGATTGGACTCGACGTCATCGACATAAATACAAACAAAAAACTTGGGGTCTTGGTCGATGTTCTGGATTATTCTCCGAACAAGATTTACCAAATCAAAGACACAAAAGGCAAAGAAGTATTACTTCCGGAAGTCAAAGAGTTCATTAAGAAAATAGATGACACCGGAATATACATTTCACCTATCGAGGGCTTTTTCGATGAGATTTGACATCATGACTCTTTTCCCTGACTTAGTCAAAACAGTTTTGGGAGAAAGCATTATTGGGCGCGCTGTAAAAGCTGGTTACCTTGAAATACATGTTCATAACATTAGAGACTATTCTCAGGACAAACATAGGCGAGTTGATGACACTCCATATGGAGGCGGAATGGGAATGGTAATGAGTCCTGTTCCGATTTATTCATGCTTTAATTCAATCACAAACAATGAAACGAATAAGTGTAGTTCTCGCAGAGTTATATACATGTCGCCTCAAGGCAGAGTTCTCACTCAAAAAAGAGCAAAAGAGCTTAGCGAAAATTATGACAATATTGTAATTTTATGCGGGCACTACGAAGGTGTCGACGAGCGCATAATAGAAGAAATTGTTGATGAAGAAATATCCATAGGCGACTATGTTCTGACAGGCGGAGAGATACCGGCCTGCATATTGGTAGATGCGGTTTCGAGAATGGTCGAAGGTGTATTGGCTTCAGAAGAATGCTATGAATCCGAGAGTTTAACAGACAACTTGCTCGAATATCCTCAATACACCAAACCTTATGAATGGAACGGACGAAAAGTCCCTGATATTTTGCTTTCGGGCAACCACGCAGAAATTGACAAGTGGAGAAACAAGCAATCACAAATAAGAACAAAACTGAAAAGACCCGATTTGTTGAAGTAACATGGTTTTAGGAGTAGAAATGACAGAAGGCAAAAGACCCGCCCTTACCATTATAGCAATGACAATAGCTGCATTGCTGTCAAAGGTTTTGGGGCTTATAAGACAAATGTTAATAGCGTCCAGTCTAGGCGGCAGTATTTATGCCACCGCGTTTTCTGTCGCTTCAAAATTGCCTCTTGCTATATACGACATGTTCTTTGCAGCTGCAATAGTTTCTTGTTTCATTCCTTTTTATAACCGGAAGAAAAATGAGTCTTTGGCTCAAGCGTCACGCTTTTCTTCTGTTTTTTTCTCTTTTGCATTAATTGTCACACTGGTTGTGTCAATAATAGGATCAGTTTTCTCCAGATTTATTATAGGCATTTATGCGCCCAGCATTACAAATGAGGCAGCCGATATTGCAGGAAGAATGCTATCCATAATGTTCCCTTCCATGCTGTTTGCAGCGGGAACTTTCACATTGGCCGGGATATTACAATCCCATGACAGCTTTATACTGCCTTCAGCAGTCAGCTGTATTTCAAACGCAGCGCTGATTATTTACTTGTTGACGCAGAACAAAATAGATTCAGAAAATCAGGTTGTTGTATTATCCGTTGTTTACACAGTTTCTTGGATTATCCAATTCATTACACTCTGTATACCGCTGATCAAAAAGCACCTGATGCCAAAACCGACATTCAGAATTGAGTTAAAGCTTCTCTCAGAACTCAAAACAATGGTGTGGCTTGTTATGATCAGCTCCTGGATGACGCCTGCCGCTTCTCTTTTGTCCACTTTCTTTTCAAGTTTTGTTTCTGATGTAACAGTAGCTGCTTTTGATTACTCATTGTCCATTTTTACAATTGCATCAGGATTGACAACTTTCGGAATTCTCAATTACATATTCCCGAAATTATCTTCTTCTGCAGATACGGATGAAAGTGCGTTCAGAAACACTTCTTCAAAATCTATGCAATGGTCGCTGATATTGTCGCTTCCTATCGCAATTATTTTGTACTTTTGTTCACAGGAAATAATCGAGATATTGTACATGAGAGGCTCGTTCGACAATGAGCTTGCCTTAATATGTTCTTCGGCACTGAAATTATTGGCAATTTCTATTCCTGCTTTTGTGTATAAAGAGACAATGGTTAAAATTTTGTTTTCAAAAAAAGATGCAAAACTTCCTGCTATAACAGCCGGAATCGGTGTTTTTGCTTTCATATTGTCAGGCCTTGTTACAAACATCTTTAACAAGATGGGAATAGAAGGAGTGGCACTATCTTTTTGCATCTCACAGTATGCTTGCGCCATCTCTTTGTTTTTGCTCACATTGAGACAAAAAAGTGTTTTGTTTTCCGAAAAAACTTTTTCCCAGTCACTCATTCCGCTCGCTGTTTCCGTTGTTCCGATAGTAACGGTTGCCCTTCTGAACGAAATCATTACAGATGCATTGGGCGAGCGTGCTTTATTGACAAACATTGTGCATTGTGTTATATTGTCTGCAATAATATTATGTTTATATATTGGGATATTGTTCCTGTTCAGAAATAGAATAAAATGCTTGAAGAAGGAGGCGGATACTGTTGAATGAGTCTTTAAAGAAAAAAAGCGGTTTCTTTAAAACAATTGGAAACAAAATAGCCAATTGTGCCATAGTTCACGGATTAAACACATTTGCAACTTACTTGAATCGCCTTCTCAAAAAGAGTGTCTTCTGCAAAGTGATGACTTCTTATGATGCAATAACCGATTGGGCCAAAAAGTCAAAGATAGGCTCGATGGTTGACAGAACAAACAGAACCGGATCAAACATTTTCAGAAAAGTTAAGTTTGCAGTTGCTTCCGGTGTTGAAAAGAGTGTCTTTTTCAATCTTGTTCACAAATTCGGAAGGTACATGTGTGCTCTTCCTCTCGCAACATTTGGAGTATTGGGCTTTACATACGGATTGTTCGTATTAATAATATATCTGTTCCGAACATTTGCGTTTAATTTATCCACTTCTCCTTCCAATCTTGTAGTCGGAATCGTAACAATGGCAATTTCTATTCTGCCTATGTTTGCTAAAAAATCCGTTGAAGATGAAGTTCACGAGAGCAAAATATTGTATTTTCTTTTGTTCACTGCTCTTGGGATAAAACCCAACAGAGACTATAAGCCAAATAGGGATCCTGTAAAGCAAAGCACAGCAATACCATATATTCTTGGAATAATGTTTGCTTTCACATCATTGCTGTTTGATCCGCTTTATCTTATATTAGGACTGCTTGTACTATCCGTTGTCGTAATGGTGTGCATATCACCTGAAGCCGGAATCACATTGACATTCCTGTTCCTTCCATTCATGCCCACAATGCTCGTAGCAGGCATGATAATACTAACTTTCCTGGCTCTGCTCGGAAAATGGATATGCGGCAAGAGAACCCTGAAGTTCCATTTGATAGACTTCACTGTCGTAATTTTTATGGTATCAGTTATATTCGGAGGCTTCTTCTCTGTCTCAGGTACCAGCATTTCCAAAGCATTGCTCTCGATATGCATGATAGGTGGATATTTCATAGTTAAAAACCTTGTAAGATCAGGCAAATTGGGAAGAAAATGCCTGAATTGCCTGGCAATATCCAGTTTCTTTGTAGCTATTTACGGAATATATGGCTATCTCACTGGCAACACTTCAACAGTGACTCTTGATGCAAGCATGTTCGCAGATATCTCCGGAAGAGCGATTTCAACATTCGGCAATTCCAATGTCTTGGGAGAATACCTGCTTGTAACCATCCCGATAACAACTGTATTAGCCATATCTACAAAATCCAACGCAAAGAGATTTTTGACAATAGCTTCGCTTTTGACAAACTTTGCATGTTTGCTTCTGACCTGGTCAAGAGGTGCTTGGCTTGGATTGTTGATTGGCGCAGTTATTTTCCTGCTTTACGAGAGTAAATATTTCCTTACGGTAGGAATATTGGCTACTCCTTTGGTTGCAGCATCACTTGCAATGGCAAGTGGCAGCGTAGTAACAAGAATATTGAGTATATTCACAATGGCCGATTCTTCTTCTGTTTACAGAATGAACATCTGGAAGAGCGTGCTAAATATGATAGAAAACGTGTTCGGTTTCGGAATCGGAATCGGTCAGGAAGCGTTCCAGACAGTCTTTCCGCAATATGCCGTCAGCGGAACAGCAACAATTGCGCATTCTCACAATTTGTATTTCCAGATAATCACGGAAATGGGATTAGGCGGAATTATTGCTTTTGTTCTTTTTGCATTCGTATTTATTCAGATGTGCTGCACATTTGCTTCGTCTGAATTTGAAAAAAACGACAAGATGGTGTGCGTAGCATTATTGGTGGCAATCATAGGATTGCTGATTATGGGATTCACAGATTACATCTGGTTCAATTACAGAATCCTATTGTTGTTCTGGATGACATGCGGAATTGCATCCGGACTCATTACATCGAGAAAAGAATCAGTAGATTACAACTTTGAAGGATCATATACACCCGGATTGTAATCGCATAAACATATTTTTCCAATCACCGAAAAGGGGGAGCAGTTAATCTGCATAGTGTCATGGATAAAGTAAATGGCAAAACCAAGTTTAACCTGATTGACATATTCGTTATTCTGACAATCATCGTCATTATTGTTGCAGTTGTAGTAGTTGTTGTAACACGAAAAGATGATGCGTCAAAAACAGCTAAACAGCCAATCAGTTTCACAGTAAAAATAACACCCGTGAGCGAAGACAATCTTGGCATGTTCAAAGTCGGAGATGTTGCATTTGATTCCGCCACAGGAAATGAGTATGGCAAGATTGCCGAAATAAAGACCGAAAAAGTAATTAACGTCACAAACTCATATTCAGTTGATGAAGAAGGAAACAAAGTAGCAAATGCCGGAGAATACGAAAACCTCTATGTCGTTTATCTGACAATCACAGGCGAATGTGTTCTGGATGAGCGCAAAATACCATATGTGTCCGGAAATAGAATATTGGTGGGCGCACCTCTGTATTTTGCAGATGGCAACTATGCCACCTCCACATTCGTCACAAACTTTGTTGTGGGAGGTAAATAATCATGGCTAAGAACAGACCTACCGAAAAAACAAGATTCAATGTTTTTGACTTGCTCATCATACTCATTGTCATTGCATGTATTGTTGCCCTGGTGTTGAGAATATATGTGTTCAACAAAAACGCTTTAGACAAAAAAGTCAACGTTAGTTTTTCAGTTAATAACGTAATGGAAACAACAGCTGAAAAGATGAATTCAAGCATCAAAAACGGAACAGTGATATATCTCACATCAAACAACGAAGTTATTGGTTATGTAACTTCAATTGACACTGAGCGCTCAACAGTTTACGTAGAAGACGAAAATGGCAATCCCATTGAAGTTTTCCACCCCACAAACTGGAACGTAACCGGTACAGCTGTACTGTACGGAACAAGCGGTGACCTTGGCTTTTATATCAACGGAACCCAACGTGCAGAAATAAACAGTGTTGTATCTGTATATACTGACACAGTCCAATTTGAGATGACTTTGACAGATATATCTGCTCCAACTGCAAGGAACTGACCCTTTGCCTAAAAAAACTATTGATTTTAAATAATCTTATGATATAATTACAAAGAATTAAGTCCAAAAACATCGATAGAATTGTTTGTATACATTACAGGAGATTAATATGATTACACGCGACATTACCATAAAAAATAGTGTTGGACTGCATGCAAGACCAGCAACATTTTTCATTCAGAAAGCGAATTCATACACAAGTTCAATTTGGATTCAGAAAGATGATCGTCGCATCAGCGCAAAGAGCCTCCTCGGCGTTCTCTCTATGGGAATCACAGGTGGTATGACTATCACATTGGTCGCAGACGGACCGGATGAAGCAGAAGCTTTGAACGGACTGGAAGAACTAGTTAACACGACACTTGCAAATCAACAATAAAAAAACAAATTCATGCGGCAGATGTACTATGTTTTCATCTGCCGTTTTTTTGGTGAATTATGGTAAACTCTCAATACGCTAACGCACTTAAAGAAAAAGCTTCCCAATTGCCTCTCTCCCCCGGTGTGTATATAATGCACGATTCGTCAGGCAAGATTATTTACGTGGGCAAATCCAGGAAGCTGAGAAACCGCGTCTCACAATATTTTAACAACACTGATTTCAAAAGTGTCAAAACGGACAATATGACAAGCAAAATTGCTGATTTTGAATATATTGTCTGTGACACGGAAATAGAAGCTTTATCCCTTGAAAACAGTCTGATTAAGCTTCACAAGCCAAAATACAACATCAAATTAAAAGATGACAAATCATACCCTTATGTTGCCATAAATCTGTCTGAAGAATATCCGAAATTTATAATGACAAGATCAAGAAAAGACAACGCTCTCAAATATTTCGGTCCATATACCAGCACTGCTACTGTTTTCGGAATAATATCCACACTGGATAAAACATTCGGTCTTCCTTCATGCAGACATTCATTTCCAAAGGATAAAGGAAAAATAAAGCATTGCATATATAAGCAAATGGGATGTGTCGCGCCTTGTCTTGAAACAGTCACTCCGGAAGATTACAAATTCAGACTGAACATGGCTTTGAATTTTCTGACAAATGGCTCATCTGAACTCAAACAGGACCTTCAGAACAAAATGATGGATGCTGCTGAAAATGAGCAATACGAGCTTGCTGCCATTTTCAGAGATAGAATAAGAGCAATAGACAGGCTGAGCGACAAGCAAAAAGTTGTAGCAAATGTCGGGATTGAGCGCGATGTCATTGCTTCACACATAGACAATGAAATATCCGCAATTACAGTACTCTACATCAGAGACGGAAAACTTGTTGATTCAGAAACAGAATTCTTCTCAGGCGGCGAAATAGTAGACTCTTCCGCAGTTTTGACTTACTTGTGTGAATTGTATGAAAAAAGAGGATACATTCCCAAGGAGATAGAGTCTTCCAATGTATTGTCAAAAGAAGATGCGGATCTGTTATCTGAATGGCTGAGCGAAAAGGCCGGAAACAAGGTCAGAATCAACATACCGGAAAAAGGTGAAAAAGCTAAGCTTGTCAAACTTGCCGAAGAAAATGCAACACAAAAATGCAAAGAATATAAGACAAGTTCTTCACGAAACGAAATGACTCTGACCAGACTTGCCAAAATAACAGGTCTGGAAGTTGTTCCACAGCGCATAGAAGCGTTTGATATCTCCAACATAGGAAACGAACACATAGTGGCAGGAATGGTAGTATTCATAGACGGAAAACCATCAAAGAAGGACTACAGACTCTTTAAAATGAAATATACTTCTTCTCAGGACGACTATGCTTCGATGAGAGAAGCTTTAATGAGACACATTTCTCATTTTTCAGATAAGGATGCAAGCATTCCCGACCTGATACTTTTAGACGGCGGAAAAGCACATTTGAGTGTAATCACTGCCCTATTCAAAGAAGAAAACTGTTTTGTTCCTGTTCTCGGCATGGTAAAAGATGACAAGCACAGGACAAGAGCTCTTGTTTCAGAAGACGGAGAAATTGATATATTAGGCGAGCGTGACATCTTTGCCCTTATCTACAGAATCCAGGAAGAAGTTCACAGATTCACAGTAGGTAATATGACAAAATCCAAGCGCAAAACCGAAAAGAGATCCGTCCTTGAAAACATTAAAGGGATTGGTCCATCAAAAGCCAAAGCTTTGCTTGATGGTTTCAAAGGTTTGTCTGCCATAAAAACAGCATCAAAAGATGAACTGATGAAAGTAAAAGGCGTAAACGAAGAAATGGCTGAAGAAATCATAGAGTATTTTGCGAAAAAGAAAGGCGAAAACAAATGATGAGAATAATAACCGGAACAGCGAGAGGCGCAAAACTTTATACTCTTTCCGGTGATACAACGAGACCTACAACCGAATATGCTAAAGAGGCTATTTTCAACACCTTGTCTTCCCAGATAGCGGATAAAACCGTTCTGGATTTATATGCTGGCTCCGGACAAATGGGACTTGAAACTCTTTCAAGAGGCGCAAAGCTTTGTGTTTTTACCGACTCAAGCAAAGAAGCTGTAGAAATTATCAAAAAAAACGCTGAAAAGACTAAATTGTCGGACAAATCTAAAATACTGTGTACCGATGCAATGAGATATGTCAAAAGTGTCAGCGGCAAGATGAAATTTGACCTCATTTTTGTAGATCCACCATATGAAAAACGAATAATACCATCTACTCTTAAGACAATAAGCAAATGTGACATTTTGTCAGATGATGGCATAGTTGTCTGTGAAGATGGATATGCCGGACTCACTACAAGAGAGCCTCAGATACTAGAAAGTTTTGAATTGATAAAGGAAGCTTCATACGGGAGATTGCACATTTTTTACTTAAAGAAGGCAATAAAATGATAGACAAAAAAGTGCTCACCGCAGGTGTTTATGACCCGGTAACAATAGGTCATTATGCCCTGTTCGAGAAAATAAGCGAAACATATTCAGAAGTAATAATAGGCGTTTTCGAAAACACGGAGAAAACACCGATGTTTGACAGAAAAACCAGATTTGATGCGGTAAAACGAGCAGTAAAGAATCTGAAAAACGTAAAGGTTGTATACGGAGAAGGACTCTTAGCAGACTTTGCTCATGACCACAAGATCGATCTGATTGTAAAAGGCTATCGGGATGACAAGGATTTGGTTTACGAAGATCTGCAGGCAAAGTATAACTATTACAGAGGTGGGGTTGAAACTGAATACATCAAATCAGAAGAAGATTTAAGCAACGTCAGTTCAACTCTCGTTCGAGAAAAAATCAAGAAGGGCGAGGACATAGAGTCACTCATACCTGATGGTGTAAAAAGCATTCTATTCAAATAGTACATATAGGCCGTCGAGCAATCGACGGTTTTTTTATTGCAAAAAACTCGTTGAAAACCTATTGATATTTACAAAGATATAATATATAATTAACTCAATAGTGGTGCAAAGTGGTTAAAAGTGGTGAATTTTCCACAATTTCCACAGAGTTTTCCACAGAAAGGAAGTGGACATATGTTTTTAGGTGAATATTCACACGCAACAGATGCCAAAGGTCGTGTATTTATTCCTGCAAAATTCAGAAATGAACTTGGCAAAGAATTCATCGTAACACGTGGCATTGACAAGTGTTTATGCGTATTTCCGCTTTCCGAATGGGAAAAATACATCGCAAAAATCGAGGAATTCCCTCAGGTTCAAGCAAGAAAAGTAAGACGATTCATTTATTCTGCTGCAAGTAATGCTGAGCTTGATTCCCAAGGAAGAGTTTTATTGACAAGTGAACAAAGAGAATATGCTGAGCTTGGCAAGGTTGTTTCCGTATTGGGCGTAGGCAACTACATCGAAATCTGGGCTCAGGAGCATTGGGACAGTGAAAAACAATCCGAAAGCGCAGAAGAAATAGAAGAAATCATGCTTAAACTGGAAGAAAGATTATGAGCGAATTCAAGCACTACTCTGTTATGCTTAATGAGTGCATCAGCGCTTTAGATATAAAACCAGACGGAACATATGTAGATTGCACATTGGGTGGCGGTGGTCACTCAGAAGAAATCGTAAAGAGATTAACTTCTGGCAGACTGATAGCAATAGATCAGGATGAAGATGCGCTTGCTGCGGCAAAACAAAGACTTGAAGAATACGCAGACAAAATAACATTTGTACACAACAATTTCTCCAATTTGAACGACATCTTATCTGAACTAAACATTGATGAGATAGACGGAGTCATGTACGACCTTGGCGTATCTTCTTATCAACTAGACAACGCCGAACGTGGTTTTTCATATAACAGTGATGCGCCTTTAGACATGAGAATGGACAGAAGTGCCGGACTAACAGCATATGATGTTGTCAACAATTATTCAGAAGAAGAATTGAGAAGAATATTGTTTGAATACGGCGAAGAAAACAATTCATTCAAAATTGCCAGAGCCATATGTGAACAAAGAAATATTCACCCCATCAATACTACTTTTGAATTATCAGATATAGTAAAAAGTGTTGCAAAAAAACAAGATCTTTACGAGGGACATCATCCCGCAAAAAGAACTTTTCAAGCTATAAGAATAGAAGTCAATGGTGAATTAAATGTCATAGCGCCTTCAATAGAAGCAGCTGTGTCACATCTGAAACCGGGCGGAAGAATAGTCGTACTCACATTCCATTCATTGGAAGACAGAGCCGTCAAACAGCTTTTCTCCAGATTAGAAAAAGGCTGTACATGCCCGCCATCATTTCCAATCTGCGTTTGCGGCAAAAAGCCGCAGCTCAAATTGGTCAACAAAAAGCCTTTGGCTCCATCACCACAAGAACTCTTGATTAACAGGAGGTCGCACAGCGCAAAAATGCGCGCGGCCGAAAAGATATAGATCCGCAAAGCTATGGACGAGAAAGGTGGTTAAGAGAGGAAAATGCGCCATAATAAAGATTACTCTCCCAAAAACTCCAAACAAAAAACCTCCAAAAAAGTGTTTTCACTCTCTTCCCTTTCCGTCATCAGCGGCGGTACCAAGTACAAAACTATTAAAGAGAACAACAAATTAAGCATCCCGATCTTCGAGATAATAACGATTGCACTGATTGCTGTTCTTTTGACAATAATAATAATGTCGATAATAACTGCATCAAAACTATCCACAGAAGTTCAGAACATTCAATTATCCATTTCAAGCATGGAAAAAGAAATGACTAAACTTGAAGGACAAAAAAACAGTAAGTATACCCAGACAATAATAAAAGAAAAAGCAGATGCACTGGGGTTGGGAATCGGGGCCAATTCAAAAATATACTTTACGATTGATGATTAATTACTACATCAAAAGAAATTGAATTTGGCAAGAGACACTCTCTTGCCCCTTTTTTTGAGGAAAACATGAGCGAAGAGAACGAAAAGAACCTTACTCCAAACGGAGCGGGGTCAAGAAAAAGAGCATTCATATTATTTGCTTTCTGCACTTTCTGTGTAGTTCTTCTCGTCGCGCGTCTTGTTAAGATCATGTTGTTTGATTACTCAAAATACAGAGCAACAGAACTTGCTCAAGTCATATATCAGGACACAATTTCAGCAGAACGCGGAAATATTACGGACAGAAACGGGATTGTTCTTGCAACAAATAAAACATCATACAGAATATTCATTTCTCCTCATGATATTTCAAGCGAAGAACAAAGACAGCAAGTGTGCTCTCTTTTGTCTGAATCACTCAATATTGATTATGACACAATATATAAGCAATCGCTTTTAACCGATTACTATGACAGGACCATAGGCCGCAATATAGATGAAGAGACGGCAGAAAACGTCAAAAAACTGACAAAAGATAATGAACTTGAAAGAGTTATTTTTTTTGAAGAGACATATTCAAGAATCTATCCTTATTCCACTCTTGCCAGCCATCTCATAGGTTTCAGCGGAACCGACGGCGGAAGGTACGGAATTGAGCTTGAATACAATTCAAAGCTTTCAGGTATCGATGGAAAAATAGTGGGCGTTCACACCGTTTCTGGCGGTAACGTTCCTTATAAATATTCAACATATATAGATGCACAAAAAGGCAACACCGTTGTATCCACGATAGACTACAGAATACAGGAAATCATAGAAAAGTACCTCAAAGAATGTGCTGTAGATCACGAGATTATTTCAAGAGCCGAATGCATAGTAATGAATCCAAAGAACTTCGAAGTTTTGGGAATGGCTGTTTATCCATATTATGACTTAAACAACCCCACTACCCTTCCTTCTTACTATGACAAAAGAATTGAAGAAGCAAAAAACAAGTACGGAGAAGATTCTGAAGATTACCAAAAAGCTTTATCCGCTATGGTTCTAGAAATGTGGAACAACAAGGCCATTTCTGAAACATATGAGCCTGGCTCCACAGCGAAAATCTTCACTGTCTGCATGACGCTTGAAGAAAAATTATCCGCATTGACTGATACATATTATTGTCCTGGTTACCACTATGTCAGCGGTGTAAGAATCAGCTGCAATGACAAGAATGGTCATGGCTTATTGACATTGGCAGGCGGACTAGAACAGTCATGCAACCCTACCATGATGATGCTTGCTAATCTCATCGGCAAAGATAGATTCAGCTCATATTTTTCAAACTTGGGACTTGATTCAAAAACCGGAATTGACTTGCCCGGTGAAACAAGCTCTATATACCTTTCCGGAGCACAAATGGGTCCGGTTGACTTGGCAGTTTATTCCTTCGGTCAAAGATTCAATGTAACTGCTATGCAGCAAATATCTGCCCTTGCTTCTATTGCAAACGGCGGTTACTTAATGACTCCTCACGTAGTAAAAGAGATTCAAGATGAAAACGGAAACGTTGTTGAATCATTTACTCAATCCATTAAGCATCAATCATTCAGCACTGAAACATGCAGAACAGTCAGCAAAGTGTTGGCTGATGGTGTTGTTTCTCCAAATGGAGGCTCCAACAATGCTTATGTTACAGGGTACGAAATTGCAGCAAAAACAGGAACAGCTGAAAAAGGAACCGATGGCAAATACGTTGTTTGTTCATGTGTTGCCTATGCTCCATACTATGACCCTGAAGTCATTGTATTGTTCATAGCTGACTCACCGACAAAAGGATCATTGTTCGGCAACTATATTGCAGCTCCTTATGTATCCAAGATAATGAGTGAAGTTCTTCCCTACATGGGCGTTGAAGCAAACTATACTCAAGCAGAAATAAGATCACTTCAAAAAACAGTGAGAAGTTATAAAGGATATTCAATCAGCAGCGCTGTAAACAGCATAGAAAATGCTGGTTTTAAATACAAAATATACGGAACCGGAACCAAAGTGACAAGTCAGTATCCTGAATCCGGTTCAACAATGTTCAGCGAAGACGGTGTAATTGTCCTATACACTTCAGACACGGAACCTGTTTATGTGACTGTTCCAAACTTGATCGGAAAAACAGTTACAGAAGCAGAAAAGATATTAAAAAAGCTTAATTTGAACATATATATTAAAGGTTCTGCTGATTCAAGCATTGTGATTAATCAATCCATGGCAGCAAATTCATCTGTGCCCGAAGGGACAATTATTCAAGTAAGCTTAGGAGAAGAAGAATGACAACGGGACTAAAAACAGAAGGAATATGTTTGCAGGATTTTGCAGATATGTGTCAGGGGACAATATACAATTTCAACTCAAAAGCAATTGTTAAAGGTCTGTCAATAGACTCAAGGAACACATATGTTGGCGAAGCTTTCATTGCTATAAAAGGTGAAAGATTTGACGGAAACAAATATATAAAATCCGCAATGGAGAAAGGCGCAAGTTGCGCAGTAGTTTCTACAGTTGATTCTTCCTGTACTCTTCCTCAGATCCTGGTAGAAGATACTGTTGAAGCTCTTTGTCTCTTTGCAAAAAAATATATCTCGCTGTTTAAAATAAAGAAGGTTGCAATAACAGGAAGCGTAGGCAAAACAACCACAAAACAATTTACTCATGCAGTATTGAGCACAGAATTCAACACATTGAAAACAGAAGGCAACTATAACAGCGAAATAGGATTGCCTTTGACCATAGCAAATTTAGACAACTCATTTGAGAGTGCTGTTTTTGAAATGGGCATGAGTGGACTAGGTGAAATCAGCAAATTGTCACAAATCGTTAACCCGGACATCTCAATAATTACTAATATTGGTTATTCCCACCTTGAATATCTGCACACAAGAGACAACATTCTAAAAGCCAAGATGGAAATAATAGACGGGATGAAAGAAGGCTCTTCTCTTCTACTTAACGGAGACAACGAATACCTTCTAAAAGCTGATAGTAAAAATGTAAATAAGATTTATTATGGTTTAAGCGACAACTGTGACTACCAGGCAATAAACATAAGGATGAATAATACATCCACCTTGTATGATGTCAGGTTCCAAAACAAGATAATAAAGGACTGTAAGATTAATTGTTACGGAAAAGAACATGTTTACGATTCTCTTGCTGCTGTTGTATGCGGGAAATTGTTAAACATTTCTGATGAAAGCATAAAAAAAGGACTGTTGAATTATTGTCCGGGTAAGATGAGAAAGAACCTGCACAAGACGGAAAACTTCACCATCATAGAGGATTGTTACAACGCTTGTCCCGAATCAATGGAATCTGCTCTGGACTTTTTGTGCAATGCTTTTTCATCTAGAAAAGTAGCTATTGTAGGAGACATGAAAGAATTGGGAGATAACACTCATATTCTTCATTATAATGTCGGAAAAACTGCAGCTGAAATGGGTGTCGAACTGTTATTTGCCATAGGCGATTATTCAGAACAAATTAAAAATGGTGCACTTGAAAATGGGATGGATTCTTCTTTTATAAGAACATATTCAAGCACCGAAGAATTCATAAACAATTATTCGGAAATCAGAAAACAATTAAAAAAAGATGACGCCATACTGCTAAAAGCAAGTCGCGCCATGCAACTGGAAAAAATATCTGTTCTATTGTGAGGAAAATATGCAAACCTGGGTGTTATCTATTATCGGTCTTATCGTAACATTTTCATTAACAGTAGTATGCGGTTTGATTATATTGCCTATATTGAAAAAGAAAAAAATGAATCAACCGATACTTGAATATTTACCACCTGAGCAACA
This sequence comes from Clostridiales bacterium, assembly GCA_016282315.1. Taxonomy (GTDB): domain Bacteria; phylum Bacillota; class Clostridia; order Oscillospirales; family CAG-272; genus CAG-841. Next base: position 3,533 of record JAEEKG010000063.1, on the reverse strand, counting down.
ACTCAAAAGCCACACTCCTACAATGGGCGGAGTATTCTTCATCATCCCAATAACAATATGTTTGCTTTTGTCCCTGATTTTTTTGGACTCTTCTCTTTTGAAGAATGTATTGGCAGTTGCAATCACTTCATTTTTGTTCGGCATGGTAGGCGTGCGGGATGATTACAAAAAACTTAAGTTTAAAAAGAACGAAGGATTGAAAGCCTGGCAGAAACTATTATTGCAGGCAGTCATAGCAATAGCTTTTGTAATAGTTACAACAGAAGAAACATCAGTATATATCCCGTTTTTCAAAACACAACTGGAACTAGGCTGGGCTTATTACCCGCTTGCAGTCATCGGCATTTGCGGAATAGTAAATGCAGTCAATCTCACTGACGGAGTAGATGGTCTTGCTTCCAGCGTGACTGCAGTAGTTTGTGTTTTCTTTGCAGCATTAAGTTTCAGAGATGAAAATGACGCTACAATGTTAGCTTCAATGATTACACTTGGTGGGTGCCTAGGATTTTTAGTATTCAATGCCTACCCTGCCAAAGTATTCATGGGAGACACAGGTTCGCTATTCTTAGGCGGAATGTGCTTTATGCTTGGCAAATACTCAGGAATGTCTCTTATACTGATTGTTGTCGGATTCATTTTCATATTCGAAGTTATATCAGTTATGCTTCAAGTTTCATATTTCAAACTCACACACGGAAAAAGAATTTTCAAGATGGCTCCGTTCCACCATCATTTGCAGCAATGCGGTTTCACAGAGAGAAAAATCGTTGTTATATTTTCTTTGGTGACACTCTTACTCGGAGTATTATCTTTCATATTTGCGTAAATATAATAAACATAATATAATAATAGGAAGGGGGATATATGAGTAACAAAGAAAAAACCATACATATAAATAGTCCCTCTATCCAAGGAAAGAAAAATGAGATTTTATCTGACCTGAAATCTTTTTGGCATGAGTTTACTCATCCAAAGCCCAATGTAGTGTTCAGAACAAAGGGCGGAATTGACAGAACATTCCTGCTTTTGGTTGTATTGCTGGTCTTGATAGGAACAATAATGATCTTCTCTTCCAGTTATGTATATGCTGAAAAGAAGCTCGGCAATTCAATGTATTATGTGTATAGACAATTATTGTTTGCCGGCATTGGCTTGCTTGCCATGTTCGGCTTTTCCAGAATAGACTATGCAATCATAAAGAAACTCACCTTCCCATTATTCATGGTTAGTTATCTCTTGCTTGCAGCCGTTCCGGTACTCGGAAGATCGCATATGGGCGCAACAAGGTGGATTAAAATCGGACCGATTGAGTTCCAGCCATCTGAAACAATGAAGTTTGCTCTGGTTTTGGTTCTGGCATTCTATCTGTCATACTTTTCAACTAAATTACACAAGTTTACATACGGTATTCTTATACCGGGGGCTCTGGTAGGCATAGTATGTGTAACAACTCTTGTTGAGCATCACATGTCAGGAACTATTATTTTGTTTTTATTAGGATTGTTCCTCATTTGTATAGCCGGAGCAAATTTAAAAACAATAGCTATTGGCGGCGGAGTATTCGCTGCAGGTGCTACGGTAGTAATACTGTTCACCGATTACATGAAGAGCAGACTTGACGCTTGGCTCCATGCCGAGAAATATTTGACAGGCAAAGGCTGGCAGCCATACCAAAGTCTATTGGCGATTGGCGCAGGAGGCTTGTTTGGCGTAGGATTGGGTAACAGCCTTGAAAAATACTTGTGGCTCCCAGAGCCTCACAATGACTTTATATTTGCAATTCTTTGTGAAGAACTTGGCCTTTTCGGAGCATTAGGACTCATGACCTTATTTGTTCTATTGGCTTGGAGAGGAATAAAGATAGCAAGAAATGCACCGGACCTGTTTTCATCATATCTGGTATTGGGACTTGTGGCAAAAGTATTCTTACAATTTGTACTCAATATTGCGGTAGTGACATCAAGCATACCGACAACGGGCATATCGCTTCCATTTATTTCATATGGCGGCACTGCCCTATTGGTTCAGCTGGGCGAAATGGGAATAGTATTATCTATTTCAAGATACAGATCAACAGATATTTCAGTCGTACAACAAAGTGACAACAAATCGATAATTAATTCAGAAGGAGAATAATCATGCGAGTATTAATGGCAGGCGGAGGCACAGGAGGACACATCTACCCCGCAATAGCAGTAGCTGACATGATAATGGCAGATGACTCACACTCTGTAGTCGAGTTCATTGCTACAAAAAAAGGTCTTGAAAAGAAATTGGTAAGAGAAGCAGGCTACATAACTCATCATGTAGAGATGAGCGGTTTCCGACGCAGTTTTTCATTAAAGAATATCAAAACCGCTGTTTGCATGATAACAGCTCCAAAGCAATGCCGTAAACTAATTGAAGAGTTTGACCCTGACATGGTGTTCGGAACAGGTGGGTATTTGTGCTGGCCACTCTTGAGTGAAGCAAAAAAGTTGGGAATACCTGTAACAATTCATGAATCAAATGCAATTCCGGGCAAAGCCACACTTATGCTTGAAGATGCAGCTGAAATAATATTCACAAACTTTGAATCAACAGCAAATTACTTAAAGCCTTCAAACAGACACAAAGTGTTGAGATATGGTAATCCTTTAAGAATCGATCCAGTTCCCATGTCAAGAGAAGAAGCCAGGAACAAACTGGGCATAGACAGCAAGTACAAATATATTCTTCTTACATTCGGCGGAAGCAGAGGTTCCCTATTCATAAATAAACGCGTTGCGGACATAATGGACAGATATACATCAAAGCATCCGGATATTCTTCACATCCATGCAACAGGCATAGACAGATATGATGAGTTTATGAAGGATTATAATTTATTCCATTTGTCAAAACACGAGAACATTATAGTCAAACCATACATAGACGATATGCCTCTTTGGGAGTCGGCTTCCGACTGCGCTTTGACAAGAGCGGGCTCAATGACCATTTCCGAACTGTCATTACTCGGAACACCTACAATCTTAATTCCATCTCCTAATGTTGCAAACAATCACCAATATGAAAATGCAAAGAGATTGGAAGATGCAAATGCGTGCATTCTGATGGAAGAAAAGAAAACAACATCAGGTGCTCTTGCTTTGGCAATTGACTCTATAATATATGGAGGAAGAAGCATTTCTTTATCCAAAAACATAAGAACATTCGCAACTCCTAATGCAAAAGAAAGAATAGTTGAAGAATTGAATAAACTGTCATCCGGTTATTCACCATCAATAGTAGACGTAAAATGATTTTCATTAGTGATGATGATACAATAATCTGGGAAATGGCAAGCAATCACATCCTGCATTTTTACACTTGGCTGATTTTAAACAATTTGCTGAGTGATCGCCATTATGAGAACGAAGATGAAGTCAACTACTCGGTGATTGAATCGCCGAGCATGGGATAAAAGCCATGCGAAGTGATTAAAGTGGTTGAGTAGGCTATGAGAAAGGTCTCTGTAACATGAGAAACCGCTCAAATGTTATATGTGTCAAAGT
>JAEEKG010000062.1 GCA_016282315.1 Clostridiales bacterium | reverse complement strand
TGGTTGCAATAAATGAGTATTCAAAAATTGTTACGGAAAAGAATTCACTGATTAAGAATTGTGAGCAGTTTTTTGATTTTGAAAACATGTTCTCGGTTTTGTCCGAAAGAATGGCAAAGTATTCAGGATATATTACATCCGAAAGAGCAAAATATACGAATATGCTTTTTGATAAGGTTTCAAGTTTTTTGCTCGACATGACAGGTGGAACGGAACAAGTGTCCTACAAATACATTTCAAACGCTTCTTGCAATGAAAATGATATCGAAAACGCATCCGTTCTTGAAAAGAGATACTACGACGAGATGATGAACAACAAAAATAGAGAATTATCTGCGTGTACGAGTATCTATGGTTGTCACAGGGATGATATAGATATTTTGCTTGATGGAGTTTCTGCTAAGTTATTTGCTTCTCAGGGACAGCAAAGGAGCATAGCTCTGGCTATGAAACTTGCTGAAGGTAGTATTTGTGTAGAAGAGACCGGAGACTATCCTGTATTTCTTTTGGATGACGTTTTGTCAGAACTTGACAGAGACAGAAAAGATTACATTCTGAGCAAAATAAAGGACAGACAGGTAATTATTACTTCTTGCGATGAATCGGATTTTGCCGGAATAGAGAATGTTCACAAAATATATTGTTCTGATGGTTCATATGTTGAGGGTTAGTATATGTACGTTCACATAGGAAATGGAAAAATGTTAAGAGTATCAGATATCTTAGGGATTTTTGATACAGATAATTCAACAGTTTCAAAAAATACCAGAACCTGGCTCACTTTGAAAGAAAAAAACGGAAAACTCGAGTCAGCAACAGACGAAATACCAAAGTCATATATCTTGACAATAGATAAAAACGGAGATGAGAGGATATATTTTTCCCAACTCTCTTCTTCAACATTAAAAACAAGAGTGGAAAAGATTAACAATGCTCAATTTTGAGCACGAAAGGGTTGAAAATGGAAGAAGAAAAGAAAGTAACTCTTTCTGATGAGGAAAAAGAAGAGTTATTTAAAGAGAAAGACTCAGAATATGGTGCTGATGCCATAGAAGTTCTTCACGGTCTTGAACCTGTAAGAAAACGTCCAGGAATGTATATTGGATCAACTGCCCAGGCAGGTTTGCATCACTTGGTTTATGAGATAGTAGACAACTCAATTGATGAAGCTATGGCAGGAATCTGCGACAGGATAGAAGTTATTTTGCACGCAGACGGAAGCTGTTCTGTACAGGACAACGGACGTGGTATACCTGGAGGTATTCAGCAAGAAAGCGGAAGACCGGCTCTTGAACTCGTATTCACAGTTCTTCATGCAGGTGGTAAATTCGGAGGTTCCGGATACAAATTCTCAGGCGGACTTCACGGAGTTGGAGCATCAGTAGTTAATGCACTTTCATTATGGACTGAAGTTGAAGACAGAAACGACGGAAAAATATACACCGAAAGATTTGAAAAAGGTGAAATTGTAAGAGAATTTGCTGAAATAGGAGAATGTGATGTTCACAATCACGGCCTTTATGTAAGATTCATGCCTGATCCTGAAATATTCACAGAGACAACAGAATTTGATTATGACGTTCTCCTTTCACGTATGCGTGAGCAGGCGTTCCTCAATGCTGGTCTCACTATAGTTATCACCGATGCCAGAGGCGACGAGATTATAACAAACGAGCTTAAATATGAAGGCGGTGTATCAAGCTTTGTTGAGTATCTGAACTCAATTAAGCATTGCAATATACTCCACAAGCTCATATATATGAAATCCGAAAAAGAGAACGCTACAGCAGAAATAGCTCTTCAATATAACGATGGTTATACTGAAACAGTTATGACATTTGCAAACAACATAAACACGATTGACGGTGGTACTCACGAAACCGGATTTAAGACAGCGCTTGCAAAAGTTGTAAACGACTATGCAAGAACAAAGGGTTACATCAAAGACACTGAGAAACCTCTTTCAGGCGAAGATGTAAGAGAAGGTATCACTGCTGTCGTATCAGTTAAGTTGACAGATGCTCAGTTTGAAGGACAGACAAAGACAAAACTCGGAAATTCCGACATGAGTTCATTTGTAAACAAGTTAGTTACAAACAAGTTAAGCGAATTCTTCGAAGAAAACCCGAGCTCAGCTAAGGCAATTGTTGAAAAAGCTACAGCTGCTAGAGCAGCTAGAGAAGCAGCAAGAAAAGCAAGAGAATTGACCAGAAGAAAGAGCGCACTGGATGGCGGCGGACTTCCTGGTAAGCTTTCAGACTGTTATGAAAAGAACGCAGAACTCTCAGAGCTCTATTTGGTAGAGGGTAACTCAGCCGGCGGTTCAGCTAAAGACGGAAGAGACAGCCGTTTCCAGGCTATTCTTCCTATGAGAGGTAAAGTTCTTAACGTTGAAAAATCCAGAATAGACAAAGTTTATTCCAACTCTCAATTAACCCCTATTATTCAGGCATTGGGATGCGGTATCGGTGAAGATTTTGATATAAACAAACTCCGTTACGGAAAAATAATCATCATGGCCGATGCCGATGTAGATGGTGCACATATTCAAATATTGCTTTTAACATTCTTCTTCAGACACATGCGTGAACTGATTGATCAAGGCCACATTTATCTGGCCAGACCACCTCTGTTCAAAGTAGCAAAGGGAAAGAATACTAGATATGCATTTTCTGATGAAGAAAGAGATAAATATTTACTTGAACTCGGACAGGGTGCAACAGCTGAGAGATATAAAGGTC
>JAEEKG010000061.1 GCA_016282315.1 Clostridiales bacterium | reverse complement strand
TGAAGAAGAAGCAAGAATTAAAGCTGAAGAAGAAGCAAGAATTAAAGCTGAAGAAGAAGCAAGAATTAAAGCTGAAGAAGAAGCAAGACGCAAAGCTGAAGAAGAATCAAGAATTAAAGCTGAAGAAGAAGCAAGACTCAAAGCTGAAGAAGAAGCAAGAGCTAAAGCTGAAGAGGAAGCAAGGATTAAAGCTGAAGAAGAAGCTAGACGCAAAGCTGAAGAAGAGGCAAGACTCAAAGCTGAAGAAGAAGCTAGAATCAAGGCTGAAGAAGAGGCTAGAATCAAGGCTGAAGAAGAAGCAAGAATTAAAGCTGAGGAAGAAGCAAGAATTAAAGCCGAAGAAGAAGCAAGAGCTAAAGCTGAAGAAGAAGCAAGAATTAAAGCTGAAGAGGAAGCTAGAATTAAGGCTGAGGAAGAAGCTAGAATTAAGGCTGAGGAAGAAGCTAGAATCGAAGCTGAAAGAACGGCTAGAGATCTTGAAAGACAAGCTGAAAGAGCAAAGATTATTAGAGTCGGTGAAATCGATATCAATGAAGATGAATTTGAGAAGATTACCGGATACAGCAGAGAAAAATATGTTGCTCTTCCAAGAAAACTCAAGAAGAAAGTTGCAATGGATTTGAAAAAACACATGGATGAAAAATAACTAAAGAAAGGACTTGAATTATGGCTAAGCAAAAATCTAAAGTGATGTCCACAATTACTACAATTTTGTCATACGTCATTATGGCGATTTTAGCGGTTATCATAGTTATCACCATAATTGCAAAAGTTAATAATAAAGTCCCATCCATTTTTGGTTATTCGATTTTAAAAATACAAACCGGCAGTATGGATATGACAATTCCGACTGGATCATATATAGTTGTAAAGAAAGTCAGCCCTGAAGATGTTAAAGTTGGCGATATCATTACTTTCTATTCAGATGATCCCGCAATTTCCGGCATGCCCAATACTCACAGAGTAATAGGTATTAAGACAGGAGAAGACGGTAGACTCATATTCCAGACTAAAGGAGATAACAACGCGATTGAAGATAAATATCCTGCGGATGAAGAATCTTTAGTCGGCGTATTTCAAACAAGACTGGCATTGTTGTCAAATATATCTTCAATGTTCGGAAACAGCAGCTACCTGATTATTATCATGCTGCTTGCCGTAGCAATGATTTGTATTTTCATGTCAGTCAGTATGTTCAAGGAATCTAAAAAAGAGGAATCCGAAGAACAGGAAAAACAATTGCCACAGGTCACATTTACTGAAGAAGATGTGAGAAAATATTTAGAGGAAAAAGCACGATTGGAAGAACAGAATAAAGCAAATTCTTCTGATGGTGAAGAAAAATCCAAAGATGAGTAAAAACAAAGAAAATTCTAAGAAAAATGCCAAGAAGGAAAACAAACTTGGTGAAGTGCCTCTGGCGCTGAAAGTTGTTATTTACATAATCACAGTTTTGCTTACTATTTCTGTTATTTACACAATCGTTGGACTTGAACCGTTTTTGAAAGATGCAGGAATTGTAAACGCTGAATCCAGGATTATTGATATGGGTTACAAAGTAGAACAATTCTTCTATGACCATTACGATAATCTCTATGAAGTAGGCAAAAAACTCGAGGGTGTAAGGGATGCTGAGACTGTAAGAGAAATTGTCAGCTCATATATCGGGGTTGACTATTTCGGAAACCTCAGATATTTCTGCGGCGAAGAAGTCTTCTCAGCAGACGGAACACCCATTGATGTAAAGAGCGATTCAGACTATGCACCTTTGATTGAGGCATCACAGTCTCAGACCAAGAGCTGCACTAAGATATTCAGAGACAGAACATTTAACGAAATATGCGTTGCTTTCTACATTCCTGTTAAGGGAAGCGAAGTAATTGACGGAATCGGTTCTGTTATAAGAAGATCTGAAGTTGTCGATTTGAGCAACATCATAACAAAAGAATATTCATCTATTGCTGTTATTGAAACAAACGGCGGAAAGCTGCTTACTGCTACATATAACAACAATATGTTCTCCATAGGTACTAACTTCCTCGAAGCAATGGAAACAAAAATTTCAGATACTACTGCTTACAGTAAGCTGTATTCTAACATTTCAAGAAACAGCGTAAGTAACACAGAAATCGAGTTCAAGGAAGGACCCTACATCATATCCACATATGTACTCGGTGTGTCTGACAACACATACACTTTGGTAGGTGTCGCACCAAGATCGGTACTTGTAACAGATGAGTATTCTTTCATAGTTGAAATTCTTGTTATTTCTATTGTTGCCATCATATTCCTTATGATCTGTATCATGATGATACTAAAGATGAATAAGGTAAGACAAAAACAGACTGAAGTAATGCTTACAACCTATGTCGACATTGGATGTCCGACGGGTAAAAAATTCTATGATGAAGCAGAAAAGTTGCTCAATACCAACAGGAATACTGAGTATGCATTAATGTATTTTGAAATATCCCAGTTCCAGTATATGTCAGATAAACTCGGAGTTGACAGTACAAACGAATTGCTGAAGTATATTGGTAACCTGTTAAAACAGATGGCAGGTGACGGAGGATATTTCGGATACGATCAACAAGGTAGATTCTATGTTATCAGAGAATACATCGGAGAAAAGAACGTAAGATCTGTCTTCCAGGTATTCACTTCAAACGCTAAAAGAGCAGCGGTTATTGCAAATACCGATATAGTTCTGACAATTGGCGTTGGTGTATGTCCTACAACAAATGCGAGAAGAAATCATGCAACAGTTATGATGGATAACGCTAAGATTGCATTCAGATCCATGAAAAAGATGGGAGATATAGAATTCTATTCACAACAGACAAATGAACAATTAAAGCATGACGCTGAAATCGAATCAAAGATGGAAGCTGCTCTTGCAAACGGTGAATTTGTTCCATTCTTTCAGCCGAAATACAACTACAACACAGATAAGGTACACAGTGCCGAAGCATTGGTAAGATGGTACAATCCGGAAAGAAAGGTTTATACCTTCCCATTCGAGTTCATTTCATTGTTTGAACGAAACGGATTCATTGTCAAGCTCGACCATAACGTATATGTTCAGGTATGTGAATTCATACGCGCATCGCTAGACAAAGGCGACCCTGTCGTTCCTATTTCAGTTAACGTATCCCGTGTTACTGCTGTTGAAAAGGATTTCTTGGATTTCTACATTAAAAACAAGAAGAAATACAGCATTCCTGACGGACTGCTTTGCATAGAGTTTACCGAGTCTTTCGCAATTGAAAACTACGAAATGATTGAAAGTTTGGTTGAACGACTTCACGCTAATGGATTCAAGTGTTCACTTGACGACTTTGGTTCAGGTTATTCATCATTTAACATTTTGAAGAACGTTCCTATGGACGAGTTAAAGATGGATATCATGTTCTTGAAACCCGGTGTAGATAAGAAGCGTGATGAAGTTCTTTCAAGGATGGTTTGTGAACTGGCTAAGAAGTTCAACATGATAGTTGTTCAGGAAGGTGTTGAAACGGCTGTACAATTTGACTATGTCAAATCTATTGGTGTTGACGTAATTCAAGGTTACTACTTCGCTAAACCTATTTCGGCAGAAGAGTTCAACTTGTTTATCAAGTCCAATACATCAATCAAAGTCAAAGGTCATGAATAATAACAATTCATTATGGCGCAGTCTCAAAAGTCTGCGCCATAATTTACCCCCCCAATGAACGCGAAAAGTCAATTCCGTTTTATTGCTAAAACCAGCCCCATATGATATAATTAACTGCTAAGATTTAATTAATATATATTTTTTCCATGTAAATATAGATTCATTCGGAGGAAAACTTTCTTGTCTAAAAAAATGAAAGAGAATCCTAAATACAAAGAGGATTACAAAGAAGAAAAAGGCAACGACAAAAAGGAAAAGGCATATAAACAGCCTTCAGGTTTGTCATTATTATTGGTTTCAGTAATATTGGTTGCGCTTGCCATCTTCATTTTTATCTGTTACGTTCAACCCAATTTTGCCGGTGCATTTGGTGCCTGGTTTAAAAACATATCTTTAGGAGCACTTGGAGGAGCTGCTTACATAATTCCGGTGTTCCTGCTTTTGCATGCCATAATGCACAAGAGAAACGTAATGAACAGATCACATTACTACAAATGGGCATTTACTGTCGGTATAATCCTCATGGCATCTATGTTCATTCATACAGTCGTTTACGGAACAAACAACAGCATGAGCTGGGATGAACTTGTATCAACAGGAAAAAATGCAACAAGCGGAGGCGGCATTGGAGGAGGCGCTGCTCAATTATTGAACAAAGTTATAGGACCTGCCGGTGTCATCATATTCACAATACTTGCTTTGGCAATTCTCGTCATATTCTTCCTTGACATAACTCCTGCAAAGATATTTGACAGAATCAAATTCTATATTATCCGTTCACAAGAGAAGAGAGTTCAGAGAAATAAGTCTAAAGAGGCAGCTAGAGAGAATGCTGAAAGAAGAGACAATGTAAGAAAAGAACAGAGTGCAGGCGACAAATATAACAACAAGTCTGACATCGATGATGAATTGTTCTTAGAAGAAAACAGAAACAGATCCGGAGTAAAACAGAAAAGAGCTGAAGTAGATTCATCTAATTACTTGGTTTCTGAAGATAAAGGCAGAAAAATTGAGACTCTTGAAGTTGTTCCGGTGGAAAGTGAACCTGATGACAGCACATATACTGACTTGTCAAAGATATTTGATCAACCGGAGAACAAGACAATCGAAAAGAGCTATGCTAATAAACCAAAGGTTGAGACATCTGAAACAAATATAAAAGCCGTTGACACAGCTTTGAAAGTGTCTAGAAAGAACAATGTAAGAGAAGAACCTAAAGAAGACAGCAGAAAAGAAAAGATATTGTCTGAAATAGATTCTTACCAGTTCCCGCCTGTAGACTTCCTTGTTTCAGAATACAATGCTGAGTCTAAGAGCGAAGCAGAAGAAGAAATCAGGGCTATATCAGCTAAACTTGAATCTACTCTGGCTGTTTACGGAGTTAATGTAAAAGTTGTAAGCGTATCAAGAGGTCCTGCTATAACAAGATATGAAGTGGCACTTGAAGAAGGAACAAGAGTTAATAAAATTGCTACTTTAGCCGATGAACTTGCGTATGCTTTAGCTACACAGGGAATTATCATAGAAGGCGTCGTAGAAGGAAAGAGTGCTATAGGTATTGAAGTACCAAACAAGAGAAAAGCTGTTGTATATCTACGTGACCTCATCGATGATGATGAATTCAGAAATGCTCCTAGCCTGGTATGGTGTTCTATCGGTATGGACGTAGCCGGCAAGAAGAGATATCTTGACATTGCAAAGATGCCTCACTTGCTTGTTGCAGGTGCCACCGGTATGGGTAAATCAGTATGTATCAACAGTTTCATTGTGAGCATTCTGTACAAAGCTAAACCTGAAGAAGTCAAACTCATATTGATTGACCCTAAAAAGGTTGAATTCAGTATGTATAAAGAGATGCCCCACCTGCTTGTCCCTGTTATTTCAGATCCTAAAAAAGCTGCAGGAGCTTTGCACTGGGCTACTCAGGAAATGGACAGACGTTTTGAAATACTCGAGTCTGTCAAAGTCAGAAACCTTGATGAGTATCATGAAGCTGTTTTGGGCGATCCAAATAAAGAATACTTGCCCAGAATAGTCATTATTATAGACGAGCTTGCAGATTTGATGCAGACAGCAGGCAAAGAAGTTGAAGGATATATATGCCGAATTGCTCAGAAGGCTAGAGCTGCCGGCATGCACCTTGTAATCGGTACACAAAGACCTAGTGTTGACGTAGTTACCGGTTTGATCAAGGCTAATATCCCTTCAAGAATTTCTTGTAAAGTTGCTTCAAACATCGACTCTAGAACTATACTCGACAGAGCAGGAGCAGAAAAATTACTGGGCAAGGGCGATATGCTCTACATGCCTGTCGGCGCAATGAAAGCAATAAGAATTCAAGGCTCATTTGTTTCCAACAGTGAAATAGACAAAGTCATTGAGTTTATAAAAGATCAAAGACCTGCACAGACCGATGACCAGATTATGGCTCAGATCAACAAGAATGCTGAACAGAGCGATAATGGTTCAAAAGGCGGCTCTTCTGCTAATGCTGGAGCTGCTTCAGGAACAGGAAGCAAAGAAGAAGACATTATGCTTGAAAAGGCTATAGAAGTAGCATTTGAAGCAGACAAGATATCCACATCATTGCTGCAAAGAAAATTGTCTTTGGGATTTGGCAGAGCAGCTAAACTGATTGACATAATGGAAGAGCGCGGAATAGTCGGTCCTCCGGAAGGTCAGAAGCCAAGACAGATTTTGATTTCAAAAGAAGAATATTATCAGATGAAGATGAACAGGGATAACAGTGAAAATTCTAGTGAAGGAGATGAGGAATAAATGGGAAAATTAATCGCTATTGACGGCCTTGATGGTTCCGGAAAGCATACTCAGTGCGAGTTGTTATACGAAACATTAAAGGAACAAGGCAAAAAAGTCAGACTTATTTCATTCCCCAATTATGATAGTGACAGTTCAAGTCTTGTTAAGATGTACCTTCACGGGGATTTCGGAACTAATCCTGATGACGTAAATCCTTATGCTTCTTCAACCTTCTATGCTGTTGACAGATATGCCGACTACAAGATGAACTGGAAAGACTTTTATGAGGAAGAAGACAGCGTAATCATTGCTGACAGATATACTACAGCTAATGCAGTTCACCAACTTGCAAAACTAGACCATGATTATTGGGAACCGTTTTTGACTTGGCTCTTTGATTTTGAATACAACAAGATGGGCATTCCGAAACCGGATCTTGTTCTGTTCTTGGAAATGAAACCTGAGATATCTCAAAGACTTGTCAAAGAAAGAGCTAAGGAAACAGGAAGAGAAGTAGATATTCACGAAATAAATACAGACTATATCAACAGATGTTACAATGCTGCCAAATACACATCAGACAACTATGGCTGGAAGAGAATAGTCTGTTTTGAAGGAAAAGAATTATTATCTAAAGAGGATATCCACGAAGAAATAGAAAAAGAAGTTACTTATCTTTTGGATATTAACAGGTGAATAATATGTCAAAAAAAGTAATTGTATTTTTTGCTGACGGCTGTGAAGAAATTGAGGCTTTGGCTCCTGTAGATATGCTCAGAAGAGCAGGAGCAGATGTAGTGGTAGCAGGCGTAAGAGGAAAAACTCAAGTCAGTTCTCACGGAATCAGCGTTAACACGGATATCGCTTTGAGTGAACTCGAAACAGATAAAGAATTTGATATGATTGTCCTTCCAGGCGGAATTCCCGGAACGAACTATCTTGATGCTTCAAAAGAAGTAGAAACATATATAAACAGAGCTGTTGAAGAAGGAAAATATATAGCTGCAATTTGTGCCGCTCCTTCAATAGTGTTGGGATCAAGAAATCTCCTGAATAAGAAAAAAGCAACATGTTATCCCGGCATGGAACCAGGAATGAAAGGGCATATTTCTACTGACAAGAAAGTTGTGATTGACGGAAATATAATCACAGCTTCCGGAGTAGGAGTATCCGTTGAATTCGGACTTGCCCTTGTAGGTGTTTTATACGGAAAGAAAGTTCAGGACGATCTAGCTAAAAAAGTGGTCGCAAAATGACAGATTTAAAAAAAGCTAAAAGTGAATTAAGGGAAGAATACAGAAAAAAGAGAAAAGAGTTGCCCAAAGAAGAAAAAGAAAAACTGGACAACCTTGTCACAGAAAAAATACTTAATTCTCAGACATATAAGAATGCCGAGACAGTGCTGATATACATTCCTAAAACTGAAGAAGTAAATGTTTTGGGAGTAGCCGAAGCAGTTTTAAAAGACGGCAAAAAATTGGCTTGTCCCAAATGCAATACAACTGACAGGACCATCACATTCAAATATATCAGCTCTTTTGATCAACTTGAAGACAGTGTTTTCGGATTGAAAGAGCCAAAAGACGAATGTGAAGAATATGTCCAGAAAGAAAACATAAACAGCAAAGTAATCTGCATTATTCCTGCAATCGTTTTTGACAAAAAAGGTTATAGAATAGGTTACGGAGGAGGATACTATGACAGGTTCCTCTCAAAGTACAATGGAATCAAAGTGGGTGTTTGTTATTATGACTTCATAATTAACGAAGCGCCGCACGGCAAATACGATTTTGCAGTTGATGTATTAATCACCGAAAGGGGAATATATGCCAAGAAATAAGGACGGCAATAGTTATTTCGGCCCGTCCGCGCTGATATTACTCGTAACTGTTTTTGCAATAGCGTTTGTAATATTCAATTTCAGTAACGCAGCAAATGTTAATGCGTCATACGCCGCCGTTATAGCTCTCCAGGTTTTCATATATGGAGCTTCGGCGGCTATATATATGAGTATCAGAAGCAAAGATTTGATGAGCAAAATAAACGTAAGACCTACGAGTATTAAGAATATAGGGATAACTATAGTTGTCACCCTTATAGTCATACTAGTCTTTGTAGTGCTCAAGTTTGGTGTTTTTCTGCCGTATAGGGATTATTTCCTATTCAATTTTTACAGCAGTAATTTCAATATTCAATTGAATTCTTTTTCAGATTGGCTGCTGATAATATTTGCTTTTGTTCTTTTGCCAAGTCTTGGAAAAGAATTCTTATTTAGATCAATTGTGTATAGTGAATATAAATCAACAGGCGTACTTTGCTCGATTATAATTACTTCACTATTGTATTCCATGATGCACTTGAGTTTTCAGGAATTCTTTGTTCATTTCATAGCTTCAGTATTGTGGACATATTTAGCATATATAACAGGATCATTTATCTGGCCGTTTATTTCTCATTTGCTTTGCAATTTCTATTTAGTATTCGGCGAGAAATATTTGTGGTCATTGTCTTCTAACCCTGATGGAAGCTTTTTGTTCTGGCTTATTACAATTTCACTATTGCTTTTATCTCTTTTCATTCTGTTTGCTATACTTGAATCAAAATATAAAGAGTGGAATGCTAAATTTAAAACAACACAACCCGAACAAAAACAGAACTTGCTGTATAACTTAAAGGTAATTTTGTTGTCTAAACCCGTTATCATAGATTTTGCAATATTTATTATTGTTGCAATGATAAGATTGTTCTGAGAAGGAGAATATTTAATGTTAGAATTGCTTTCGCCTGCCGGCAATTACGAGAAGATGACAGCGGCATTCAGGTATGGTGCTGATGCTGTGTATCTTGCCGGAAAGACATTCGGAATGAGAAGTGCAGCTGAGAACTTTACAAATGAAGAACTTGATTCAGCTGTCAAGTATGCTCATTCAATAAATAAAAAAGTATATGTTACAGTAAATGTTCTCCCGAGAACATACATGTATGAAGATTTAAGACAATACATATTGACGCTAAAAGAAATCGGGCCAGACGCACTTATCATTGCTGATGTTGGCGTTTTTGCTCTTGTCAAAGAGTTGTGGCCAACATGCGAAATACACATTTCAACTCAAGCTGGAGTTGTAAGTGCAGCAGATGCTATTTATTGGTATAACCAGGGAGCAAAAAGAGTAGTACTGGCAAGAGAACTCAGTTTACAGGAAATAGTTGAGATGAGAAGGCTCATACCAAAAGATTTAGACATAGAGACATTTGTTCACGGCTCTATGTGTGTTTCTTTTTCAGGAAGATGTTTATTGTCTAACTATTTGACAGGACGAGATGGTAACTTGGGCGCATGTGCTCAGCCGTGCAGATGGAATTATGTAATAACGGAAGAGAAGAGACCTGAAACAGGACTTCCTATAGAAGAAACTCCTGATGGAACTTTTATTATGAGTTCTAAAGACATGAAAATGCTTGAACATATCCCTGAGCTTGTTGATGCCGGTATATCTTCATTTAAGATTGAAGGAAGAATGAAGAGCGTGTATTACACAGCTGTAGTCACAAATGCCTATAGAGCTGCAATAGATGGATATATCAAATATGGAAAAGATTACAAGCTTGATCCGAGATGGTCAGAAGAACTAGAATCAGTAAGCCATAGAGAATATGGAACGGGATATTTCTTTGATAATCCTATGGAAAACGCTCAGACAGTTAAAGACATGGGATATATAAGAGATAAAGCGTACCTGGGAACTGCTGTTTCTTATGACGAAAAAACGGGACTAGCAGGATTTTTACAAAAGAACAAGATGAATTCAGGCGACGAAGTCGAAATAATCACACCGGGTAAATTTGGCAGAAGAATAAAGGTTGATGTTATATATAATGAAAAGATGGAAGAGATTCCATCTACACCTCACGTTCAAATGCTGTATTATGTAAAAGTGCCTTTTGAAGTTAAAACACAAGACATTATGCGCGGAGTTAGAAATGATAAATAATTTTAAAAAGAAGCTACTAGACAAGAACACAAAAGAAATACGAGTTGCATATTTCGGTGGCTCAATAACAAAAGGAGCAGGCTCAAGCAAATGGGCTGAGACCTCATACAGGGCTCTTGTAACAAAGTGGCTTAGAGAAACATACAAAGACAAAGAAATAGTTGAAATAAATGCTGCAATCGGCGGAACGGGCTCGGATTTTGGCGTATACAGAATGAATATTGAAGTAACAGAGAAGAAACCGGATCTCATCTTCATTGAATTCTGTACAAATGACTCGGTTTTGGAAGATTGCACTAAATACGAAGAAGCTATGATACTTAACTTCAAGCGAGACTTGCCCAATTGCGATTTGGTTTTAGTGGAAACTATAACACAGAGAATGTATGAAATGCTTTTGAAGGGCGAAACAATTGAAAGCGTAGATTCATATGACACGCTATCTAAAAAATACGGAATAGATTTAGTAGATGTGGGTCATGAATTTGTTAAAAGAGTTCAGAGCGGCGAGGGAACATTCTTAACTTATACTCAGGAAGGCGTTCACCCAATTGACTGCGGACACAAAATATATGCAGACAAAGTAATTGACTATCTTAAAGTTGTACTGGGTGAAGATAGTGAGAATCAGTATCCTGATGCTAGACTTGTTCCTTGTAAGTCAATTAATCACGGTGATTTTAAATATGTAGAAGATAGTTTCTATCTAGATTTAGGTAAAATAGTTGCTGAAGAAAAGGACCAAAAACTGGAGTTTGAGTTCGATGGTACGGCCATCGGCGCTATTGTGTGGTTTTGCAAGGAAGCTGGAAAATACAAATACAGAATAGATGACGGAGAGTATGAATACTCTAGCTGTTATGACAGTTATTGTGAAACATTCAATAGAATCAACTGCGTATTCTTTTCCAGAGATTTAAAACCGGGTCACCATAAACTAGAGATAGTTGCTCTTGGAGAAAAAGATGAAAAATCTCTGGGAACTAAAATTGAAATAGCTGCATTTTTGGTCTCATAGGAACCGAAATGTATTGAAAATACAACGCCTCTGTGATACAATTTTGCGGAAAAGAGAAAAAATACAGACCCCGAAAGGAAAAAATATGAATTACAACAAAAAATCAATTGAAGACATCGATATTGCAGGAAAAAGAGTTATTGCTCGCTGCGACTTTAACGTTCCACAGGACAAATCCGGTGCCATTACAGATGACAACAGAATCGTACAAGCTCTTCCTACAATCAAATATATGGTTGAAAAGGGATGCAAAGTAGTTCTTTGCTCACATCTCGGAAAACCTCACAATGTTTTCGATAAAGAAATCAAACTCAATAAAAAAGAATTGGCAGCTATAGAGAAACTCCCTGAAGCTGAGAGACAGGCTGCAACAGACGCTGCAATCGAAAAAGCTAAAGGCGATGTTAAGAAATTCTCACTTAAACCGGTAGCTGACAGACTCAATGAATATTTGGGCGGAATCGTTACTTTTGCAACAGACACAGTAGGTGAAGACGCTCAGGCTAAAGTTGCTGCTATGAAGGCAGGCGAAATCGTTCTTCTTGAAAACACAAGATTCACTAAAGGTGAAGAAAAGAATGATCCTGAACTTGCAAAGAAACTTGCAGCTTTCGGTGATGTTTTCGTTAATGATGCTTTCGGAACAGCTCACAGAGCTCATGCTTCAACAGCAGGTATAGCAGATTATCTTCCAGCAGTTTGCGGTTACTTGATTCAGAAAGAAATCACAATCATGGGCAACGCTCTTGAAAATCCTAAGAGACCATTTATTGCAATTCTCGGCGGTGCTAAAGTATCTGACAAGATCGGTGTTATCAACAACCTTTTAGATAAAGTTGACATGATTATCATCGGCGGCGGAATGGCTTATACATTCTTGAAGGCTACAAACCATACAATAGGCACATCAATAGTTGAAGACGACAAACTTGATGTTGCAAGAGAAATCCTTGCAAAAGCAAAAGCAAACAACGTTGACTTCCTCATCCCAGTTGACAATATAGTTGGTCGTAAATATGATCCTGAAACACCATACATGCGCATTTATTCAGATGCAATTCCGGATGGTTGGATGGGACTTGATATCGGACCTACAACAAGAGAATTGTTCGCTAAGTCAATCATCGGTGCAGGAACAGTTATTTGGAACGGACCTATGGGTGTATCCGAATGGGAAAACTTCGCAGCAGGAACACAGGCAGTTGCACAGGCAGTTGCTGAATCAGGCGCTATTTCAATCGTTGGCGGAGGTGACTCAGCTGCAGCAGCTCAGAAACTCGGATTTGCTGACAAGATGACACACATCTCAACAGGTGGTGGTGCTTCTCTTGAATTCATCGAAGGCAAAGAACTTCCGGGAATCGCTTGTTTGTTGGATAAATAATTCGGAGGCATATCATGGATAAGAGCAAAAGAAAAGTAGTAATTGCCGGCAACTGGAAAATGAACATGACACCGGCTCAGACAGAAGCATTCATTAAGGAGCTCGCTCCTCTTGTAAAAGGAAAAGATGACAGCGTAACGGTTCTTTGCGTACCTTTTGTTGACATTGCAACAGCAGTCAAGGCAGCTGAAGGAACAAACATTCACATAGGCGCACAGAATGTTCACTTTGCCGAAAAAGGAGCATATACCGGTGAAGTATCTGCAGATATGCTCAAAGCAGTCGGAGCAGAATATGTTATTGTCGGACATAGCGAAAGAAGACAGTATTTCGGTGAGACAAATGACACAGTCAACGCTAGACTCAAAGCAGGACTTGCCGCAGGCTTCAAGATGATTCTCTGCGTTGGTGAAACACTTGATGAAAGAGAAAAGAATATCACATTCGAAACAGTATCTCTTCAGACAAAAGTTGCTCTCAAAGATGTAAGCAAAGAAGAAATGGCAAATGTTATCATAGCCTATGAACCTGTATGGGCTATCGGAACAGGTAAGACAGCTACATCAGAACAGGCTGAAGAAGTTTGTAAAGCTATAAGAGACGTCCTTGCCGGCATCTATGACAAGGCTACAGCTGAAGCAACAACAATCCAGTACGGTGGTTCAATGAACACAAAGAACGCAAAGGAACTTCTTTCAATGAAAGATATTGACGGCGGTCTTATTGGTGGCGCTTCTTTGAAGACAGCTGACTTTTCTGAACTCGTTTCTGATGCTCAGTAATATATTCTACTGATAGCAAATAACCCCATTATTTGAGAAAGATGATTTTTTCAGATATGGGGTTTTTTATTAATATGAAAAAATGTCTAAAATCAAATTGAATTTGAGAATAGACAAAAATCTAATTTAAAACTATTGACGCGAGGTAAAAATTTGGCTATAATCAAATTTAATTTGAGAATAGCCAAAAAGGAGAATTGTATGCCATATATCAATAGGGCTGCCGAAAAGCTGATTACCGATTCATTTAAAACGTTTAAATCAGTTGCTGTTACAGGTGCCAGACAAGTAGGAAAAACTACTATCACATCACATGTATTTCCCAATATCAGAAGGATTAATCTGAGAAGCAACCAGCTATTTAATGCGGCAAAAACAGATCCTGATTTATTTTTGAAGAGTTTCGAACGTCCGTTGTTTGTTGATGAAATTCAGAGAGTACCCGAATTGATTAATTCTGCAAAAGTCATAATCGATGATGTTGGCGGAAAAGGAAACTATTTGTTTTCCGGCTCACAAAAGTGGGAACTAATGAAAGGTTTATCTGAATCTCTGGCGGGAATGGTTTCTATTGTAGAGTTATCGAATCTGTCTATGAGAGAGTTGTATGACATCAGCTTTAATCAGCACTTCGTACCATCTGAAGAGTATTTTTCCGAAAGACAAAAAGAAATCAAAAAGTATGATAATATCTGGAAGAAAATACATAATGGTTTCTATCCTGAACTCTATGACGATAACTCACCTAATTGGGAAATGTTTTACGACTCATATGTCAGAACATACATAGAAAGAGATGTATACGATATAACCAAGGTAAAAGATTTCAATACTTTTTTCCGTTTCATGGTTTCTGTGGCCGCAAGAACCGGAAGTGTATTGGAATATCAAAGCATAGCTAATGATGTAGGTGTTTCATTGGAAACAATCAGGATTTGGGTAAGTATTTTACAAAAGACCGACATTGTTTTCCTACTTCAGCCATATTACAGTTCTCATCTTACCAGAAACATCAAGTCTCCAAAAATATATTTCAGAGATACCGGTTTGGCCGCATATCTAACCTCCTGGCTGACCCCTGAAACTTTGGAGCATGGTGCGATGAATGGTGCATTCTTTGAAACTTTTGTTATCAACGAAATTATTAAGTCATATACGAATGTTGGGAAAGACTACTCGAAATACCTTTACTACTACAGAGGCAAAGATAAGGTAAAAAGAAAAAACGAAAACAACAACATAGAATATGAGGAATGTGAAATAGACTTAATTATTGAAGAAAATGGAACACTTTATCCAATCGAAATCAAAAAAACCTCTAATCCTAGTTCATTTATGGCAGGTTCTTTCGATGTTTTGGACAAAGAGATCTCCAAAAACAAAGGTAACGGAGCAATCATTTGTCTTTCAGAATACAAATTGAAATTGAAAGATAATGTGTTTGTTCTGCCTATTGAGTACGTGTAAACAAGAAAAAGGACGGCTTGGGACGCAAAATCTCAAGCCGTTTTGAGTTATATGTTGTTAAACAATTACACTCCTGAATAAGCAGCAAAACCGCCATCTACCGGTACCACAACACCATTAACAAATCCAGAACTATTGTTGTCAAGTAACCACAACAGTGTTCCAGTTAGATCATCAGTTGTTCCGAATCTTCCCATTGGAGTATGAGAAATAATCTTCTGGCTTCTTGGCGTGAGTGAACCATCCGGGTTAATCAGCATATTCTTGTTTTGGTTTGTAACAAAGAATCCGGGAGCAATTGCATTTACTCTGATGCCTACTTTTGAGAAGTGAACAGCAAGCCACTGAGTGAAGTTTGATACAGCTGCTTTTGCACCGGAATAAGCCGGAATCTTTGTCAGAGGTCTGAATGCATTCATGCTTGATACATTTAAGATTACTGTTCCTTCTTTTTTAGCCATGTCTTTAGCAAATACCTGAGTTGGAATCAATGTACCCAAGAAATTGAGATTGAAAACGAATTCAACACTCTTAGGATCGAGATCAAAGAATGTGACAAGGTCTTCTTTTCCTTCAAGATCTTCAGGATCCAAATATTCTTTTGTTGTTGTGCCTTTAGGATTATTACCACCTGCTCCATTTAAGAGTATGTCGCATGTTCCGAGTTGCTCAGCAATTAAATCACGAGCTTTTTGTACACTTTCTCTTTCAAGAACATTCATTTCAACAGCAATTGCTTTTCCACCATTCTCACAAATTCTGTCAGCAACTACTTTTGCAGCATCTACTCTGAGATCGCACACAGCAACTTTTGCTCCGCATTCAGCTATTACTTCAGCAAATCCTGAACAGAGAACACCACCTGCTCCGGTTACAACAGCAACTTTATCTTTTAAATCAATTTTGAATGGTAATTTCATCTTAATTTCTCCTTATATCTCATTTTTGTTTATTTTATTAATTATCCTAATCAAATCTTCTGGTTTGTCGGCTAAGTATTGTGAACCGCTTTGAATCAATGTCTGCCTGTCTCTGTATCCCCATGTAACATTCAGCCTGATCATACCCGCATTCTTGGCTGTCAAAACATCTACATCAGAGTCCCCTATAAAAACAGTTTCACTTGGCTTTGCGCCATATTTTTTTGCTATTGCAATAGGTCCGGTCGGATCCGGTTTTCCGGGATACAGACCAGTTCCGATGCTCTCATCGAAAACGCCATTAAAGTGTTTGTCTATTATCCAGTTTACTCTTGTGTTGTCTTTGTTTGAAAATACAACAAGGTGAATACCCATGCTTCGCAATTTTAACATGGTTTCTTTTATGTTTTCATATGGAATAGAACCATCGATGCAATAATTGCTGTATTCTTTCAAATAGAGTTCAATTGCTTTATCTAAGTCATCCTTTAAGGGTGTATCTTTTATCAAGTTGGAAATAAAACCGGGAGTAGCATAATTTATGCTTTCATACAAGTCGGGAATACCTAAATCTCTGCACCCGTATTGTCTTCTTACTGCATTAATTCCATTCAGCATTCCGGGCAGCGTATATGCGAGTGTGCCATCTAAATCCACTATGGCAAGTTTGACCATTATTTTCACTTCCTTTTCGATAATATATTGTATCATTCCACTGCTGTTTTGTCCACGGAAAACACCTTTTTTGTCAGTGTATTTCTGTCATGAATTAACTCTTCAGAAAAAAACAAAGCGCGAAATAACAATTATTTGAATTATTCAATATTATGTAGTAAAATATTAGAAACAATCTAAATACATTAAATATATTGCATTTGTTTGAAAGGTGATTAAAAATTGAATATAGAATTTGGTGTCGGAGTGTGTGGCATCAAACTCGGCATGGAGTCCGAAGATATAATTAAGATACTGGGAATGCCGGACAAAATAAATATTGACGAAGATGATGATACATATGAACAGATGTTCATATACAACAAACAAATGATGACGGTGTGGTTTGAGCGAAGCAACAAGCTCAGGGCAACTTTGATTCAGTGTTTTTCTCCGGATGTTAAAGTATTTGGCGAAAAGGTTTTCATGAAGAGCAAAAAGACCATCATAGAATTTATGAAAAAGAATGGTTTTTCAAAGTACGAAGAGATGGAAGAGGTAACTGAAGAAGCTCTTTATTATGAAGATATTTCAGCTTGGTTCAATTTTGAGTTTGACAGGCTGTCATATATAGAATTTACAATGCTAACTGGAAATGGTGACAATATCTATTGGCCATATAACGCTGAGTAGATTCAAAATATTTTTATAGGAGTTATTTTTATGAAAAAAATAATAGCTGTATTATTGTGCGCAATAATGGTTATAGCTCTGGTAGCTTGTTCTGGTCAGCAATCAACTACTACAACAGAAAAACCGGCTACAGAACAAACAGAAGTAGTTACAACAGAAAAAGTAACCACAACTGAAAAAGATACTACAACAGAAAAGGTTACAACTGAAGCTACTACAGTAACAGAAAAAGTAACTACAACAGAAAAAGTTACAACTGAAGAAGTGACTACAACTGAAGAAGTTACAACAACAGAAGAAGTAACTACAACCGAAGAAGTTACAACAACAGAGGAAGTAGTAATTGATCCTAATGATCCAAATGCTATCTTGACAGCTGCTTATGCTCTTAAAGACGGTGAAAGCCTCAAAGGCACATTCACACTTGAAGGTGTTGTTACAGCCGTTCCAACTGCATACAGTGAGCAATACAAGAATGTTACTATAACAATCGTTGTCAATGGCGACACAGCAAGAAAGATTGATGCTTACAGAGCAAAAGGTGATGAAGCATCAACAGTTAAAGTTGGCGACAAAGTAAAAGTTACTGGAACAATCAAGAATTACAAAGGCACAATTGAGTTTGATGCAGGTTGTACATTGGTTATTACAGAAGCATTGGTAATTAAACTTACTTCAGTTCAGAAAGCTTTGCAGGAAGCTGGATACGATCCAATGAAGTATGATACACTTGAGCTTACATTCCTCAATCAGTCATATTGGCAGTCAAACAGAAGTGCAAGTGAATTCACTCAGATTATCAGCGAATCAAATCCTCTCCAGGCAACAGTTTATCTCAGATTTGCATGCAATGACAGAATGCTTACAAAAGACGATATTCCTGAAGGATCAGTTATAGTTATTCTTGGCGACAAGAAGTACAGACCTGAAGGTTGGGTTGATCTCAATACTCCAAATACAGGTGACACACGTCCTGCTGAAGTATCAACAAAGGTTGTTCTTGTAGACAGCAAATGGTGGGGCAATTTCACATACAGAGCATTCAACATTTCAAAGAATGATGGTTCACAGTTTACTCTTGACGATGTTGAAGGACTTGAATTCGAATTTGCTGTATTTGTACCCAAGAAATAATCATAGATACAAACATATATATTCGTAAGTTAATGGAGGCAATATGGAAAAGAAAAGGCAAGTAGTATTGTTGGTAAGTATAATAATGCTGGTCACAGCCATAGTTATGCTTGTCACACTGGCAGTTATTTCTTCACTCAGAAACAGCAACGAAAATGCTAACAAAGATATGAATGCTCATATCAGCGAAGTAATTGACAAGAATAATGCCGCAATCAAAGAATTGAAAAATGCTAATACTACAGATACTAAAGCTTTGGCTGACAAAATAACAAATGCTGTTAAAAATGTAATACAGGAGAATACCGGTTCATCAACGGTTGATGTTAAAGTTGACGAAGATGAATTGTCCAGCAAGATTTCTCTTGCTGTTGAAAAGGCACTTAGTGAAGCTTCAAGTTCTGTTGTTAAAACAATCTCAGCTGAAGATATTCAGGGTGCAATTGAAGCAGGTGTAAAGACATCTGTTCAGATTTCCTATGATCAGTTTGACAGAATAGTTAAAAATGCCGTTTCAAGATTGACATACAATATTGCTAAAAAGAGCGAAGTAAAAGAAGTATCTGATGAAATAAGAGCGTTGTCCGAAAGATTGAAAGAAGCTCTCAATTCT